>DATDPT010000097.1:0-2836 GCA_035292605.1 Acidimicrobiia bacterium
TCTCCGCCGCCGTCTTCGCTGTTGCTTCGTATGAAGAGGTGGATCCACCCGTAAGAGGAACCGTCGGTCAGCCGGTGGGTGATGGGGGAGCGCCGCTCGTGGGAACAGGCGTATATGAAGCGTTGTGCCTCCTCAGGGGGAAGGGCTACACCTGGCCGCTCGGGTGGTTGGCTCATATAACCGCCTCAACCGATCAGCTTATCCGGTACGCCCTCCGCTACCGGTCCTTGTCACCCAGGTCTTTTGACTCATTTGGTTTTCGGCTCCACCAGATGAGCCCGAGCCCGGCGACTACTCCCAGGAATCCGAGGACGATCCAGGTGACCTCACCGGTCATCGCACTGGTAGGGACGAAGCCGGCATCGAGACCCTGCAGAGCCCACCCCGCACCCGCCAGGACGAGGACGATCCCCAGCGAGAGACGGGTTTTGTTCACCCTCGATACGCTAGCTCTTGACATAAGCCTGGCCGTCTGTGGATAATCTCCGGCACATGAAGGCGATGACCACCCCGACCCTCCCCGGCGCTGCTCAGCGCTTCTTCGGGTTCGCCTACTTCTACTTCGGCGCCTAGCGCCGATTCACCCACCCCCGCGTTACTCCTGATACCCAACTCTGACGCAACGCGTCCCGAACCAGAGAATGAGATGACCAGCAACGACGAACAACACGAAGACGACATCAACCAGATACGAGACGACATCGACCGAGTCGATGCCGAGATCCTCAAGCTCCTCGCCGAGCGCAAGGCGTTCAGCCTCCGCGTGGCCAGGGAAAAAGGGCTTCATGCCCGCCCTTCGAGAGACATGTCCCGCGAGGAGGACCTGATCTCGGACCGGATCAACTCCGGGATGAGCCACGACCTCGATTCCGGGTTGGTGAACCGGGTATGGAGGGAGATCATCAACGACTCGGTTCGGGTGCAACAGGAGTTCCTGGGGCGCACCGAGTCGACACCGGATTCGATCACCGTCGCCATCCAGGGGATCGACGGCTCCTACAGCCATCTCGCCGCGCAGCAGTTCTTCGACGCCAAGGGGATCACCCCGAGCTATGTCCGCTCATCGACCTTCGCCGATGCGATTCGCGCGGTGCAGGAAGGAAACGCGGACGTTGCCGTGCTCCCAATGGAGAACACGACTTCCGGCGCTATCTCCGAGGTCTACGACGTTCTTCTCGACAGCCAGCTCCATTTCGTCGGTGATGTCCGATTCCGGGTCCGCCACTGCCTGCTCGGGGTGGCCGGCGCCTCGATAACCGGTTTGAAACGGATCTACTGCCACCCCCAGGCGGTGACCCAGTGTTCGGAGTTCCTCGCCGGTCTGGACCACGTCGAGCTGGTCTACTTCTCGGACACTGCGCTTTCCGGCAAGAGGATCGGAGAGATCAACGACCCGACCGTGGCCGCCATCGCCAGTGAGGAGGCCGCCCGGCTCTACGGGCTCGACATCCTCAAGACCGGGGTCGCCAACCAGGAGGAGAACTACACCCGCTTCGTGGTGGTCTCGGCTCAACCGGCCGAGGTGCCCGAGGGGGTGCCGTCCAAGACCTCGATCGTGATGGCGGTGGGAAACCATCCCGGGGCCCTAATGGACGCCCTCGCCGTGTTCCGCGAGGCGGACATCAACCTGGTGATGCTGGAGTCGAGGCCGATTCCCAACAATCCGAGAGAGGAGCTGTTCTATCTCGACTTCGACGGGAACATCTCCGACCCCGTGGTGCAGTCGGTCTTCGACGCTCTGACCAAACAGCTCCGGTTCTTGCGAATCCTGGGCAGCTACCCCTCACGGGACCTTCGCCCCCGCCCGGTGGAGCGCGACGTGGCCAGGGGAGCGCCGAGGGGTCTTTCGGCATTGGGCGCGGTCGCCCCCTCGTCGGCAACCCCCAAGGGGTACAAGCTGGGAAGCAGGGTCCACAAGCCGCACAACACCATCATCGAGGTGGCAGGGGTGAAAGTAGGCGGCGACGAGATGATCATGATCGCCGGCCCCTGCGCCGTCGAGTCCTGGGACCAGGTGATGGCCGCGGCCAAGGCGGTCAAGGAAGCCGGAGGATCGATCCTCCGGGGCGGGTGTTTCAAGCCCCGCTCGTCTCCCTACTCGTTCCAGGGCCTCGGTTATGACGGTCTGGAGATGCTGGCGGAGGCGGGGAAGGCATACGGGCTCCCGGTGGTCACCGAGGTGCTGTCACCCGAGGACGTGGACGGAGTGGCCAAGAAGGCCGACATTCTCCAGATCGGGGCCCGCAACATGCAGAATTTCTCCCTGCTCAACGCCGCCGGTCGCGCCCACCGCCCGGTCCTCCTCAAACGTGGGATGAGCTCCTCGCTCGAGGAGTTGCTCCAGGCAGCCGAGTACATCCTGGCCGGGGGGAACCAACAGGTAATGCTCTGCGAGCGGGGCATCCGCACCTTCGAGACCTCGACCAGGAACACGTTGGACCTGAGCGCGGTCCCGGTGTTGCGCCGTCACACCCACCTTCCGATCATCGTCGACCCCTCGCACGCCGCCGGTGACCGGGACCTGGTGGCGCCACTGGCGCTGGCGGCCCAGGCAATCGGGGCCGACGGGATCATGGTGGAGATCCACCCCAACCCCGAGGAGGCTCTCAGCGACGGGCCACAGTCGCTGCGGTTGGAACAGTTCCAGGCATTGATGGGCGCACTTGGTTTTGCACCGGCGTTGGGCGAGGCCGGCTAAGCGGTCGGGCTCCCGGTGCTCACCGGGAGCCAAGCGGGCCGGTTCATCTCGTGGCGGGTGATCGATTCCTCGTGGGTCAGTGTCATCCCGATCCAGTCCAGGCCCTCCAAGAGCCTCTCCTTGGCTGAGGGGTCGAAG
>DATDPT010000098.1:0-25141 GCA_035292605.1 Acidimicrobiia bacterium
CGAGTGGTTAGGCGCGGGTCTGCAAAACCCGTCACACCGGTTCGATTCCGGTCGTCGCCTCGAGGGCCCTTAGCTCAGCCTGGCTAGAGCGCTTGCTCGACACGCAAGAGGTCACTGGTTCAAGTCCAGTAGGGCCCACGACCGAATCCCCCGCTACGGCGGGGGGTTTCTTCGTTTCGGCCTAATGTGGGTTACGAGCGCTTCGTCGTGAGGGTGCCACTCAGGGTGCCAACCATATCCAGGAACGGGATTCGGGCATCTCTGGGTCTGAGGAAGACAACCAATAGGGTCGAGCCGAATGTCATTCAATTTCAGGGATCTTGATGAGCGCACGCGTTAAGCGCTCATCTCCTGTAGAGGTGGGTGCAAGACGATGGCTAGGATTCCCGCGATCCTCACCGAGGACGAGTTGGCCGGATGAATGGTGCTACCGCCAGGATCTACGGCGCTCAGCCGCTCGATGTCGAGAACCCAGCGACCACGCAGGCGCGGATTGACGCTTGAGGCGGCAACGCGGTTGTCATCTATCGGGGGCATGCGCCGAAGAGATTCGCATCTGTATGCCATTCATCGGCTGACTCGGATGTAGAGCTCTGCTGGGTTGGGACTCGTTCAACAGCCGCGCAAACCATCTTCGATGGCCGGCATCACAACTTCGGAACTATCTGGGTTCACGCCTCGGCTGTTGAATCTCAGCCCTGAGGTCTGTGCGTGGTGCGGTTCTTTGTGACAGATGGGTGGACTGGTACTTTGATCCTGTGGATCAGCTCCTAATTATAGGGTGTAACGGTTGCGGTCGGAGGATCGAGCAGAGCGATCCTGGGGGCCGCGAGGTCTACTACCACTGCGACGACTGCGACTACGACGGCTGGGTGACAAACATCATCCAGTTGAAGCCAGCCGCGTGAGGATCGACCGTCAACTTGAGCCGGACATCCGGAAAGGTCCTCGTCGGCCGGCCGGACTCGGCAAGGTTCGGACCCACCAGCTGCGACGCACGTCGCTAACCACAGCGCTCGACAACAGAGAACCTCCGATCGGTGATGGAATTCGCACGTCATGAGCGCCCTCTGACCACCGAGGGGTACACCCGGACCGCAACAGACCAGGTGATGAGAGTGTCCGCGGCCTTAGACTACAACTAAACCCCTGTAGCCGGCGCAGAGCGGATCTAACGTCATAGCGGTGGATTCGTTACTCAT
This sequence comes from Acidimicrobiia bacterium, assembly GCA_035292605.1. Lineage (GTDB taxonomy): Bacteria > Actinomycetota > Acidimicrobiia > Spongiisociales > ZC4RG35 > JALYNX01. The sequence goes on from DATDPT010000098.1 coordinate 1,203, forward strand.
CCAGATTGTCCGTCTTGCCGGCACGTTGTTGGGTTGCCGCGGAGTATTGGGGGCGAATGACACAGAACGGCTCGGAGCCCGATCGACGCGAGCGTGATTACTTACGGGCTCGCCTAGGACAGACGATCGATGGCTATGACAGAGTTCTTCTCACATTGTCAGGCGGGTCGCTCAGCCTCTCCGTGGTGCTCGCTGAGCGCCTGGCCAAGTCCCCGCCCGTCAAAGTGTGTGTGCTAGTCGGATCCTGGGTTGCCCTCATACTCAGCTTGGTCCTTCTGTTGACAACCTATGTCATGACGGCAATGTCCTTGCAGCACAGGCTCAAGTCTGGATCGGCCGAGAGGACTTTCATGGGCGGGCCCGTTGCCTTTTACTTGTCGGTAACCGCTGGGGTCCTCTTCGTCGTGGGAGTATCGGGTCTTGCCTGGTTCGCTGTCGCGAACCTTGGCTGAGCTACCCCCGACTCCCAGTGTGCCATCCAGGGTGCCAACTGGCCGGTTTGGGGCCGAAGAGAGTCCCCGAGACTCCTACCAAACTGGCCTGAGCTTCGCGAAAGGCCTGCTCAGCCCTCATTTTCGAAGATTCCCACGGACACCATCGAATGTGGGCGGATAAGTCGGGTTCCTCGACACGCAAGAGGTCACTGGTTCAAGTCCAGTAGGGCCCACCACATGGAAACCCTCCGGTCCCGCTCGCGGGGTTTCTTTGTCCCCGATTCGGCCGCTCCGATGGCTCCAAATGTGGCATTATTGTCTCGTCCGACGGAGAAGCATTAGGAGGATTCGGCATGGCTATGTCCCAAGCACACAAAGACGCACTCGCACGTGGTCGCCGTGAGTCGAGGGCGATCAAGAACTATCTCAAAACGATCGAGTCGCGCAAACCAGGCCGACCGGTCACCAAGGAGAGCCTGACTGCGAGGCTCGCCACGGTGAATGCCAAGCTCGAAGGGCTGGATGATCCCTTGAAGCGATTGGATCTATTGCAGTCGAGACTCGATATAGAGGAAACTCTGGCATCGGTGAAGGATGTGGCCAACCTCGACCAGATCGAGGCGGATTTCGTCGCAAACGCGAAAGGCTATTCGCAGCGTAAAGGCATCAGCTACACGGCATGGCGTCGATTCGGTGTGCCGGCGGCGGTGTTGAAGAAGGCGGGGATTCCCGAAACCCGTCGTCGTTAATCCCAACCGAGCTCGATCAGACGCTCGTCGTCGATTCCGATGTGATGGGCGATCTCGTGTAGCACGGTCCGGCGGATCTCAGCCTCGAGATCTTCGTCGTTGAGGCCCAGCTCCAGATGGGGAGCCCGAAAGATCACGATTCGATCGGGAAGGGCTCCCCAGTAGTCGGCGGCGCGCTCAGGAAGTGACACCCCTTCGTAGATTCCGAGGATGTCTCCCTGCTCCTCATCGGGGCGTTCCTCGACGACCACAAGGAGGTTGTCGATCTGCTCCACCACCCATGGAGGAAGGCCCTCCAACGTGCGATCGACTGCGTCCTCGAACTGGCGACGGTTCACGTGGGGATTCAATCACGGAACCGGAAGAGCGCGGGGATCGGTATCCTGACCCACCCCGAAACGGGCGATTAGCTCAGTCTGGCTAGAGCGCTCGCCTCACACGCGAGAGGTCACTGGTTCAAGTCCAGTATCGCCCACCATCGAAGCCGTTAGCTACTAGCTGAGGATGACGGCTCTCATCGTCCAATGGGGTAGGACGATCCAGAGGTCGAGCGAAACTCGCCGCCAGGTCGAACCGATGACCCGAAGCTGGATCGGGCCAGTGACAGATTCGAAGTCCGTCCTGACGTCGCTCGATTTCAGCCATCGGCGCATGTAAGTGTGGGAGGGTTGTTGATCGTTGGTTACTTGATGGACGAGATGACCTTTGATGCGTTCTATCGGGCAAGCAAGGATGACTGCTTCCGCGCCCTGGTCGTGGCCATCGGTGATCGCGCCGAAGCTGAAGACCTGACGGCGGAGGCATTCGCCCGGGCCTTGGAGCGATGGCCGCAGGTGCGGTCCCATCCACGCCCGGAGGCCTGGCTGATGACCGTGGCTATGAACCTGCATCGGGATCGGTGGCGGCGAGCTCGACGATCGGTCGGGTCCCTGCTCCGACGGAATGTGGATCCCCCTCCGTTGCCGATTGATGCGCGTCTGCTGGCTGCGATCCGCGGGCTGGCCGACCAGCAGCGCCGGGTATTGGCGTTGAGAGTGGTGTTGGATCTCGACACGGTCCGGACCGCCGAGGTTCTCGGGATCGCTCCTGGAACGGTGACGGCCCATCTCCATCGTGCTTTGTCTGTGTTGCGAGATGTGTTGACCAAGGAGGAGTTGTCATGATCGATGAGTTTTCTGATGTGATCACCGAAGTTCGAAAGAGCTTCGACGCGATCCATTACGACCGGCCCGCACCCCGGCGGAGGAGTCCGGTGCGACGGCTCGGCTGGGCGTTGGCTTTGGTCGCCGGAACGATGCTGGCTGTGAATGCGTGGGGTGTGGGCGACGGTGTCGCTTGGGCAGCAGTTGCCCGGCCCCTGACGGCCGCCGAGCAGGATCTGCTTGACACTGAGTGTCTGAGAGAGGTTAAGGACTCCCCAGAACCCCTGACCTCGCTTCCAGATCTGGTGGCCAGTGAAGACCGAGGCTATTTGACCTCCGCCACCTATGCCAGTGGTGACTGGTTCTTCACCTGCATCGTGCAATCGCCCGTCCGATACGAGGACAGCTTGCCGTTCGTTGCAATGCAGTGGTCCAACATCGATGAACTACCCGAAGGCGAAGAGCCATTGAAGTTCGCCACCCTTGGACAAAGCCCGGATCCAGTCGATGGTCCAGACTTCATTGACCCCACGACCTTTATCACCGGTACGGTCGGGTCCGGGGTCCAACGGGTCACCATCACGGTACCTGATCTGGGCGAAGTCGAGGCGACGGTCGCCAACGGCTGGTTCACGGCATGGTGGCCCAGCCGCCATCCCTTCCAAGTGCACGCCATCGGACCTAACGGTGAGCCGATCGCCACGTTTGACGTGCCCTGAACTTCGGTCACGTAGGTGCGGTGAGATTCGCACGGCTCGAACAAGACGACGTGGGAAAAGACTGCAAGAAAGCCAATCCCAAGACTCAGGTCACGGTGAGGGAGACGTGACGGAAGTCCTCGTACAGCCCGGTTTCCACCACGCTCTTCAGCCTCAAGACCGCGGTGTGAACGTCGAGGAATGAGGTGTAGAGCGGGGACAGGCCGAGTCTCAGCGTGTCCGGAGCCCTGAAATCAGGGATCACCGCGGCGCCGTCGATCAGGGCCCGGGTGATCGGCCAACCCTCGGGGTGGGCCAGGGCAATGTGGGAGCCACGCCGGTCGGGGTCCTGAGGCGAGGCGAGAGAGAACCCCAACGCCTGGAGATGGGTCTCCCACAGTGAGATCAAGTACTCCGAGAGCGCCACCGACTTGGACCTGATCTGATTCATCCCGGCCTCTGCAACGTCACGAATCCCGGCTTCGATCGCTGCCAGGGACAGAATCGGCATGGTCCCGGTGTGGAAGCGCCGTATCCCATACACCGGCTCAAAATCGAGATCCATCGCAAATGGGTCGGCATGGCCCCACCAGGCCGTGATCGGGTTCTCGAGAGTGTCCTGATGCTCGGAACGCACGTAGAGGAAGGCCGGAGCGCCCGGTCCGCCGTTGAGGTACTTGTAGGTGCAGCCGACCGCCAGATCCGTTCCCGAGGCACCGAGATCGATGGGGACCGCTCCCACCGAATGGCTCAGATCCCAGAGGACCAGCGCACCCGCGGCATGGCCCATCTCCGTCACCGCAGCCATGTCGTAGGTGAACCCGGACTTGAACGACGTGTGTGAGAGAGAAACCAGGGCGGTGTCGGAGTCGATTGCTTCGGCGAGAGCTTCGACCGCTCCGTGGATCCCGTCCGACTCCACCACCACCAATCGATACTCGGCGCCGAGCAGTCTCGTGATGCCATCCAGAACGTAGACGTCGCTCGGGAAGTTCAGATCATCGGTGACGATGGTGTGTCTGCCAGGTCGGGACCGGACCGCAGCGGTGGCCAGCTTGAACAGGTTCACCGAGGTCGAATCCGAGATGATGACCTCGCCTCCCGAAGCTCCGATCAACGGAGCGAGCAGGTCTCCCAACTTGAGTTGGAGGTCCCACCATCCTTCATTCCAAGACCGGATGAGACGGTCCCCCCATTCGGCTTCGACCACCACATCGACGAGGCGTCTGGCGGTTAGCGGCATACGTCCAAGCGAATTGCCGTCCAGGTAGATGAGGTCGGGTTCGGTGAAAACAAATCGATATCGGAACTCGGCCAGAGGGTCCGTGGCGTCGGATGTCAGAGCCTCTTGGTATCCAGCTTCGCTGGGGTAGGGGCCGAGGTCCGAGAGCATCGTCATTGACAAGCCTCCGCAGCAGCCGTCAGCCCCAGATCAGGATCGACCGCACCCGGGTCGGTGATTGCCTGTTGCACCGCGGCTCTGATCCGATCGACATCGGGCCGAAGCGAGTTCTCGGCCACGCTGCCGAGCCGGTAACCCCGGTCGAAACCGACCACCAAGACCCGTTCTGAGCTGAGCAACGGTGCCAGATTCACCAAGGCCGGGATCTGCTCTGGCGAGATGTCGGTTGTCAGGTTCTCTTTCACCGTGTCCAAAAGGTCTCCCAGTCGGGGGAGAAGGCTCAACGGGTCGATCTGTTCGGCCAAGGCGGTCAAGACGCATCTCTGGCGGGCCATGCGCGAGTAATCGTTGCTCCCGGTTCCGCTACGAGCGTAGGCCAGCGCCAGGTCGCCATCCAGTAGCTGGCTACCGGTAGGGATCGTGGTCATGACATGGGTGCCGTTCTCCCTGTTGTAGACCGGTGCGATCACATCCTTGGCCACCGAGATGGTGACTCCGCCCATTACATCGACGATCTCGGCGAATCCGGTCATGTCGACCCGGACGAAATAGTCGATGTGGGATGCCAAGCAGGTGAGCGGCAACGTCCTTGACCGCCGTGGCTCCGGGATCGATCCCTCCGAAGGCCTCGGGGTGGCGGTTTCCCCACTGGTAGACCTCGTTGAGGAGTCCCTTGCCCAATCCGGGGAACGGTCTGCCATCGGAGAAGGTGAAACCCGTCATGTCGCGGGGAAGGCCGAACAGCACCGCCTCTCCGGTGATGGTATCGACCGAGGCGACGATCATGGTGTCCGTCCTCAACCCCGAGCGACCCGGCCCGGCGTCCCCGCCGAGGAGAAACAGCGTGATTCGGGGCATTCCAAAGGGAACCGTCGTGGTGGTGGTGGGGGCTGTGGTTGTGGTCGAGGCGGTCACTGGCGGCAACAGGGCCCCCCACTCCATATAGGTGGTCATGGTCGTGGTAGTGGGCACAGTGGTCGTCGAAGAGCTGGTGGCCATGGTCATGGTCACGGGCGGCGTGGGCTGGGGACCGCTGGGAAAAACGGCATTGATCGTCGATCGACTCTTCAAGCCGTAGTAACCGAGGGCGGCGTGGGGGAGACCGACGAAGATCAGGAGCATGAGCAGGCCGACACCAGCCCATCGCCCCCCGGCTGCCCTCCAGGCATCGGTGGTGGCCCACACCCGAACCAGCGCCACCACCATGTTGAGGATCACCAACGCAAGGAGGAAATCGGGATCCAGGAGCCATGAGATGATCCCGAGGGTGCCCTCGGTCAATCCCACGGTGACGAACGCAGCGGTGGCGACCAGGGTCCCGGAAAGCAGAGCCCATCCGATTCGACGTTTGCCGACCCGGATCTGTCCCCAACCGGGAACCGCGGCCGAAGCCGTGGCGGCGAGGAAGGGAGAGCCTGACGGCCGTGTGGTTCCTTCCATTGGGGTGAAACGAGGATGAGGCGGTCACGGTTCCTCGGGTCGCTTCTAGTCTGGGACCAGTGACAACCGAAGTGACCCGCGACCAAATCGTGGCGGCGGCGGGGCGCATCGAGAGCCATATCCGCCGCACACCCCTCATCGAGCTCGGCGACGTCCATGGCGCCGGTTACAACTTGATCCTGAAGCTCGAGAGCTTGCAGCGAACCGGGTCTTTCAAGGTGCGGGGCGCCTTCTCGTTGTTGACGGCGGCAGAGATTCCTGAGCCAGGGGTAGTGGCAGCCTCCGGAGGCAATTTCGGGTTGGCAGTGGCGTGCGCTGCTCAGGAACTCGGGTATCGAGCGACGATCTTCGTCCCTGAGACCTCACCACAGGAGAAGGTAGGCAGAATCGCGGCGTACGGAGCCGATGTCCGTTCGGTTCCCGGCTTCTACCCGGAGGCCATGGATGCGGCCATCGCCTGGGCAGCGGGCACCGGTGCATTTCAGGCTCACGCCTACGACCATGCGGATGTCGTTGCCGGGCAGGGAACCTGTGCAAGAGAGATCCTCGAGGACCTCACGAGCCTCGACACCGTGTTGGTGGCCGTAGGCGGCGGGGGCCTGATCGCCGGGATTGCGAGTTGGATCCGGGACGAGGGAAATGTGGTGGCGGTGGAGCCCGAGTTGTGCCCCTCCTTGTTCGAGGCACGTCGCGCCGGCGAGCCTGTGGAAGCCGGCGTCGGCGGGATCGCCGCGTCCGCTCTAGGGGCTTCTCGAGTCGGAGAACATGCCTGGTACGCCAACCGCTGGATCGACGATTCGGTTCTCGTCAGCGAAGCCCAAATCGTCGAGGCCCAGCAATGGCTATGGGAGACCTGCCGGATCGTGGCGGAACCGGCTGCGGCTACCACAGTCGCGGCGCTCGCCTCAGGCGCCTACTTCCCGCACCGAGGGGAACGGATAGTGGCGGTGATCTCGGGGGCCAACACCGACCCCGCCTCAGTCGCGTGATCAGGTTGGGGTAATGGCCTCCATCAGGCCGAAAACCTCTCCTCCCGGGCCTTCGACCTCCACCCAGCGGCCAACCTCTGGCAACTCGATGATATCGGTGAGCAGGGTTCCCCCACTTATCTCCACAGCCTGGATGGCGGCATCCAGGTCCTCGACATCACAGGTGGTCAGAGTCTTGGGGCCGTCCTCACCGGCGCGGGCCACAGCTCCGTTGATTCCGGGTCCGTCGCCGGTGTCGAGCAGCCAATAATCCTCTTCGCCCCATTGGTGCGCCTGCCAGCCGAAAGCCTTGATCAGGAACTCGACGGTCGCCTTGGGGTCGGCCGAATAGAACTCGAAATGTGTGGGGCGAACCGGCACCGGGGCTCCTCCTGTCTATGTGATGGGTAGAACGTAGAACGCAGAACCTAGAACGCAACCGATTAGACGCTGGCGACCTTTCTGGCCCTGACCCGTTTCGCGAGATGATGGTCCAGCAATTCCCACAACTCGGGTCGAGCGAGCGTCCGCTTCATCGAGATCAGGGTGCGGGTGAAGGTGGCGACTGCCCGAGAGGCATCCATCGGGTTGGGTCGCATCGCGTTCTGGACCGACGGGGCGGGGCTGAGGACCACCACGTCGCTGTTCGGCCATGCGTCCTTGATCAATCGAATCTCTTCGGTCAACGATCGTTGTCCAGCCCTGTCGAACACCTTCTCGTGGAACCGGGCTCGTTTCCTCTGGACGTCGGCAGCCAACGGAGCCAGCACGAGGACCAGGTCGAGGGGGCGCTCCGATCCCAAGACCAGATCGGCGTGGGTGCCAGAGCTGACGCCTCCATCGACGTAGATCCGACCATCTATCCCGTAGGGCCGGAACAGCAATGGGATCGCTGATGATGCTGCCACCGCATCGGCCAGGCCGACCTCGGGTGCGGACGCGGTCCCGAATACGACCCGCTTCCGCTTCATGATGTCGTACGAGACCACCGCGGTGGGTTTGTCGGGCCATTTCGACGCCCTGTCCGCTCCGACATGGGAAACGACCCAGCGGGCCAGGCCCTCGGCGTGATAAGGGGCAGGAGAGCCCATGAAAAGGGTCAAACCCGGGTTCCTGATACCGGGCACGATCCCGTGACGGACCCATTGGCCGACTTGGACGCCAGGGTCCCGGGTGAAGACGTGACTCCGGATACGCCCTGCAACTGCGTCCCGGTCATCAGTGGGGAGCACCAGGGAATCGAGGGTGAGAGCGTCACTGCGCACCAGAGCAGTCACAAAGGAGCCACCCGAGGTGCCCACCACAACATCGGCGCTGTTGGGCTCCCATCCAGTGGCGAGGCGGATCGTCATCAGCGCAGCCATCTCATAGGCGGCGCCGGTTATGCCCCCGCCCCCGAGGACCAGACCTACCCTGTTCACCGGCCCACCATAGGACAGTAATCGTCCTTTTCGGTACCGTACCTTGAATGTCTTTGCGCTGGGTCGACGCCGGGCCGGAGCTTGCCGAAGTCGAATCGCTTGCTTCTGATTGGTCCGAATCCCCTCACCATCCTGCCCTGAGCGAGCACACGCTGCTTCAGCTTCGCCTGGGAAACGCGGCGGTGTTGGTATCGGAGAATCGGACCGGGTTGGCGAGCCTCAGCCCCACGAAGCAGGCCGGAATCGGGATGGTCGAGGTGGCCGTGCCGGACCGGGTCTCGATGTCGGATTTCTGGGATCTGGCGGCACAGGAGGTCGAATCGGAGGCGGTCCGATTGGGCTATCGGGCTCTCGACCTGCTGACCTGGGATGCCGGGCTTCGGGCGGGGCTCACGCACAAGGGATGGCGGCAGGTGCGCATAATCAATCGGGGAATGACCGATGCCCGGTCGATTCCTGTCTCGTCGGACTCCGCCAAGGTGGGCCTCTTTCAACGGGAGCGCGACTTCGAGGGGCTGCTCGAGGTGAACAATCTCGCCTTCGGGGGTCATCCGGAGGCCGGGGATTGGGATCACGCCGGGTTGGAGAGCCTGTTCCGGGAGACCTGGTTCGACCCGACCGGTCTCTTTGTCACGAGACAGGGCAGTGTCGTCAGCGGATTCTGCTGGACGAAGGTCCATGCCGATTCAGTAGGCGAGATATACCTCTTGGCCGTCCGACCGTCGCACTCCGGGCGCGGTCTGGGCCGAGCCCTGCTCACCACTGGGATCGAGTACCTCACCACGGCACGCGGTAGTGCGATGACCATGATCTATTGGGATACCTCGAACAAAGCCGCCTCGAGCCTGTACCAGTCAGTCGGGTTCAACGTGGACCGGGTCGGCGAGGTGTTCCGACATCTTTTGTGATCATCCGAAAGAGTTGCCGCACCCCGGGCAGCGGGCGTCCTCCTCCTTGGTAGGCCCATAACACCATGGGCATGGCAGATCGTCGCCTCGCTCGTCCCGTGGCGTAACCACCAGTTGAGGGTCGACCCTGTACTGATGATTGCCGCGTATCCCCTTAGCCAGGGCGAACAGACCTGTGGTAGCGGTCGCTGCAACCAATGCTTCGAACACCAGTCCGTCCTCCTTGCTCCAGCGAGGAGAGGCTAAGGCTGACGGTGTCGAATCTCGCGGATTTCGCCGGCGCTAGGTCCCGAGCACGGCCTCGGTCAGGTCGTCGACCAAGTACTGGAGGTTGCCCAGCCGGCCCTCCCGGACCTCGGCTGCCTCGAGCATCATCATGGCGGAGTGATAGGCGACCCACGGCCGGTACCGGCTCTCGGGCAACTCCGCCCCATAGCCGGACCGGAAGGAAGCAGCGGCGTCCTCGCCGATGTTGCGCGCCAATTGCCAGACGGCCAGCGTCAGGTCCCACTCGGCAGGAGCGAGCGTTGCCCACTCCCAGTCGACGATGGTGACGTTGCCCTCCTCGTCCAGCACGAATTTCGACAACACCGGTTTGGTATGGGCGGGAACCGGGCTGGTTGCCAACGGGGGCTCCAATTCCAGCGCCTTGTCCAGGACCACCTGTTCCATCCCGAAGCGCCTTCGATAGCGACCGAGACGCTCGATGGTCGAGCGATAGTGGCTCAGCACGTAGTCGGAGTCGATCCCGGCCGCGAGGTTGGTGATCTCTGCCCCTGAGGTGTGAATCCCGCGCAAGGCGGCGCCGGAGGCCTCCACCGCGTCGAGGTTCTTGGGGAGGTTGGCCAGGTTCCAATGCCCGCCGTCGGTGGTCATCAGCCAGGCCATCTCGCCACTCAGCCCGTGATTGATGATCCTTGGTACCGAAGGAGCTGCGACAAGTGCTTCGAGAGCGTGGCGCTCCCGACGCTCCCGTGATGCGACCGGGTAGACCTTGATGATGGAGCTCTGGTTCTCTGCTTCGAGGATCCGGAAGACCTTGTTTGCCCCGGAAGAGAGCTCTCGAACTGTCGCACTCGGATGAAGACTCGCAACTAGCTCTCGTGCATCCATCCCTGATACCCCTCGTTGCTGACAGGACCGGCCAGACTGGTCTGGCAGGCAATTAGCCTCTGGCCCGCTTCAGGCTAGCGAGATATCACCCGTGCCAATAGAGCTTCGTTATCCAGACGGAAAGGTCGTCGCACACGCCGACGGGGCCACGGCGTTGGATGTCGCCGAGTCGATAGGGCCCAGACTGGCCAAGGCGGCGGTTGCGGCGAAGGTCAACGGGGAACTGGTCGATCTGTCCCGTCCGATCCAGGAAGACGGGGAGTTTGCGGTGGTGACACTCGACAGTCCGGAGGGCCTAGATGTGCTCCGCCATTCCACGGCGCATGTCCTGGCACAGGCGGTGCTCGGGCTCTTCGAGGGCTCGACCTTTGCGATAGGCCCCGCCATCGAAGACGGGTTCTACTACGACTTCAAGGTCGATCGGCCCTTCACCCCGGAGGATCTGGAGCACATCGAACAGCGAATGACAGAGATCATCGCCGCTGATCAACCCTTTGAGCGAGAGGCCGTTTCCAGGGAGAGAGCCCTCGAGGTCTTCGCCGGCCATCCCTTCAAGAGGGAGATCATCGAGGGGGTCGACCCGGATGAGGGGGCCGCCGGCGAACAGGTGACCCTCTACCGGAATCGGGCCTTCGTCGACCTCTGTCGTGGCCCTCATCTCCCCTCCACAGCCCGGATTCCTGCGTTCAAACTCCTCAGGAGCTCGGGGGCGTACTGGCGCGGCGACGAGAACCGGGAGCAATTGCAGCGCATCTACGGGACATCATGGCCGTCGCAGAGCCAGCTCGAAGAGCATCTGAACCGCCTCGAGGAGGCCGAGAAGAGGGACCATCGCCGCCTCGGCCCCGAGCTCGACCTGTTCAGCTTCCCCACCGAGTTGGGCTCAGGTCTCAGCGTCTGGCACCCGAGAGGCGGGATGCTGCGCAAGATCATCGAGGACCACAGCCGCACCCTGCACGAGCGCTTCGGGTTCGAGTTCGTGTTCACCCCTCATCTGGCCAAGTCGGAGCTGTGGCAGACGTCGGGTCATCTCGGCTACTACGAAGAGAACATGTATCCCGGGATAGAGCTCGACAACGACCAGGAGTACCGGGTCAAACCGATGAACTGCCCGTTCCACATCCTCGTCTACAAGAGCAAGGGCCGCTCCTACCGTGAGCTGCCGATCCGCCTCTCCGAGCTTGGCAGCGTGTACCGATACGAGAAATCGGGTGTGGTCCACGGTCTGCTCCGGGCCAGGGGTTTCACCCAGGACGACTCGCACACCTTCTGCACGCACGAGCAACTTCCGGCGGAGCTGGATCGACACCTCGACTTCGTGCTCACCTGGCTTCGTGACTTCGGGTTCACCGAATTCGATGCCGATTTGAGCACCCAGCCCGAAAAGTCGGTGGGCGAGCAGGCGCTTTGGGAGGTGAGCGAGAAGGCATTGGCCGACTCGCTCGAGCTCAAGGGGGTGGAATATCGGAGGGCAGAAGGGGAAGGGGCGTTCTACGGGCCCAAGATCGACGTCCACGTCAAGGATGCGATCGGGCGCCGGTGGCAGATCTCGACCATCCAACTCGACTTCACCCTCCCCGAGCGGTTCGGGTTGGAGTACACCGCGTCGGGGAACATCCAAGAGCGCCCCTACATGATCCACTGCGCCAAGGCAGGATCTATAGAGCGATTCGTGGGGGTCCTCGTCGAGCACTACGCCGGCGCCTTCCCGATGTGGCTGGCGCCGATCCAGGTATCGGTGATCCCGGTGGCCGACCGGCACCACGAGTACGCCCAGTCGGTTGCCGCCAAGCTCCGTGACCCCGGGCTTCGAGTAGACGTCGACGAGAGCGAGGAAACGGTGGGAGAGAAGATCCGCCGAGCCCTCAGTCAGAAGCACCCGGCTGTAATCGTGGTTGGAGATCAGGACCTGAAAGACTCGACGGTGGGGCTGCGGATGTACGGCGAGGACAAGGACACCCGTGGGATCTCGCTGATCGACGCCACCAATCGCCTGGTGGATCTGGCGAGGAGACCGAGGTCGTGACCGAGCCCGAACCACCCCGGGTCGATCGAGAAGGGATCCACATCGAGCGCGATCTGGCCGACTCCATCTCGATCGAGGAGGAGTTGGACTCCAACGTGGTCGGCCCCTACCGGTTCCCCTCGCCGACGCGTCGTCGGATCGCGGGGTGGGTCTTCGTGGTCGGCGCCGCCTTCACCCTGCTCCTCCTCGATGACGGGTGGATCCCTGCCTTGGGTTTCGTCGCCCTTGCCCTCTGGCAATTCGCCTCATCGTGGCCGCTCAACATCGATGAGCACAAGGCCCTCGCCATCGCCGGATCGGCGGTCGACTTCCCGATCGGCCACGCTTCGGCGGCAGTCACCTTCCGCGGGATCCGCTCTGTGCCGAGATGGAGTGTCGTCCTCTACTCGGCGGCCGAGCCCCCGGACAGACGGGCTCTGGTCGTGGTCGACGCCGTGACGGGGGAGTTGGCCGAGGAGCCCTACCTGGAGGACGTTCCCGCAGTCTGATTCAGCGCTGGTCGAGCGGCACGAAGTCTCGAGGGCCCGCCCCGACGTAGACCTGGCGCGGCCTGAAGATCTTGGTCTGGGGGTCTCCCATCAGCTCGCGCCATTGCGAGATCCAACCGGGGAGGCGGCCCAAGGCGAAGAGGACGGTGAACATGTCCGTGGGAAAACCCATCGCCCGATAGAGGATCCCTGAGTAGAAGTCGACGTTCGGATACAGCTTTCGACTGATGAAGTAGTCGTCGGAGAGCGCGACCTCCTCGAGATGAAGCGCGACATCGAGAAGGGGGTCGTCGATACCGAGGGCGTGCAGCACGTCGTCCGAAGCCGTCTTGATGATTCGGGCTCTGGGATCGAAGTTCTTGTAGACACGATGACCGAATCCCATCAAGCGGAACGGATCATCCTTGTCCTTGGCTCGATCGACGAAGGTGGACACGTCTTTGCCACTGGCAACGATCATGTCGAGCATGTTCAGCACCTGCTCGTTGGCACCGCCGTGGAGAGGCCCGGAGAGGGCATGGATGCCGGCCGATACCGAGCTGAAGATATTGGCCTGACCCGACCCCACCAGTCGGACCGCGGAGGACGAGCAGTTCTGGCCGTGGTCGGCGTGGAGGATCAGCAACATGTTGAGCGCCCTGGCGACGACCGGATCGGGTTGAAAGTCCTCTGCCGGCACCGAGAACATCATCTTGAGGAAGTTCGAGGCGTAGTCGAGCTCATTGTCGGGGTAGACGTACGGCTGATGCATCCGGTACTTGTAAGACCAGGCGATCATCGTGGGTGTCTTGGCTATGAGACGGCGAGCGCTGATATCCACCGACTCCTCGTCGAGCGGGTCGAGGGCATCGGGGTAGTAGGTGGCGAGGGCAGAGGTCGCCGAGGCCAGGATCTGCATGGGATGCGCCGAATGGGGGAATGCTTCGAAGAGGTGCTTCACATCTTCCCGGAGCAGGGTGTGGCGGGTGATGCTCTCCTCATACTCCTCGAGCTGGTCTTTGGTGGGAAGCTCGCCGTATTGCAGGAGGTAGATCACCTCGAGGAAGGAAGCCTGGTCGGCCAGCTGCTCGATGGGGTAGCCGCGGTAGCTGAGGACTCCCTGCTCACCTCCCACATAGCTGACTGAAGAAGTGCTTTCGGCGGTGTTGGCGAAACCACGGTCGATGGTGATCAGGCCCAGCTCGGAGCGGATGCGGGAGATTTCCATCCCCACTTCGCTCACCGTGCCTGAAACGGTGGGGAGTGAGAGTTCCTTGTCTCCAAACCGGAGAACGGCGTCCGCCATTGTCAATGTCCTTCCTGGGCTCGATCAATCGTCCGATGGCCGTGCCGCAGCTATCACATTCTGTGCCTCGGTGTGCGGCACTTCTGCGTAATGATCGAATTCCATCTCGAAACTACCCCGGCCTGAGGTCAATGATCGCAGCTCGGCGGCGTATTGCTGGATCTCGGCCATCGGGACCTGGGCGACAACCGCCCTGAGGTTCCCCTCACCCTCCATCCCCAACACCCGGCCACGTTTGGAGTTGATGTCGCCCATCACGTCTCCCAGGTAGTCCTCGGGGACACTGATGGTGACCTTCATGATCGGCTCGAGCAAGATCGGGCGGAGACTCGCGGCCGCCGCCTTGACCGCCTGGATACCCGCCATCCGGAATGACATCTCGTCGGAGTCGACCGTGTGGTACTTGCCGTCGAACACCTCGGCCGATACGTCGATGACCGGGAATCCGGCGAGGATTCCCCGCCTCAGCGACTCCTGAATCCCCTTGTCGACGGCCGGGATGAACTGTCGTGGTATCGACCCTCCCTTGATCGAGTCGATGTACTGGTAGCCGGCGCCGCGGGGGAGTGGGGCGAACTTGACGAAGGCGACGCCGAATTGCCCGCGTCCACCGCTCTGTTTCTTGTGCTTTCCCTCCGCCTGCCCGGAGGTGGTGATCGTCTCGCGATACGGGATCACCGGCAATGCCGATACCACCTCGACGCCGAACTTGCGTTGGATCCGAGCCAAAGTGACGTCGAGATGGCTGTCACCGAGCCCGGCGATGATGGTCTCCCCGGTGTCGGGCCTTCTCTCGATTCGCACCGTGGGGTCCTCTTCCTCGATGCGGTGGAGGGCCGTCGAGAGCTTCTCCTCGTCGTGGTGGGACACCGGTGTGATCGCGAATTCGGCCACCGGTCTCGGATAAACGACAGGGTCGATGACGGCGTTCAGCCCGGGGGAGCGCATCGTGTCGCCAACTCTGACGTTGTCCAGTTTGGCGACGGCGCCGATGCCCCCAGCGGGCAAATCGGCGACATCGTGGTGGTCCTTGCCCTGAAGCCTGAAGAGATTGTGGAGACGGACCCTTCCTCCCCGGGCCAGCTCCAGCTCTTGGTCGGCCTTCACGGTCCCGGAATAGATGCGAAACATCGAGATTCGGCCCACGAACGGGTCGGATACGGTCTTGAACACATAGGCGAGCACCGGTCCGTCGGTGGCCGGTGCGAAGGTGTCGCCCGCAGAGAGGCGAGGGATGGGCCGCTCCAGGGGATGTGGGGCATAATCCACGATGAACTCGGCGACGAGATCGATGCCGATCATCCTCTCGGCGGAGGTGATCAGGACCGGGTGGATCGTCCCGTCGAGGATGCCGTGGTGGATGGTCTCGACGATCTTCTCGCGTGAGGGCTCGGTGCCCTCGAGGTAGGCCTCCAACATGTCGTCGTCTGTCTCGACAACGGTTTCCACGAGAGCGGTGTGCGCCGAATGGACCAGGTTCTCGACGTCGGCGGGGAGAGGGATCTCGGATCCGGTCTTGGCCTCTCCCGAGTACTCGTAGGCCCGCTCGGTGGCGACGCGGACCACGCCGGTCAGGCCGGCTTCGGCGCCGATCGGCACCTGGATCGGGGCGATTGCCTTGCCGAAGGACTCACGCAACTGGTCCAGAGTGCGTTCAAAGGAGGCGCGGTCGCGGTCGAGTTTGGTGATCACGACTGCGCGAGAGATCCCCTCTTCGGCGGCGACCTTCCACAATTGCTCGGTTTGAACCTCGATCCCATCTACCCCCGAGACGACGAATAGGGCGAGGTCGGCTGCCTTGAGCGCGGCGCAGGCGTCACCGGAGAAATCGCCTGATCCGGGGGTGTCGATCAAGTTGATGGTGTGCCCCTGCCATTCCAGGCTCGCCACCGACAACCCAAGGGAGATGCCGCGTTCGATCTCCTCGGGCTCGTGGTCGAGAACGGTGGTTCCCTGTTCGACGGATCCGCGGCGGCTGGTCGCCCCGGCGACGTAGAGGAGTGTCTCGGCCAGGGTTGTCTTCCCGCTCCCACCATGACCGACCAGCGCCACGTTGCGCACCTTCTCAGGAATCACAGGACCTCCTCTTCAAGGGTGAGGCGACGATCCTAACCCTGGTGCGGGGCAGGTTTCCCGGGTGCCTGCTACTTTGCTGGGTCGTGATCGACATGCGGGTTCGACCTCGCGCAACCCGGTTCCTGGAGCCAATCGGCAAGGCTCTCGCCTCGATCGGTGTCACCCCGACCGTCATTACCTTTTCCGGGCTGGCGGTGGTCATCGTCGGATCGGTGATGATCGCCACCGGGCTGCCCCGGTCGGGTGCCGCGGTGGTGCTGGGTGGGGCTCTCCTCGACGGGCTCGACGGATCGGTGGCCCGGGCCTCGGGCCTGGTTTCGGCGCGGGGCGCCTTCCTCGACTCGGCCTTCGACCGGGTGGGCGAGATCGCAGCCTTCGCCGGGCTCGGCTTCCTTCGAGCTGGACAGCCCCGCGAGCTCCTGCTCATAGTGCTGGCGATCGGAGGCGCGATGTTCGTGCCCTACATGCGGGCCCGCGCCGAAGCCGCGGGCTTCGACGGGCGAGGCGGTCTCATGGGCCGGGCCGAGCGTGTGCTGTTGTTCAGCTTCGGGCTGATACTCGGTGTTATCGAGCCCATGCTTTGGGTGTTCGTGGTGCTCGTCTGGCTCACTGCCCTCGTCCGCTTCATCCACACCTACCGTTCCTTCGAGTGAAGGACTATCTCGGGTACCTGGCTCTTCGAGCCGGCGTCGGTCTCGTTGGCCTGCTCCCGGCCGGCGGGGCCAGGGCGCTGGGGAGGGTGTTCGGGTGGTGCTGGCATCTCACGGCTGGAGGGCGCCGTCTGATGGCGCAGAGGCACATGCGGCGTGTGCTTGGAGACGGGGCCGATGTAGGCGCGGCAGCGGAAGCGGTAATGGTCTCCTACGGGAGATACTGGACCGAGGCATTCTGGGCCCGACCCCGACGAGTGGCCGAGATGCGACGCCACACCCAGGTGGAGGGCCTCGATCTGGCGATTGCCGCCCGGGACGCAGGAACAGGGATGGTCTTCGCCCTGCCCCACCTCGGGAATTGGGAGGCGGCGGCCCCGGTGGCGGTCCTCGAAGGGATACCCATCGTCGCCGTGGCCGAGCAGCTCGCCAATCAACGGATCACCGATTGGTTCACTGCGATGAGGTCCGGCTTTGGCATCGAGATCGTCCTGGCCACCGGGGGCGGCGAGGTGATGCGACAGCTGGAGACGGCGGTGGGGCAGAACAAGGCGGTAGCCCTGCTCTCGGACCGTGATCTAAAGGGGCGGGGGGTCGAGGTCGAGTTCTTCGGCGAGAAGACCACATTTCCTCCGGGGCCGGCCACTTTGGCCCTTCGGACCGGCGCCCCGCTGTTCCCGGTCGCCACCTACTTCGCCGACAAGGGCCATCGGGTGGTAATCACCTCCGCGATCCCGGTCCCCGAAGAAGGCACTCGCTCCGAGAAAGTGCAGGCCATGACCCAGGAGCTCGCCCATCGAATGGAGAAGCTGATATCAGAGGCTCCCCAGCAATGGCATCTGGTGGTTCCCAACTGGCCGTCGGATCGGCAGTGAGCCATCGGTGAAGATCGGCCTCGTTTCCCCATATGACCTGTCGGTTCCCGGCGGCGTCCAGGCCCAAGTCCTCGGTTTGGCCCGCTATCTCGACAGCCACGGCGTCGAACCGATGGTGATCGGGCCTGGTCTGCCGTCAGGGGTCGACGGCGTCGACCTCGGGGATAGCGTGACGATTCCGGGCAATGGCTCGAAGGTCCCGATAAGCGTGGATCCCCGATGTCGTGGCTTGCTACGGGAGGCTTCTGTTGGCCTCGACCTGCTCCACGTGCATGAGCCACTGATGCCTCTCGTTTCCCTGTTCGCCACTCGCGCCGGCCCACCGGTGGTCGCAACATTTCACGCCGCTCCAGGGCCGGTTGGACGTGTCGCATACAGATTGACGGGCCCGGTCATGAGGTGGCTCCTGGGGAAGACTGTGGCCGTGACCGCGGTCAGCCCGACGGCTGCAGCAGTTCTGCCGGTCTCGATGGGCATTCGGATCATCCCCAATGGGCTGGACCTGGCCACAATGAGATCTGATGTCCAACGGGACCCGGGGCGGGTGGCATTCCTGGGTAGAGACGAGCCGCGCAAAGGGCTCGACGTGCTCCTCGAGGCCTGGCCGCGGGTCCTGGAGGCTGTCCCTGGCGCGACCCTGACGGTCATGGGTGCTGATCGGGGCGATCTCGGTGTGAAGTGGATGGGAAGGGTCGACCATCCCACCAAGGTGGAGGTTCTCGGTTCGACGGCGGTGTTTGTTGCCCCCCACCTCGGGGGTGAGTCATTCGGGATCGTTCTTCTCGAGGCAATGGCTTCGGGGGCGGCGGTCGTTTCCTCGAATCTGGACGCCTTCGTCGACGTGGCCGATGGAGCAGCCCGTTTCTTCCCGGTGGGCGACAGCGCGGCACTGGCCAGGGCTCTGGTCGAGGTTCTCACCGACCCTGCGGAGCGTGGACGGCTGGCGTCTGTCGGGCACGAGATCGCTGCCCGCTATGACTGGGAGGTGGTCGGCGCCTCCTACCGCTCCCTTTATGCCGAGTTCGCCTCTTAGGTCATCTGAGCCGAAGCTGTACCATTTGGGTCAGAAAAGGAGTTTGATCGTGGAAACCGGAACCGATCGCGTCAAGCGGGGACTTGCCGAGATGCTCAAGGGCGGCGTCATCATGGATGTCGTCAACGCCGAGGAAGCGAAGATCGCCGAAAAAGCCGGCGCGGTGGCGGTGATGGCCCTGGAGCGGGTCCCCTCTGACATCCGCAAGGATGGCGGAGTGGCCCGGATGGCCGACCCGACCAAGATCGAAGAGATCCAGGCTTCAGTGACGATCCCGGTGATGGCCAAGTGCCGGATCGGCCACTTCGCCGAGGCCGCCATCCTCCAGGCGCTCGGGGTCGACTACATCGACGAGTCCGAGGTCCTCACCCCCGCCGACGAGGAGCATCACGTCGACAAGTGGGCCTTCACCACACCATTTGTATGCGGCGCCCGCAATCTGGGTGAGGCTTTGCGCCGAATCGGGGAAGGTGCCGCCATGATCCGCACCAAGGGCGAGGCCGGGACCGGGAACGTCGTCGAGGCGGTCCGTCATATCCGCACCGTGACCAACGAGATCCGGGCCCTGACGACCATGGACGATGCCCAGCTGATGTCCGCCGCCCGTGATCATCAGGCTCCCTACGACCTGATCCGCGAGGTCTCGTCGACCGGAAAGCTCCCGGTGGTCAACTTTGCCGCCGGGGGGATCGCCACCCCGGCCGACGCGGCGCTCATGATGTCCCTCGGCGTGGACGGAGTGTTCGTCGGGTCGGGCATCTTCAAAAGCTCCAATCCCGATGCCTATGCCCGTGCCATTGTCGAAGCGACGACATTCTGGAACGAGCCCGAGGTCGTGGCCAAGGTCTCCCGCGGTCTGGGCGAGGCAATGCCCGGCATCGAGTTGGGGACATTGAGCGAGACGGAGCGCCTGGCCGGTCGGGGCTGGTGAGATGACCACGATCGGCGTCCTCGCCCTGCAGGGGGACGTCCGGGAGCACCTTGCGATTCTCGAGTCGCTCGGGGTGACCCCGGTGCCATTGAAGAAACCGGACCAGTTGGAGTCGGTCGACGCTCTGGTGATCCCTGGTGGCGAATCGACCACCATCGGCAAGATGGCGGTGCGGTTCGGTCTCCTCGACCCCCTTCGTTCGGCGATCGGAGATGGCCTGCCGGTCTACGGAACCTGCGCCGGGATGATCCTCCTCTCCGGCTCGATCACCGAGGGCGACCAGCCGCTCCTCGGAGTTCTCGACGTTGTGGTGAGACGTAACGCCTTCGGTCGTCAGAATCAGTCGTTCGAAGCGGATCTCGATGTCGAGGGCCTGGGCTCCCCGTTCCATGCCGTGTTCATCAGAGCGCCCTGGGTCGAGAAGGTCGGTTCCGAGGTCGAGGTCCTGGCGTCGATCGGCGAGCACCCGGTGATGGTGCGCCAGGATCGTCTCCTGGCAACCTCGTTTCACCCCGAGCTCACCGGTGACGGGCGCATCCACCAGATGTTGTTGGATTTGATCTGAGGCCTTATGTCCGGACACTCCAAATGGGCCAATATCAAGCATCGCAAAGGCCGCCAGGACGCGGCCCGGGGAAAGCTGTTCGGGAAGCTGGCCAAGGCCATCGAGATCGCCGCCCGGGAAGGCGGCGGGAACCCGGAGTTCAATCCCACCCTGGCCACCGCTATCGATAAGGCCAAAGCCGCTTCGATGCCCAACGACAACATCGATCGGGCGATCAAACGGGGTACGGGCGAGGTCGCCGGCGCCCACTATGAGGAGATCTGGTACGAGGGATACGGGCCAGGTGGGGTGGCCCTCTATGTCCAGATCCTCACCGACAACCGCAACCGGGCCGCCTCCGACGTGCGTTCGACATTCACCCGGAGCGGGGGAAACCTGGGTGAGCCGGGCTCGGTGGGTTATCTCTTCAGCCAGAAAGGCCTGATCGAGGCCAAAGGCTCCGAGGACGAGGTACTGCTCGCCGCCCTGGAGGCCGGGGCCGAGGATGTTCGTGATGTCGGTGACGGGTGGTTCGAGGTGGTCACCGCCCCAGGCGATCTGCGATCCGTGCGTTCGGCACTAGAGGCGACGGGGTTGGAACTCGAGTCGGCCGATATCACCCAACTCCCCTCCACCACGGTCCCGGTGGCGGAAGGTGACGCCAGGAAGCTGCTGCGGTTGATCGATGCGCTCGACGAATTGGACGATGTGCAGGCGGTCTTCTCCAACTACGACATCGACGACGAGGTGATGGAGAAGGTCCTCGAAGAGGTCTGAGTATTGGGTGGGTCGATATTGCGCACACAACGTGACCGTTGGCTGGCGGCCGGGGCAATCTGGGGGCCCGGTCTCCTCATCATCGCGTGGGTGGTCGGCGGCTTGATGGTTGATGGATACTCGCCAGTCGAGGACCACATCAGCGACCTGGCCGCGGTCGATGCTCCCTCCCGGGTGGTGATGAACATCGGGTTCGCCGCCTTTGGGGTCGGAGTGGGAACCTCGGCCTGGCCGCTCCGTCGGTTCATCGGCAAGCCGGCTGCTCTTGCTCTCGGAATCAACGCGGCCCTCGTGCTCGGGGTGATTCTCACCCCAGCCGGGCGTTCATCGGCCACCGATGTCCTCCATGGAGGGTTGGCGATTTTCTCGTATTTGTCTCTGACGATGGTGACGCCCCTGGCCGCATGGACGTTTCGGCGGCGAGGTCTGACCAATTGGGCCATTGCCTCGTTGGTGGTGGGCTTGATCACGGCGTTCTGCTTGTGGGTCTCGCTCCTGGACACAACGTCGTCCGGGTTGTTCCAGCGGATCGGTCTCACCACGACCGATCTCTGGCTGATGGTGCTGGGAATCGCATTCGTCACCGGCCGCTTCTGGAGCGACAAGAAGGTCGCGGCGCATCTCTCCCCCCAGTGAGCGCAGCGAGCGTTGGGGGGAGTACCGCCGGAGGCGGGGAGGGGGGCATCTTGAGCTCCCGAAATTCTTTCTGATTTCTGCTCACAACCCCCTGGTATTTGTCCCTGGGGGAACGTATGTTCGGGGTGTGGAGTTGGAGAGGATTTCGAACGATGAGGTCGATTCGGGGATCGGCCATTTCCTGGGTTTGGTGTCGGCCGGATTTGCTGCCGCTTGTGAGTGGTTGATGTTGGCGGATCGTCGTCAACAGTTTCTGGCGGATGGTGCCCCTGACCTGGTGCAATGGGTTTCGGCCCGGTTCGGGTTGCGTCATTCGACAGCCGCCCAACTGGTGGGGGGTGGCTCGAAGGTTGCAGGATCTTCCTTTGCTTCGGGAAAGGTTCGCGGCTGGGGAGTTGTCTCTGGATCAGGTGGACGCCATATCCCGGATGGCCACCCCGGAATCTGAGGCTGAACTGATCGAGGAGGCTCTTGGTCTCTCGAATGCGGCCCTGGATCGGGCTGCCCGCCGGGCCAACCCTCCAACCAGTGAGGATGAGCGGGCTGCCTGGGAGGCTCGTTGGTTGACCATCCAACACACCTTGGACGGAACCGAAGGACGTCTCCACGCTCGGCTGCCGGGTGCGGAACTGCATCTGGTGGAGTCGGCGATCCGGTCTCGCGCCGATGCGATCCCACCTAATCCTGAAACCGGGTTGTTCGACCCGTATCCCACCCGACTCGCTGATGGGCTGGTCGAACTCTGCGCCACATCAGGAGACGAGAGGTCTCCTTCGGTTCAGATCACCATCCACGCCGACCTCGAAGCACTCACCACTGACACCACCACCACAGGGGTTGCCGAACTGGAAGCCGGGCCGGTATTGGCCAACGAGACGGCACGACGGTTGGCTTGTGATGCGATCGTGGAGACCGCGGTTTACGACGACTGTCGGGTGTTGGGGGTGGGACGGTTGACCCGGACCATTCCGGGTTGGCTACGACGTCAACTCTGGTATCGGGATGCGGGTTGTCGGTTCCCGGGATGTCCCCATCAGGGTTGGGTTCACGCCCACCACCGCAAACATTGGGCCGATGGGGGACCCACCGACCTGGAGAATCTGGTCTTGTTATGCGGGTACCACCACCGGTTCGTACATGAACACGGGTGGACCATCGAAGGTGACCCCGATGGCAGGCTGATCTTCAAGAAACCCAATGGCCAGGTGTATCCACCGGTTCGACCCCGGCTCCACCCCCGACTACGAGAACTCACCCAAACCTAGGGGCCGCCGCCCCCGCTACCGCCTCCGCCCGCAGAATCAACAGATCCGCCGAAATTCCGGCAATTCGATCGCCCCATCGTCTTTGAGCATCCATCCCGGGTTGTGCGCCACTTCCCACGGGTGCCCGTCCGGGTCGATGAACCCTCCGGAGTAGCCACCCCAGAAAGTCTCTGCCGGCTCACGGGCGATTATTGCTCCCGCCGACCTGGCTTCCTCGATCACGGCATCCACCTCGGCGGGGGAACGCACATTGTGAGCCAGGGTGATCCCACCCCAGCCGCCGCTGTCGTCGACCCCGCTGTCCTGCGCCAGCTCGGCGCGGTTCCACAACCCGACCACCATGCCTCCGGTCTGGAAGAAGACTACGTCGTCGGCAGGCTGGCCCGAGGCAGTCCAGCCGAGCGCTTGGTAGAACGCCCGGGACCGTCCAAGATCGGACACGCCAAGGGTGATCAAGCTGACCCTTTGCTCCATTGGGGAATTGTCGCACGATCACAACAAGGTTCGGAAACCTCAGCCGCAGCCGTTACTGTCATAGAACACATGTTCGTATTGGGTATCGATCCCGGGTTGTCTGCCACCGGATATGGGTTGGTCGAGGGCACCAATCCTCCGACGGCCAGACTCGCCGGTGTGATCCGGACCGCCGTCGACCACCCCATGTCCGAGCGTCTTGCCGAGCTGCATCGGGGGCTCACCAGCGTCGTCGACGATGCCAAACCCGACGTGATCGCTATCGAGAGCATCTTTACCAACCGCAACCTGCAAACTGCGATCTCGGTCGGGCGCGCCTCCGGAGTTGCCCTCCTCGTCGCCGCTCAGGCCGGGTTACCGGTTTTCGAATACGTCCCAACCGCGGTGAAGTCTGCGATCACCGGAGATGGATCGGCGGGCAAAGCCCAGATCCAAGAGATGCTGGCCCGTCTTCTGCACCTGGCCGAGCCGCCACAGCCGGCCGACTCCGCAGACGCGTTAGCCGTTGCCCTCTGTCATCTGCGGGCTGCACCGCTGGAGGCGAGGCGATGATCGGGCCGCTCCGCGGCACCCTGGTCTCGAAACGAGGGGACGTGGTCTGCCT
>DATDPT010000099.1:0-7942 GCA_035292605.1 Acidimicrobiia bacterium
GGGCCAGCTGGTTCTTGACCCTGATGTTGGCGAATGTGCCTCTGGTCATCACCCGGTCATTGCCCCGTCGTGACCCGTACGAGTTGAACATGGGCGGCTGGACACCCTTGGAGATCAGGTATTGACCGGCCGGCGAATCGATGGCGATCGAGCCGGCGGGGCTGATGTGGTCGGTGGTGACCGAGTCCCCGAGCTTGGCGAGGACCCGGGCTCCCCGAATGGCGGTGAGGGGTGTGAGCTCGGCAGTGAGCTCGGTGAAAAAGGGCGGCTCTTGTACATACGTCGAATCCTCGTTCCAGGGGTAGAGGTCGGATTCAGGGGTGGTTATGGCTCGCCACTCGTCAGAGCCGGCAAAGACGTCCGAGTACCTGTCGACGAACTGGCTCTGGCGCACATGGGTGTTGACGATCTCGGCGATCTCCTCCTGGGTGGGCCAGATGTCACGCAGGTAGACGTCGTCGCCGGCCTGATCGACCCCGAGCGGCTCGTTGATCGGGTCCCACTCGACGGTGCCGGCCAGGGCATAGGCGACCACCAGGGGCGGCGACGCCAGGTAATTGGCGCGCACGTCGGGAGAGATCCGGCCCTCGAAGTTGCGGTTGCCCGACAGGACGGACGCCGCAACCAGGTCCCCAACGCGAATGGCGTTGGAGATCGGCTCGGGGAGAGGCCCGGAGTTCCCGATGCAGGTGGTGCATCCGTACCCGACGATGTAGAAGCCGAGCGCTTCGAGGTCCGGGAGCAAACCGGAGCTGGTCAGGTACTCGGTGACCACCTTGGAGCCCGGTGCCAGCGATGTCTTGACCCACGGCTGTTGGGTCAACCCCTTCTCCCGGGCCTTGCGGGCGACCAGGCCCGCAGCGACCATGACGTCAGGGTTGGAGGTGTTGGTGCAGGAGGTGATGGCGGCGATCACCACATCGCCATCGGTGAGGTTGAAGGGCTCGCCGGCGAACTCGAGGTCGACCTTGGTCTGGGCTTTGAGAGCCCCGATTCGAGCCGGGCGACCGCCCTCGTCCTCCCAACTCACCACAGTCGAGTTTCGTGCGCCACTGTTCTTGCCGAAGAGATTGGTCAGGTCGGTGCTCCATTGGGATTTCATGGCCGAAAGCGCGATCCGATCTTGGGGTCGCTTGGGGCCGGCGAGGGAAGGCTCAACGGTCGACATGTCCAGCTCAAGCTCGGCCGAATAGGTGATCTGGCGGCTGTCGTCCCTCCACATCTCCTGGGTCTTGTGGTACTGCTCGACGGTGTCGATCAGCTTGTCGTCCCGGCCGGTGAGCCGCAGGTATTTGAGGGTTTGCTCGTCCACCGGGAAGAAGCCGACGGTCGCTCCGTACTCGGGAGCCATGTTGGCGATGGTTGCCCGGTTGGCGATGGGCATGTCGGTCAGACCGGGGCCGTGAAACTCGACGAACTTGTCGACTACTCCGTGCTCCCTCAGCATCTCGGTGACCCGGAGCACCAGGTCGGTTGCGGTAGATCCCTCGGGGAGCTTCCCGGTGAGCCGGAAGCCGACGACCTCGGGCAGGAGCATGTAGATCGGCTGGCCGACCATGGCGGCCTCGGCTTCGATGCCTCCTACCCCCCACCCGACCACCCCCAGCCCGTTGATCATGGTGGTGTGGCTATCGGTCCCCACCAAGCTGTCCGGATAGAGGAACTGACCGTCGTCCCACACCACCTTGGCCAGGTACTCGAGGTTGACTTGATGGACGATGCCGGTGGCTGGCGGGACGACACGGAAGTTGGCGAAGGCCGACTGGCCCCACTTCAGGAACTCATATCGCTCCTGATTCCGCTCGAATTCCTTGCGGGAGTTGATAGTCAGGGCGTCTGAGCGGGCGAAGGCGTCGACCTGGACCGAATGATCCACGACCAGATCGGCGGGGATGAGGGGGTTTACCTTCTGGGCCGCTCCCTGGTCGCCGGTCATGCGAACGATCGCCGAGCGCATCGCCGCCAGATCGACGATGGCAGGCACACCAGTGAAATCCTGGAGCACCACCCGTCCTGGCACGAACGGGATCTCATGATCGCTCACGTTGCGTGCGTCATAGGCAGCGATTCGACGGACGTCTTCCTTGGTGACACTCTTGCCATCCAGGTTGCGCAACGCAGATTCGAGGAGGACCTTGATCGAATAGGGAAGCGTCTCCAGCCCGTCGATGCTGTCGAGCCGGGCTATCTGGCGACTTCCCAGAGGGGTTTCGAGCACCTGACGGGACCCGAAGGGGTCATGGGACATGCCATGAGGTTACCGATGGATGAAAGTCTGTCGGGCGAACGCCTCGCCATAATCGGCTCGGCGTTTTCGGTGTCGAAAGAACAAGCCGTTATTACCCGTTAGGTATTACGGATCTCCACCGGCACCCGGGTGACGCAGTCGTCTTCGAGGGCCTTGTGCGGGATCACCACCGGGTTGCAGGCGTAGGACATCGCTCCGAACATCCCTGCGACTATTCCGCGGTCAAGTGAGCAGATCACCTCGGGGTGACTGGTGGCGGCCTCGCCGAAGGGGCAATGTGAGGTCAATAGTCGTTGTCCCGGCACATCGGGGTCGATCGAGAAGCCCAGACCGGTCATCGCGCTGGCCACCGCCTGGATGGCTCCGTCATAACCGGGTTGTTCGGGCTCGCCGATCTCGGCGGCCAGTTCCCGGCCATAGGCCCGTCCCACGTCCTCTGCAATCTGAGCGACATTCTCCGGCGCCACCTCATCGAGGACCCGGATCAACATATCGACCAGCATCTCGAAACGTCTCGGGGCGAAATGAACCGAGACCTCCTTGGCCGTTGCCTCGTAGCACTTGGCCGGGCGCCCGGCCCCGGAACCGTTCTTGCCCTCGGATCGGCGATGAGTGACCTTCAGATACCCGTCGTCGGCGAGACGGTCGAGGTGATGACGGGCGACATTGGGGTGGAGGTCGAAGAGCCCCGCGATATGGGAAGTGGTCAATGGCTCGGGGGACTCCCGGACTGCGATGTAGATGGCTCGCCGGGTCGGGTCGCCCAGCGAAGAGGTGAGATCGGAGATCCGACTATTGAGGGTCTGGGTGTCCATGATGGGTACCAACAAGCCAAAACTATAGTTTCACAGGCCTTCTATCCACTGCCGGCGTTGGGGAATCAATGGCCTCGGACAATCAGATCTTCGACGCCGTCGCCTCCATCGAGTCTCCCCTGTTCGTGGGCCGATCCCTTGGGGAGCTGGGTGCGGTCAAGAAAGCCGACCGAACGATCACCGGGAAGATCAGCGTCGAACTCCTGCTTCCCACCTCTCACACCTCCGAGTTGCTGGACCAACGTCTCCAACAAGCCCTCCAAGCACACGGCCGGGGAGTGGACATCGACATCGAGGTGATGAGCGACGAGGCGGCGACGGAGTGGATCGCCCGATTGCGGGAGATGGCCGGCCCGCCGGTGGGAGAGCCCGGTTCGTCGACCCGCGTTGTGGCCGTGGCTTCGGGCAAGGGTGGTGTCGGCAAGTCCTCGGTGAGCTGCAACCTGGCAGTCGCCCTGGTCCGCGCCGGGAAGAAGGTGGGGATCGTCGACGGCGATATCTGGGGCTTCTCGGTGCCCCGGATGTTGGGGGTGTCCCAGCCACCGCTGCTGGTGGCGGAGGCGATCATCCCCCCGGTCTCCTACGGGGTGAAGGTGATGTCGATGGACTACTTCGTCGGTGACGACAAAGCCGTGATCTGGAGAGGCCCGATGCTGCACAAGGCCATCGAGCAGTTCTTGAAGGATGTCTTCTGGGACAACCTCGACTTCCTGATCGTGGACATGCCCCCGGGTACCGGCGACATAGCCATCTCGATGGCACAGTTCCTCCCCCGGGCCCAGGTGCTCCTCGTCACCACCCCACAGCCGACGGCGCAGCGGGTGGCCAGACGGGCTGCACTGATGGCTGCCGAGGTCGATCAGCAGGTGATCGGGATCGTGGAGAACATGTCATGGTTCACAGGCGACGACGGGAAGCAGTACGAGCTCTTCGGGTCTGGTGGTGGGTCCGCCCTGGCTGAGGAGGTCGGGGTCGACCTCATGGCCAGGATTCCCCTGCTCCCCGCGATGGGGCGGGGGGCGGATGAGGGTCATCCGGTGACGGTGGCTGCCCCCGGTTCCGAAGCGGAACAGGCTTTTGTGGCCCTGGCCGGCGCAGTGATCGAGAAGCGACCCCGTATCCGGACCAACCCGGCGCTGGTGATCAACTGATGTCGCCGGCACGACAGATCACCGGTGGTGGCGCGGCCTGGCTCTTCGGACTGGCTTCGACAGTCCTGTTGGTCGCCGTGTGGGGCCGGGCGGTGGTGGTGGACACCGAGGAGCTCGCAGAGTCACTCTCGCCGCTTGCGGGCACCGACGCCGTTGTCGACCGATTCTCGACCTGGCTGGTCGACGAGTTGGAAGAAGAGGGTCTGGACCCCGTTACGGCTGAAGGCGCGGCCGAGCATGTCCTCGATGACCCGGCGGTCTCCCAGGTTCTTGCCGGGTTGCTCGGGGAAATGGTCGAAGCAGCCGCCTCACCCGACCCGGCGGGGTCCACCGTCGACGCGAGATCGGTCATCTATCCGGCGGTGCCGAATATCGCCATCCGGCTCAACCAGCTCGGGATTCCGATCTCCGAGGAGCAGCTCGCGGCCGCGGTCACCGACCTCGACCCCATTGTGGTCCGGCGGCCGTCCACCGGTGCCTATGTCGGTCCAGAGTCCGGAGCGGCTTCAAAGCTGGGAACGGCGGTCATCCTGGCCTTGGTGGTCATGCTGATCACCAGCTGGGCCTACGTTGCAGTCTCCGAGGACCGAACCAAGGCTCTGCGCAGTCTCTTCACCCGGTTCTCCCTCGGTGCCCTCTCGTTTGCAGTGTTTCTGCGGATCGGCGGCTGGGTGCTCGACCCCGGTGGTGGCCGTGCCCCGGTAGCGGAGACGCTCGGGTTGCTTGCGGTGTCGAAATGGCTGATCCCATTGGGTTTGGGCCTGGCTGCCGCCTGGGGCGCTGTTGCCTTCTGGATCTTCCGACGTCGTCAGCTCAAACCGGTGGCAGCGTCCCCGACGCGAATCGAAGTATCCACACGGCCGCCAGGCTGACGCCGGTTCCGATAAGCACCAGGTTCAAGACGCGACTCGGCATCGGTCCCACCTTGCCGGCGCGTCTCAGCAACGACCAGACCCACCCTGCCGTGAAAAGCACCACGATGATGGGAATCAGAGGGTGATAGTCGAGGGCGCGGTCGAAGTTCCCCCGGAGCAGGGCGGATGCCGCCCGGGTCATGCCGCATCCGGGGCAGGCCACCCCCGTTAACAGAGCGATCGGGCAGATCGTGGGGCCATCGTCGCCGGGGTTGATCGCCAGCAGGGCGGCTGCACCGAGAAACGGTGCAACTGCCATGGATCGATCACGCCACCGGGTAATCATCATGGGCTGAAGAAGGGAAACGTGATCGAGCCGGCCCCGGCGAGGAAGAGGAGAAGCAACGGGAGAGCGATCAGGGCCGTGCCCACGATGCCCACCACCCTGGCCGCCTTGGCAGTTCCCTCATTCACCGGGTCGCGACGTCCCGAGGAGATCGCCTGCAGCTCGTTGTTGGCCATGACCCAGGCGGCGATCCCGAGGAGGCCACAGCAGACGATCCCGATGATGCCCAACACCAGGGCGGTCGTGGCCTGACTCTGCTCGGGGTAGGTGGGGACGGGAACGGCCATGCGGGGACGTTACCGACCCAGTAGATCGAGGGCCCGATAGAGGATCGAAGCCGGGGTCAGGAACCACGGCTTGCCCCGGTAGTAGAACCGGGTGGGGTGGGGCAGCTTGGTGAACGAGCTCGGAGGGTCCTCGCCGAGGAGCATCCCCGCCAGCTCATGGCCCATCAAAGTGGACAACCCGACACCATGACCGGCGTAGCCGAGGGCATACCAAATGCCGTCGATCTGACCCATGTGCGGGATGAGATCGAAGGGAACGCCCAGTTGTCCACCCCAGGCATGCGTTATCTCGACATCCTCGAGGTCTGGGAAATAGCCGAGCAGCTGGCGCCGAAGGTCTACTGCCGACTCCTCCAGGTCGAGGCCGGTATGGAGATTGCGCCGCCCACCGATCAGGATTCGATCGTCCGGCGTCCTCCGCATGTAGTTGAGAAGGCGCCGCTTGGTGTAGGTCATCGATCCCTTGGGGAAGACCCGGGTCGCCCGCTCCCCGAGTGGCTCGGTGACGATGATGTAGGAGCCGATAGGCACCACCCGACGCGCCAGCTCCGGAACTGGCTCGGCGGTCGTGTAGCCGTTGGTGGCCAGGATCACCTGGCCGGCCCGCACGGTGCCCTTGTCGGTTCCCACCTTGAATCCGGGCCCGTCTCGTGAGACATCGCGGACGGCACAGTCCTCGACGAGAATCGCCCCCGCCTCCGCAACTCGCTCCGCGATCCCGAAGACGAAACGGGCCGGCTGGATCCCGAGACCTTCCGGCTCGAAGAGAGCAGCGGTGAACCGGTCGCTGGCGGCCACCTCGGAGACCCGGTCCGGCCCGAGCACCTCCCAATCGACCCCGACGGCGCTCCGATACCAGGCAACCGTCTTCTCGAACTTGGCCTGCGACCCGGCATGGATTCCCAACGCGGCCATTCCACCCCGGGCGATCTTGGCGTCGATGTTCTCCGTCCTGGCGATGTCCGACACGATGTCCACTGATCGCACCGTCGCCTGCCACATCTCCTGACCGAGCTCAGGCCCGAAACGTTCGAACACCACCCTGATCCCCGCCTTGATATCGGGTGAGACCATGCCTCCGTTGATGGCTGACGCTCCAGAAGCGATCGCCCCACGATCGACAACGGCCACCGTCTTCCCACCTCGAGCCAGGCGAAGGGCGGCGGAGAGACCGGTCAGCCCCGAACCGACGACGAGCACGTCTGTTTTTGATGGCAGGTCGGACGTGATCCCTCGAGGACGCGGATACTCCTCGACCCAGAAGGGGCTGGGCTTCACAGCCCGGCGAGCCCTGCCCGGAAGAGGGAGGCCATCTCGGAGACCTGGTCGGGGGTCATTATCAGTGGCGGGGAGACCTGAAGGCCTCCTCCGCCGAGTGCTCTGGTGAGAACGCCCGCTTCACGGCAAGCGGCTGCCGCCCGGTAGGGGAGAATCTCGTCGTCGCCGACCTCCAGTTGCACTGCCGCCAGGGCCCCGACGCCACGTCTGATCGTGGCCACGACCGGCAGCTCCTCGAGGGGGAGCAGGGCCCGGTAGATCTCCTCTTCGAGAGCGGCGGCCCGGGCCAGCAGCCCTTCCCGCTCGATGATGTCCATGACAGCCATGCCCGCCACACATGCCGTGCTGTGCCCCGAGTAGGTGTATCCGTGGCGGAACATGAGACCGGGTGCATCGAAGAACGGTGCAGCGACACGCGGGCTGGCCACGATCCCGCCGAGCGGTGCATAACCACAGGTCACGCCCTTGGCAAAGGTGATGATGTCGGGCTCCAGGTCGTAGATGTTGGCTGCGAACCAATCGCCGCAACGGCCGAATCCGGTGATCACCTCATCGGATATGTAGAGGCCACCAGCGCCTCGCATCGCGCCCCTCACCTGCGTCAGGTACTCGGCCGAGACCGGCCGGATCCCCCCGGCTCCGATCACCGGCTCGACGAAGATGCCGGCGACTCTCTCCGCACCGACATGGTCGATGGCCTTTTCGACAGCCTCGGCATCGTCATAGGGGACCAGGACGATGTCGGACACGAGGTCGCCGCCGTAGCCGGTCCGATTGGGCTCCATCCCTCCCAGGGTGGTGCCGTAGGTGTGCATCCCGTGATAGGCCCACTCCCGGGAGATGAACACCGTCCTTTCCGGCTCTCCAACCGCTGAGAAGTAGCGACGGGCGAGCTTGGCGGCGGTGTCGACCGCATCCGAGCCCCCGGAGCCAAAGAACACCTTGGAGCCGGGATCCGGGGCG
>DATDPT010000100.1:0-3610 GCA_035292605.1 Acidimicrobiia bacterium
AGGTCGAGATACCCGACCAAAAGGGCATGGGTCTGAGCGAAGGTGGCCACGATCAACGGGATGGCAAGGATCAGGATCTGGGAGACGTTGGTCGCGCTGAGAAAGCCGGGAAAGCGCGACTCGGTGTACCAGAGGAGTCCGCCAAGCAGGATGATTTGAAGTGCGACCGGCATCCAGAGCCGCACCTTGACGATCTTGCGCCACTTGTTCTTGTCCCGGGCGTCCCGGATGACCTTGCGGACCGCCAGCCTCGTCGAATCCAGACGACCAGTCATGAGGCGGACACCGATGCTGATTTCGGCATGGCGATCCCGAGTGGTGACCGGCCGGCGCGGGAAAGCCCTGGCCCCCGGACGATGGCTTCGACGATCCGCAGCTCGTCCAGCTCGTCCCCAGGAATCTCCTCGACGATCGTGCCCCGTGACATGACCAGAACCCGGTCGCACAGACCGGAGAGCTCGATCGGGTCGCTCGACTTGACCAGTAGCGCAGCGCCGGAATCGGTCCGGGCTCGAAGCGCTCGATAGATGTCGAACCTGGAGCCCACGTCCACACCCTGGGTCGGCTCATAGGCCAGGATCACCGAGGGCTCCCGAAGGAAAGACCGGGCAACCGAGACCTTTTGCTGGTTGCCCCCGGAGAGGAACTCGACCGGTTGCTCCAGTGATGGGGTGCGGATTTCGAGTTTGTCGACCAGTTCACCGACAGCCCTCTTCTCCTTTCGGCGATTCAGGAAACCGAGAGGGGAGAACCGTCGCAAGGATTGGATAGTGATGTTCGCCTTGACCCCGAGCACCGGCATCAGGGCCTCACGCTTGCGATCTCCAGGCAAAAGCATCAGGCCCGCGCCCACCGCCTCGTGGGTAGAGATCAAGGTCAGGTCCACGCCGTCGCATACGACGCGTCCGGCGCGGGGAGGGGTTCTGCCGGCGAGGCAGTCGAATAGCTGGGGCTGGCCGTTTCCCTCGGCACCGGCGATCCCAACCACCTCACCACTCACCAGCGTGAAGCTGACCGGTCCAAACGCCTGACCTTGGAGCCCATCGACGACGAGGACCTCCCGGGTCTCGGCGAACTCGGGGGAAGGAGTGGGAAAGGCGGCTTCGAAGGGACGGCCGACGATGAGCTCGACGAGCTGCGATTCCGATGTCGATCGAGCGTCGAAGGTACCCCTGATCTTCCCGTCGCGGAGAACGGTGATTCGGTCGGCGACCTCGAGGACCTCGGGAAGACGATGACTGACATAGACCACGCCGACTCCCCTTTTTCGGCAGGCGACGATGCTGCGGTGCAACGCTTCGACCTCGTCGGGACCGAGAGCGGTAGTTGGCTCGTCGAGCAGCAACACCTTTGGGTTGGAGACCAGCGCCTTGGCCACCTCAAACAGCTGGCGTTCGGCAAGGGTGAGGAAACCTGCCGGCACATCCGGAAATAGCTCCATGTCGAGGTCTATGTCGGCGAGGAGCTTGCGCGCCCACCTCTTTCGCCTCCAGAACGGGGGCCGCTCATCGGGGGACGTTGCCAGGTAGAGGTTGTTCTTCACTGGCTCCGCCTGGACCACCGACGTGTCCTGATAGGCCATCGCCAGACCAAGCTTTCGGGCCAGTGCCGGGGAGTCGGTGCGCAGGGGCTTGCCGCCGATGCGCACCGTTCCCCTGTCGGGCTCCACGAACCCGCTGGCAATCCCGAGGAGGGTCGACTTGCCCGAGCCGTTCTCGCCGACCAGGGCGTGGATCTCGCCGGCCCGACAGTCGAAGCTGGCGTCGCTCAGCGCGCGGACCGCCCCGAACTGACGGTACACACCGCTCAGCTCGAGAACCAGGTCCTGTGTTACCGACCCTCCATTGGAATTGCCTTCATTCATCAGCCAGCGAACATCAACGCCAGCACCTCGTCGGGAACCAGGGAGGTGCCCGAGACCACCGGGTTGACCCGGTCCGGGTTGCAGTCCTTCTCGGTGACCTGACGCATCACATGAGGCACCACGACCTCAGCGGGTATTTCCGCCCCCGCGATGTTCATCATCGCGACGGTGACGCCGATCCTGGACTGGAAGTTGCCACCAGCCGAGTACCAGATGTTATAGGTGGGCTCGGCGCGGTCGACCCAGTCGCAGAACAGGGTCTGCTCGTCAGTGCGCAGGGCAACACTCAGATTCTGCACCGGGATCTCCAGGGTGTCGTAAGCCTGGAGAGCGGTGTAGAACCCATCGGAGTACTCGTAGGTCCATCCGGCGATCTCCGGATTGTCGGTCAAGAGAGCGAGGACCTGGTCCAGGGCGAAGGCGTTGACCCATGAGGTGTCACCGGTCGTGGTGTCCTCGTTCAGTGGTTCGTTCACGAGCTGTGACCCGCCGTCCCTAAGAGCGGGCACCGCACAGCGCTGCCAACCCAGTGTCAGGGCGTTGCCGGTGGTCCCACCGAGCATCCCAACCTCGCCTCCATCGACGTTCTCGTTGAGAACGGCGGCGAAGCTGTTGCCCAGTTCACACAGATTCTCCCCGACCACGGTCAGGTAGTCCTGTCCGGGAACGAGGGCGCCGTCCTGATCGGGA
Source organism: Acidimicrobiia bacterium (assembly GCA_035292605.1). Taxonomy (GTDB): domain Bacteria; phylum Actinomycetota; class Acidimicrobiia; order Spongiisociales; family ZC4RG35; genus JALYNX01. The sequence continues at coordinate 2,555 of DATDPT010000100.1, forward strand.
AGCCCAACCCAGCCCGCTGAGAACGGGATGTATGGGATACCCGCCGCTTCGGCCGCGAGGACTTCCTCTGCGAGCCCAATCCCGATGTCGGGATAGCCGACAATGAAGTCGACACCCCGATCGATGAGGAACAGCACGTCGTTCTCGGCGATGGTGGGATCGAAGGTGGGGCCTCCGAAGTTGGCCGCGGTGGAGACGATGGTGCCGATCTCGGGGTAGGTGAGCGCCTGAAGGACGGCCTCCATGTGGCTCACCGACCGCCAGACGTTGACCTCGTTGCCACCACCGTCGGCGTAACCCATGATCACTTCGCCACCGGTGCCGGTATCACATTCCTGATTGGCCCAGCAATCCATCGCAGTCTCGACGTCGATGCCGGCTGCAGCCAGGTCTTGGCTGGCTCGGGCCACCGAGGCAAGGATGATGTTCCAGCTCGCCTCATCCGAGGGCTCGACATCGCCGAGGGCCTCCAGGACCAGTGCCGGATCGGCGGCGGTCGGGTCTTCGTTGTACTCAGCCAGCGGGTTTTCGCCACCAGCAGACGTGGTGGTTTCGCCGGCTGACGCGGTTGTCGTTGGCTCGTCCGCCCCGGTCGTGGTCGTGGCCTCAGCTCCGGTCGTGGTCGTGTCGCTTTCTGCCGAACAGGCGGACACGATCAGGACCAGGACGGCCACGAGACCGATGATCTTCAATCGTTTCATGTTCCTCCTCCGTTGGGCGGATTCGCCCCTTGCTCCTTTTTCATTGATTGATATCGACTCGTCGGGTTGCCGAATCTCCTTTCTCAACTGGTCCCGAGTGAGCTGTTAGTCGTTTCTCTTTCGTTGCGTGTCGGTCTTCGCTCGCGGAGTACTCGCTCCACGCCCTTGATGATCCGATCGCCCGAAATCAGCATTCCCCCGATGATGACCAGACCGAAGACGACGAACTGGAGCGAGGTGGGAAGCCCCAGCGTCCGCATCATCTGGTTGAGCCCGGTGAGGAAGAAGGCGGCCGCGAAGGTAGACAGAGGGCTGGCAAGCCCACCGGCCAGTGAGGCGCCGCCGATTACCACTG
>DATDPT010000101.1:0-11617 GCA_035292605.1 Acidimicrobiia bacterium
TCGGTGGCCGCCCCGGTCTCGGCGAATTCCTGGCCTGCCTTTGCGGTGAAAACGAAGTCGACGGCGTATTCGGGGAGGATCGCTATCAATGCCAGGAGGGCAAGGGCGAGACCCGCCGCGATATCCAGTTGGACCACCTCGGCGGCCCAGGAGAGGATGAAGGCTGCTCCCACGATCGCCAGACCGAAGAGAAACGCTCCCACGACGGGGTCGGGATGCGCACCTGTCAACCGGATGAACACTCCAGGGAGGGTCACCGTCAGGGCAAGCGATATGAGGAGAATCTGGCGGCGGGGATCGAGGTCGGTGGTTTCCATTTCGTCCGTTTGGGGGTCCTATGAAAGGCGGCTGGGGGTCAGTTCAGCACGCGCCGACACGACCAAGGTTGCCAAAAGGCCATCCCCAGATCCTGGTACTGACGGGCCAGCCACGCCGCAGTTCCGATGTTGGCCACCCCATCGAAGGGCTCGACGCCCTCGAATCCTGCCCTGGGGGCGGTCGCAGCCCAGGTGGATGGGAGGAATTGGAACAGCCCCGCAGCGCCTGTATAGGGGTTGTAGGCGTTGGCGTCTCCCAGGCTCTCACATTCGATGATGGCCAGGGCCTCATTGACTCGAGACGATGGGAAGAACTGGCTCACCTCGTCGCGCCAGCGCTCGATCGCGGCAGGAAAACTCACCTCCCCGCCCCCGCCACCCCCGCCGTCGGTGGTGGCGGTGACCGCAACGGTGGTTGTGGTCGATGTCGACGTTTGGTCCGGTGTGTCCGGCGGGCTGGTGGTCTGCGGGTCGCGCTCGTCTTGGCGTCTCTTTTCGGCCTCGCGAGCCTGAGCCGAATCGACCGCGCTCAGCGCCTCGCTGTAGTCCGCCGCCGACCTGTTGGCCTCACGAATCGCCTCGGCAACCCTGGCGTCCGCCTCTTCGTAGAGTCGCGCCAGATTCTCGGCCTCGCTGTCGACCTGAGCCTTGAGCTCGTCAACCTTCTCCCGTTCGGCCACGAAGGTTGCCACCAGGGCCTCGAGGTCACGTCGCTTCAACACGAGCGTGTCGAGTCTCTCCTGCCCGTCCGAGATGACATCACCGACGAGAAGCCCGGCGACCATCGCGTCCTCAACGTTGTCCGAATTGACGAAGGTGACGCCCGGAGCGCTGAGAGCAGTCATATATGCGTCAACTGCCTGGGCCTCGATGTCCGCCTCGATGCCCAGCAGCTCGGCGTCCGCGAAACCGATCTGGCCCTGGAGCCGGTCGACGCCAGCGGCGACCGACGACAACTGCTCAGCCAGCTCGTCGAGTCTGACCATGCTGGCTGCCAGCTCGGTTTCGATTTGTGAGCGCTCGGCGACGGCATCGTCCACCAGACCGGCGGCTACCTCGGCTTGCTCCTCTGCCTGCCCGACCGCTTGCTCGGCCTCCTCGACGCTCTGGGCGCGCGCCCGGGAGCCGGCGCCGGCGAGCACAGCAGCGGCCAGAGTGACGGCCAAAAGCGAAGAGAGGGTGCGACGACAGCGCATCGGTTGCGGGGAAAGGGTAACCAATGCCCCTCTACACGTGAAGTGGGATCGACGCCCTGCTCGGTTTAAGGTCGGTCATGGCGCGAGTCAGAATCTCTTCTGGGTCGCCGTTCGAACCGTTGATCGGGTTCAGTCGGGCGGTGCGAATTGGTGATCGGGTGCTGGTGTCGGGAACCGCGCCGATCTGGCCCGACGGTCAGGTCGACCCCGACCCGGCGACACAGGCCAGACGCTGTCTGGAGATTATCCTCGACGCCCTATACCAGGCGGGTGCCCAGGCGAGCGATGTGGTGCGAACCCGCTCCTTTCTCACCGACGTCTCGTATTCGGAGGCAGTCGGGCGGGCCCATGGTGAGGTTTTCGGCCAGGTGATGCCGGCTTCAACGATGATCGTGGTCGCCGGTCTGTTGGATGAGCGCTGGAAGGTGGAGATCGAAGCCGAGGCGATCGTCAGCGATCCGGTATAGGCCAATAATTCTCGATCGGGGAACGCGAGGGCAAGTGATCGGGTTGTATGGACCAGGAGGTCGATCGAGATGTTTGGACGAAAGAAGACCGAAATGCCTGAAGCAACCGAGGCCCTCTCAGGCAGAGACCAGGCGGTCCAGGTGCCCGCCGCTCATTTCGTCAACGGGAACCCATTGACACCGCCTTTCCCGGATGACACCGAGAGCGCCGTCTTCGGGATGGGCTGCTTCTGGGGCGCCGAACGGAGGTTCTGGAAGATGGCGGGCGTCTACAGCACCGCAGTCGGGTACGCCGGGGGCTACACCCCCAACCCCTCCTACGAGGAGGTCTGCACCGGTCGCACCGGTCACAGTGAGGTGGTGCTGGTGGTTTATCGCCCGGCCGAGGTGTCCTATGAGGAGCTGCTCCGGACCTTTTGGGAGACCCACGATCCCACCCAGGGGATGCGTCAGGGCAATGACATGGGCACCCAGTATCGCTCGGCGATCTATACCACCACCGATGCCCAGTTGGAGACGGCGAAGAGATCCCAGGACAAGTACCAGGCGGCGTTGACGCCCCTGGGGTTCGGTGACATCACCACCGAGATCACGCCGCTGGGAGAGTTCTATTACGCCGAGGACTACCACCAGCAGTATCTGGCCAAGAACCCTCACGGTTACGACTGTCACGCCAACACCGGGATCGCCTACCCGCTCGACTGACGGGGATCAACTGGCGACGGTCAGCGAAGCCTCAAGAGCCATCCTGACGACGCTGTCGACCGGGAGCCCGCTGTCGAATTCCTGTTCCACGTCGGGGCTGACCCCCGCCTCACCGAAGTCGAGGCCGCCCGGGGTCATCCAGCGAGCGATGGTCAGCTTCAACGCGCCGCCGTTGGAGAGCCCGAACCGCTGCTGAACGGTGTTCTTGCCAAAGGTGCTCTCGCCGACCAGCGTCACCCTGCCCCGTTCCTGGAGCACGGCCGACACCACCTCCGAGGCCGAGGCGCTTCCCTTATTGACCACGAACACCACCTCTAGATCTGCCGGGACGAGCGGATGCCCTGAGACTTCGTAGGAAGTGCTCGATTCCGGGCCCTCGGTCACCACCACGTCGCCGTCGGCGAGGAAGACGGATGCGACCTCTATCGCGGTGTCGAGGAGGCCCCCCGGATTGTCCCGCAGATCGACCACAAGAGAATCGATGTCGTTCTGGAGGAGGTTGGACACCGCTTCCTCGAACTGCTCGTCGGCCTCGCCCGTGAACAGATTGAGCCTGACGTAGCCGGAGTCGCCGACAAGTTGGCTTTCAACGACCGGGATCACCACCTCGGCCCGGGTGATGGTGACGTCGAACTCGCCATCGTCACGAAGGATGGTGAGGGTCACGGCACTACCTGCCTCGCCTCGCACCATTGACGTGACTTCGTCCGCGGTCCACCCATCGACGTCGGCTCCGTCGACGCCGATGATGACGTCGTCACGGACGAGCCCGGCGTCTTCGGCAGGACTTCCGGTGATCGTCGAGACGATGGTTAGGCGGCACTCCGCGGAGACCACCGAGCACTGTTCCTCCACTCCGCCAGATGAGTCCTCGGCGATGACCAGGGCGCCGATCCCCTGGATCTCGCCGTCCTGCTCCTCTTCCAGGAGAGCCACCGAAGCACGGTCGAGATAGACCGAGTTGGCGTCCAGGGCATAAGTCGCCAGACCCCAAACCATCGCCTCGGCCGCTTCGCTCGTGGTTTCCGCCTCGTCGACTGTCAGCCTGCAGGTGGCAGCAAACTCGCCGGAGGGGACTGCGCACACCAAGTCGCCGGCGGAAGTGGACCCATCGAGATCGGCAACACCCAGCGCTGCGGCGTCGGCGAGATTGGCGTCTGAGAGATCGTCCACGTAGTGGCGCCGTATCAGCTCGTAGACCTCGCACACGATTTCGACGTCCTCGATCGCCTGATCACAAGTCACCGTGTCCAGATTGCGGCCGTTGGCCCCCGAATTCGTGGACGACGGGTCCGCCGGCGTGTCGATGGTGACCGGTTGTGTGGCCGCTGTCTGACCGGAAGTCGTGCATGCGCCGATTGCCAGCACCAGCGCAGTGAAGGACGCCACGTTGCGCGCGCCTTTCATCGGACGACCCCAAGTGACAGTTCGACGAGTTCCTCCGGAGTCAGGTTGGCGGGCAAAGAGAGAGAATGGTCGGGGACGATTCCCCCTTCTGCCACCGATACTCCGTCAGGGCTCGTCCAGTGGGCGACGGCCACGTAGAACTCTCCTCCGTTCCGAAGCTCGAAGGGTATCTGCACCGCGTTCTTACCGAAGGTGGGCTCTCCGACTATCACCGCGCCCCGACGGTCGCGGAGGGCGGTCGCTGTTATCTCTGCCGCGGAGGCGGTGCCTGCGTTGACCAAGACGACCAAGTCAACATCGGTGGCGACACCATCTCCCAGAGCGGTCACGTCGGCCTCTTCCCCGGGTGCCGACGTATGTACCAGCACACCCTCCTCTATGAACTCGGACATCACCAGCACCGAGACGTCGACATAGCCGCCAGGGTTGTCGCGGAGGTCGACGACGAGGGTGTCGATCCCGCTGTCGATGAGCTCGGTCAGGCCCTGGCGAACGAGATCAGGGATGTCGTCCTCGAAGTCGGGGATCCGGATGAGCCCGACGCCGGGCCGAGGGATGTCGATCTCGACCGTGGGCACCGTCAGTTCGTCTCGCTCGATCCCGAAGACCTCGACCACGCCCTCGCCTCGCTCGACAGTGATCTCGACCATGCCCGTCTCGTCGCCCGCTATCCGGCTGACAGCCTCGACGAATCCCAAACCATCGACGTTGGTGCCGTCGATGGCGGTGATGATGTCCCCTGCCATCAGACCGGCCTCGGCTGCCGGGTTGTCCTCGACGACGAAGACGATCCGCAGGGGGCACGTCGGCGCGACCCGGGCGCATCTCGACCCGACTGCATCGGTGGCATCGAGGAGCACTCCAACACCTCCGACAACTCCGTTGGATCTGAAGGCACCAACCTGATCCGGTGGCACGTAGTACGAGAAGGGGTCGAGCCCCTGATCGGTCATCCCGATGACGGCGGCCTCCATGGCCGGGCCCACCGGTATCGAGGCGGCGTCGATGCGCGCGGCCAGGTGGTCGCACAGCTCCCCGAACGCCGGATCGGGGATGGCGCAGATCAAGGCCCGTGGCGGGTCCGCAGTCTCCTCCGTGACGAAGCCATCGAGACCCTGGAGGGCGGCGGCGGCCAGAGTTGTGGCCGCGACGGGTCGGTCGACATGCCACTCCTGTATCAACTCGTATGCCTGGCACAGGGGCGAGAACGGGACTTGGGGGGTCGAGCAGTCTTCGATCTGAACCGGAAGGGGAGGAGACCTGGTCGGTGTGATCCCGGCCGTGGTGACCGGTATTGCCGAAGTGGTGATGGTCGCCTCCCCGGCACCCGCGGTGCAGGCGGAAACCAGCAGGGCAGCGGCTAGAACCGACTTGACCATCCCCGCATTATCGGCAAGGACACCCGGTTACCGTCGCACTTGTGTCAATGCGTGTCGTGCTCCGGCTTCCCGGCGGCGAGACCCTGGTGAGGACCGTGGTCGACGGTCGCTGGGCAGACCCTTCCGGCTCAACTGATTCGACGGTGGGCGAACGTATGTGGGCGATCCCGGGACTGGTCGACGGTCATGCCCACTTTGCCGCTGTCGAAGGTGTCGATTGGGTTACCGACGACGTCAGCGGTCCGATTCGTCGCGCCGGCGAAGCCTTGGCTGCAGGCGTCATGCTCGCCCTGGACAAGGGCTGGGCCGATCTGACGGTACTCGAGATGATGAACCTCATGCCGTTGGAGGACCGGCCCGACATCGAGGCGGCTGGTGTGATCCTCGGTGTCGAAGGCGGGTATTGGCCGGATTTCGGTCGTGAGGTCGGGCCGGGCGAGATGGCCCGGATGGTGGCCGAGGCGGCTGTCGAATCGAAGGGGTGGGTGAAGCTGGTCGGCGACTGGCCACGGCGAGGGGTAGGCCCCATGCCCAATTTCACCGAGGCCGAGTTGGGCGAGGCGGTGAGCGTCGCCAACAGTCTCGGAGCCCGGGTCGCGATCCACACCATGGCCCGCGAGGTGCCGTCGATGGCGGTGCGGGCCGGCGTCGATTCCATCGAGCATGGCCTCTTTCTGACGGAAGGCGACGTGATCGAGTTGGGGGCCCGGGGAGGGATGTGGGTGCCTACGGTTCTCCGCATGGAGGCCGTGATCAGTCAGCTCGGAGCCGACTCGACTGGGGGCCGGCTTCTCCGCGAGGGCGTGGACAACGTGGCGAGGCTCCTCGACACCGCGGTGGAAGCAGGGGTTTTCGTCTTGGCCGGCACCGATCTGGCTGTGGGCACCCGTGCGGTTGCGGCCGAGGCAATTCGGCTCTTGGAACTGGGGATGAGCCCGTCCCTGGTCGTGGGCGCGGTGTCGACCGCCGGCTATCGGGCCACCGGCCGGCCGGGCGCCTTCGAGGTCGGGGCACCCGCCGATGCCGTGTTCTACAGCGAAGATCCGATCACAGATCCGCACGTGCTCGCCCACCCGCGCCACGTGATCCGTTGGGGAAGGCTGCTGCGATGAGATTGGTCTTGGCGTCCGGGTCTGCTCGGAGACGGGCTCTCCTCGAGACGCTTCGCCTCGATTTTGACGTCGAGCCGGCCGAGGTCGACGAGACCCGGCTTCCCGACGAGGCGCCGGCGGTCTATGTCGAGCGGGTGGCAAGGGCCAAGGCCGGCTCGGTGGCCGCACCCGACCGTCTCGTGGTGGCAGCCGACACGACTGTCGTGCATGAAGGGCGGGTGATGGGCAAGCCCGCCCACCCGGAGGAGGCTCGCTCCATGCTGCGGCGGCTACAGGGGGAGACCCACGAGGTGTTCACCGGTTTGGCGGCAGCATGGTGGGAGGGGAGCCCTTCGATCCAGGCGGTCGTCGACGTCACGATGGTCGAGATGGTTCCCATGACCGAGGGCGAGATCGCCGACTACGTCGCGAGCGGCGAGCCCATGGACAAGGCAGGCGCATACGCCCTCCAAGGGATGGGCGGTGTCTTCGTGCAACGAGTCATAGGCAGCCCTTTCACTGTGATCGGGCTCCCGATCCATCTCCTCGATCGACTTATGTCGGCGGCCGGGACCCGGCTCTCCTACTTCCGTCTACCGGACGACAGGTAGGTTGAGGGCGATGCGTCGTTGGACAATCGCCCTCTCTGTTCTCTTGGTGGTGATCGTCGTCGTGATCATCCTCATGTTCACCGCTGATCAGGCAGGGGAAACCACCACTACCGCATTGGGGGGGTCGACCACAACCACGATCCAGGGGACCACAATCACGGGTGATGAAACAACGAGCACAGCCGGTGAGACCACGACGAGCACAGCCGGTGAGACCACGAGCACCCCGGCTCCGGGAGGCCTGGAGGGAAACTGGGCCGAAGCGCCTTTGATCGCCGCCGGATTCGGCGCCCTGGGATGGTGGGACGGCGGCGGGTGGGTTCAGGTCGAGGAGGGGACGAGTCTTCCCGTTGCCGGAGGCGAGGATTATCAGATCGCCCTCTTGGGGCTGGAGGCCACAACCACCGGGAGCGGTGAGGAGTTGCTCTGTGAGCCGCTGAACAATCTGGGGGTCGTCCTCGCCGACGAGGAGGCACTAGGGGATTGGCCCGGGCCTTACGGCGTCGCCATCTCCGCCGACTGGGTGTTGAGGCCCCATCTCGTCGAGGAGACAACCGATGACGGCACCTATGCCACGGTGGCCTCGGAGCTTCTTGCCGAGCGGGGCCTGACCGTGGCCAGTCCAATCATCAAACAGGTCATCCGATTCGATCTCGAGGGCGACGGAATCAACGAGGTGCTGGTAGTGGCCGAGGACGTGTCCGCTGACCTTTTGGCCGAGGTGGGGGACTATTCCATCGCCTTCCTGCAGAAGGTGGTCCAGGGCGATGTGGCGACATCGGTCATCGGCGAATCGGTGGTGCTCGAGCCGGACGAAGGCGAGACACCCTTCGTGCTCTCGTTCACTGTGGCGGCAGTCGCCGACATGAACGGTGACTCCCGGATGGAGATCATCCTCGACTCCTCCTATTACGAGGGGGTCGAAGTCGTGGTCTGGGAGTACGTCAACGACGATATTGGGCCAATGGCCCAGCTCTCAGCTGGTTGCGGGGCCTGAGTGGACAACCCTTTCGAGGACCGCACCAACTTCATCGGCCACACCGGCATCGTGCTGACCGATGTCTCCTCTGATCATGCGACGGGCAGGATCGAGATCACCGAGAACCACTATCAGCCCTACGGGGTGGTGCATGGCGGGGTCTATTGCACCCTGATCGAGACCCTGGCCTCGACCGCCGGAGCCCTCTGGGCGATGGAGAAAGGGATGGCCGGGGTGGTGGGAGTCAACAACCACACCGATTTCATCAGGGCTACCCGGGATGGGGTCTTGATCGGTGAGGCGACACCCATCCATCGCGGCCGCACCCAACAGCTCTGGCTGGTCACCGTGACCCGGGAGGACGACGGCAAGCTCGCCGCCCGCGGCCAGGTCAGGCTGCAGAACATGGATTCCACCCAGTTCTGAGTACCGCCGGAGGCGTGGAGGGGGGCATCACTACGAGGGGATTCTCTTTAGCCTGCTCCAAACATGCTTTCCATCGGCCCCCTCACCGTCGATCCGCCAGTCCTGCTCGCACCGATGGCCGGGATCACCAACGCTCCCTTCCGTCGTCTTTGCCGGGAGTACGGGGCTGGTCTCTACGTGTCGGAGATGATCGGTGCCCGCGGCCTGGTCGAGGGCGACCAGAAGACCCGACAGCTTGCCCGATTCGCACCTGACGAGTCACCAAGATCGATCCAGCTCTACGGGACCGACCCCGGCTCGCTCGGTGAAGCCGTCTCCTATCTGGTCGAGGTGGAGCGGGTCGACCACATCGACATGAACTTCGGTTGCCCGATGGGGAAGGTGACCCGTCATGGCGGAGGTGCAGCACTCCCCTGGAAGCGTGACCTGTTTCGCTCGATTGTCAGAGCTGCGGTATCCAACGCAGGCAACGTCCCGGTGACCGTCAAGTTCCGCAAGGGGATCGACGACGACCATTTGACATACCTGGAGACGGGCGTGACCGCCGAGGACGAGGGGGTGGCCGCCGTTGCGCTTCACGCTCGGACTGCGCGACAGCTCTACTCGGGGGATGCCGACTGGGAGGCAATCCGTGCCCTCAAAGAGGTGGTGACCTCGGTCCCGGTCCTGGGGAATGGCGACATCTGGACCGCAGATGATGCGGTGCGGATGATGCAGATGACGGGATGTGACGGCGTTGTCGTGGGCCGCGGCTGTCTGGGCCGACCCTGGCTGTTCCGGGATCTGGCCGATCGGCTGGCAGGCCGGGACCCTCAGCGCGCCCCCAACCAGGGTGAGGTGACGGTGATCATGATCGCCCACGCCCAACTTCTCGCCGACAGATTCGGAGAAGCAGTCGGGGTCAGCCTGTTTCGGAAGCACACCTCGTGGTACCTGAAGGGCTTCCCGGTGGGGCCCCGGATCCGAGACCAGTTGGCTCGGGTCTCATCTCTGGAGGACCTGGTGAGGTTGACCGGGCTCCTCGACCCGGGGATCCCCTTCCCCGGCGCCGCCCACCAGATGGTGCGGGGTCATTCCCACGGTCCCCGCCCGGTCCGTCTCCCCCACGGTTTCCTGGATCATCGGGAGGGCGACCGTCTCGGGCGCGAAGCCGAACAGGTGATCAGCGGCGGCTGAACAAGTCACCCGGCGGCGATTGGCCGGCCCACGGTGAGCAGATCCTGGAGCTCCGGTTCCATGTCGCGATAGGCCGAGTCGGGGTTGGCTCCCATCGCATCGAGCACCTTGCTGAAGAAGGAGCGAGCCGCGGCAGCCAGGGCGACGTCGAGGATCTCGGCTTCATCTAGGCCAAGCTGTCGAAGCTCCTCGATGTCCTCGGCAGCGATCGATGTGGCGTCGGCGGCCACCTTCTCGGCGAAGTCCATGATGGCGACCTCCTCGGGAGGCAAATCGGTAGCGGTGCGGTCGACTATGACCGCGACCAGGTTCTCGGTCCCGAGGAACCTGTCGCGCAAGACCCTGCCGTGGGCCAGGCTGCAATAGCTGGATTTGAGGGTGCGGGCGGCAGCCAGGGTGGCCAGCTCGTAACGCCGAAGGCCCATCGCCGCCTTGATAGACCCGTTGAGCTGGGCCCACGCCTCGTATACCGCCGGCCGGTAGGCGAACAGCCTGGAGGAGTTGGAGACGTACCCCTTGCCTTGGCGGTCTTCCTCGTAGATCTCGGCGGCCGGGCCGGTGGCTTCTTCCTCGCTGATTGTCTTGATGAAGGTCATCAGTGTTTCCTCACGGGCTCTATTCGATACTTGGCTGCACTCACTCTCCACGCTCGGCGTAGCCGGCCACCGCAGAGAGCATCAGGTGGGCCATCGCATCCAGGGTCATCCCGTCGTGGTCGGCCTCGGCGTCGACCTCGACGAAGTCCATTGCCTTCACCCTCGGATGCCGGGCACACCGACGCACCCCCTCGGCCAGATCCCGCACGGTCATCCCACCAGGTCGGGCCCCCGGACACCCAGGGGCAAACACTCGATCGAGAACATCGATGTCGACGTCCACGTAGATCGAGTCACAACGCTCGGCCAGGGATGCAAGAGCGAGGTTTGTGACTTCGGAGATACCCCCCGCCTCGATGTCGCTGATGGTGACGACTCCGATCCCGACCTCCTCGCAGTAGCCCCGGTACTCGGCGGAATTGGCAAAGCTGTGGATCCCGATCTGGATCACGTTGACGCCCGGCAGGCCGTCCTCCTCGATCAGCCCTCGGATCGGATTCCCGTTGGTCCTGCCCAGCTCCAAGGTTCGCACGTCGTGATGGGCGTCGAATGTGATGACCCCCACCCGCGACAGGTCGGGGGCTTGCGCCCCGACCAATGGCCTCGTGATCGCATTGTCCCCTCCGAGGAAGAGGGTCAACGGGACAGCGGGCAGACCACGTGCCATTCCTCCCACCAGTCCCGGCATTTGGTCCCTGTCCGACTCCGACACCGGCCAGTTGCCGTAGTCGCTCACCGCGACCTGGCCGAAGTCCACTCCCCATTCCCCATGGAACGTGGAGAAACGGGCGAGACGGTCCCGCATGGCCATCGGGCTCAAGTCCGCACGCGATGGCGACAGCGAGGCCTTGGAGGAGGGGACACCGACCACGAGCACGTCGGGGTCGGGGTGCTCCTGATTGAGCCATACATCGGCCCGCGGCCAATGTGGATCGGGGATGGTCATCAGGCGCAAGCGTATCGGTGCCGGGGGATACCTTGTTCTCGACAGGGTCGATTGAGCCCCGTTTCGGGTCTCTTGGCCCTAGTCAAGGGGAATGACGATCGCGGACACTCGAATCGGACAGCTCGAAACACGAGTGCCCACAGAAGGGAGGTGACTTCGTGACGACGCTTACTCAGCGCCCAACGTCGGAGGTCACCCGGATGCCGCGACGGTCCCTGATCGTTGAATGGACGATCGGAATCGTTGGCTTGCTGACAGCTGCGGTCGGGACGTGGATGTACTACGTTCCCGCCGACTGGTTCCTTGGCGGATTGGCCGAGG
>DATDPT010000102.1:0-35256 GCA_035292605.1 Acidimicrobiia bacterium
TTGAGGAAGACGTCGCGACCGGTGAGACGGCTGAACGATTGCGACCACACGAGCGGGGTCCGTGTGACCCGGCCCTCGAACCTCGAACGGGCCTCTTGTATGTCTTCCAGGGTGATCATCGCGATTGGCCTAGATGATGGCTCCGGCGTAGCATATGCCCGCTCCCCACGCGGAAGCCGTTTCCCAACGTCCCCGGTATCTTTCGACCTGCCGAGGCCCGATTCACATGGCAATGAACAAGACCTATTCGCCCAAACCCGGTGACATCACCCGTGTTTGGCATGTCGTCGATGCCACCGACTTGCCGCTAGGCCGTCTCGCATCTGAGTTGGCCACCATCCTTCGCGGTAAGCACAAGCCCACCTATGCACCCCACGTCGACGGCGGGGATTTCGTGATAGTCGTCAATGCCGAGAAGGTGGCGGTTACCTCCGGCAAGAGTCAGACCAAGATCTACTACCGCCACTCGGGATATCCGGGGGGCATCAAGGCCGAGACATTCGAAAACCTCCGTGAGCGCCGACCCGAGGCCATCATCGAGCGGGCGGTGACGGGGATGCTCCCCAAGAACAAACTGGGTCGCCGGATGGCCCGCAAGCTCAAGGTCTATGCAGGACCGAATCATCCCCATGTCGCCCAGAGCCCACAGGCCCTGGAGTTGGACATTCGAAAGGTGGAACTCTGATGTCGAAGCCACTCGTCCAGGCCACCGGTCGCCGCAAGGCGTCGGTCGCCAGGGTCCGACTTCGCGACGGATCAGGTCAGGTCACCCTCAATGGGCGCCAGCTCGAGGACTACTTCCCCACGATGGCTTCCAGGTTGCGGGTAATGGAGCCCTTGCAGATCACCACGACCCAGGGTCGCTATGACGTCGATGCCACCCTCGAAGGCGGCGGGATCTCGGGTCAGGTCGACGCCCTACGGCTGGGCATCGCCCGTGCCCTCATCGTTCTCGATCCGGAGCTTCGGTCGATGCTGAAGAAGGCCGGCATGCTCACCCGTGATGCACGTGTGGTTGAGCGCAAGAAGTACGGCCTCCGCAAGGCGCGCCGGGCCCCGCAGTACACGAAGCGCTGAAGTTGGCTGATCTCCGTCGTCTCCTCGACGATGGGAAGCCCATCTTCGGAACCGACGGTGTTAGGGGCGTCGCCGGTTCCGAGCTAACACCCGAACTGGCTTTGGCAATCGGAAGGGCGGCAGGGTCCTTTCTCCGGGGCGGGCCGGTCGTGGTGGGTCGAGACACCCGGCGATCTGGGGAGATGCTCTCCTCGGCGCTCCAGGCCGGCTTTCACGCCGTCGGGATCGACACGCTTGACGTCGGAGTGCTCCCGAGCGGCGGCATCAGCTATCTGACGGCAACCTCGGGCGCCACCATGGGTGCGGTCGTCTCCGCCTCTCACAACCCGGCCGAGGACAATGGCATCAAACTGCTCACGGCCCGCGGCACGAAGCTGCCCGACGAGGTGGAGCGTGAGATCGAGGACAAGTTGCGATCGTCCGGGTTCCGATCTGCTCTGGGTCCCGCCATCGGCACCCGCTTCCAGGACACCGATGCTCTCGAGGCGTATGTCGCCCATCTCCTGAGTGTCTCCCGTTACAAACTGAGAGGGGTCCGCATTGCCCTCGACTGTGCCAATGGCGCGGCGTACCGGGCGGCCCCGATGCTGTTCGAAGGGCTCATGGCCGATGTCGCGGTGTTCGGGGACGAGCCCGATGGAAGCAACATCAACAACGGTTGCGGGGCAACCCACCCCGAGTTTCTGGCAGAGCATGCAGTGGGCCGAATCGGGCTCTCCTTCGATGGTGACGCTGATCGGTTGATCGCCGTGGACGAGGACGGTCGGGTGGCGAACGGCGATGTGATCATGGCGATCATCGCCCGCCACCTGAAGGCCCAGGGAAGACTGACCAAGAACCTGGTGGTGGCAACCGTCATGTCGAATCTTGGGTTCCGCAGATCCATGGCTGAGGCAGAGATCGAGATGATCGAGACCAAAGTCGGCGATCGCTACGTGATGGAGGCCCTGATCGAGAGCGAAGGGTTGTTGGGAGGAGAGCAGTCAGGTCACGTCATCTTCCTCGACCAGGGTCACACCGGGGACGGCCTCTTGACGGCGGTGCGTCTTCTCGATGTGGTGGCAGGCTCCGGCAAGGAGCTTCGTGAGCTGCGGGCAGAGGCGATCATCGAATACCCACAGATCCTGACCAACGTTCGCGTCGACCGAACCGTGGATCTCGACGCTGCCGGTGAGTACTGGGAGCAGGTGCGGGCGTTGGAAGAGGAGTTGGGGGTCGAGGGTCGGGTCCTGGTTCGGGCTTCCGGGACCGAGCCCGTGATCCGGATCATGGTGGAAGCCTCTTCCGAAGAGACAGCGAGGCATTACGCTGATCGTCTATCGGAAGTAACCGAGAGCTCTTTTGGAAAGGGGTGACGCAGAACAAGACAAAGAACAGCGTGCGGCTTAGACACAGCGCCAGGCCTCGCATAGCGAGGTGACGAGGAGGAAGGTCATCGAGACATTCGGCGGATGCCTTCCCGGCCAGCTCAGGTCGTCAGGGATGGGACCAAAAACCGGGAGCGATCTCGGAACAGAGACTCACCCATGAGCGCCGGTAACCGGCTTTCGCGCACGCCAGGTACAGACCCGAAGTTGGGTTGTTCAGGGGCACATTTGACCCCTGAGCGTCTCGATCACGTCGAACGAAGGGAACAGATATGTGCGGAATCGTCGGTTACGTCGGCCCACGACCGGTGCTCGATGTCTTGATGCCGGGTCTGGCCCGGCTCGAGTACCGGGGCTATGACTCGGCCGGGGTGGCACTCAATTACGGCGACTCGATAACGGTCCTGAAACAAGCGGGTCGCATCGCGGATCTTCAGCATCTGGTCGATAGGGAGCAACCCGCCGAGGCCCACACCGGCATCGGCCACACCAGGTGGGCCACCCACGGTGCCCCCAACACGGGCAATGCCCATCCCCATCTCGATTGCCGCCGCGAGGTCGTGGTGGCCCACAACGGAATCATCGAGAACTGGATGGACCTGAAGGACAAGTTGGTCCAGGCAGGCCACGTCTTCGAGAGTGACACCGACACCGAGGTGATCGCACACATGATCGAGGACATGTCCGAGCTCTCCCTGGCTGATGCGGTCCGTCATGTCATGAACCAGGCCGACGGAGCGCTGGCCCTGGTTGTCATGCGGCGTTCCGAGCCGGACCTCCTGGTCGGGGCCAGACGGGGGTCACCTCTGGTGGTGGGCCGAGGGATCGGGGAGAACTTCCTTGCCTCCGACATCCCTGCCTTCCTGGAGCACACCAGGGAGATGGTGGTGATAGAAGAGGACCGAATCGTTGAAGTCCGCCCTGGTTCGATAGTGCTCTCAGATCTGGGGGGCAATCAGCTCGAATTGGACCAGCGGACCATCGAATGGGACCTCGAGGCCGCCGAGAAAGGCGGTTATGCGACCTTCATGCTGAAGGAGATCTTCGAGCAGCCCCACGCCATCGCGGACACCCTGGTCGGCCGGGTCGTGGCGCCGGGGAGGGTCGTGCTCGACGAGTTGCGAATCGAGAATCGCCGGCTTCGTGAGATCGACAAGGTGTTCGTCATCGCCTGCGGTACGTCATTTCACGCGGCGATGATGGCCAAGTACGCGATCGAGCGTTGGACCCGGCTTCCTGTCGAGATCGACATCGCCTCTGAATTCCGGTATCGGGACCCGGTGCTCGACCACAACTCCCTCGTGATCGGGATCAGCCAGTCGGGTGAGACCATCGACACCTTGGCTGCGGTTCGATACGCCCGGGCCCAGGGCTCGACCGTGATCGGGGTGTCGAATGTCGTTGAATCGGCTCTGGCCAGGGAGGCCGACGCGGTCCTCTACACGAGGGCCGGCCCGGAGATTGGGGTCGCTGCCACCAAGACATTCACCACCCAGCTCGTCGCCATGCAGCTGCTTGGGCTCTATTTGGCCCAGGTTCGGGGAACCCTTGATCCGGGTGCCATCGAATTGCTGGTCAAGGAGATGATGCGTCTCCCGGAGCAGGTCGAGAAGGTGCTGTCACGTGACGACGACATCGCTCAGCTGACCGAGCTCTGGGCAAAAACCGACGACTTCTTCTTCCTCGGCCGCTCGGGTGATTTCCCGGTCGCGATGGAGGGTGCGCTCAAGCTCAAAGAGATCGCATATGTGCGAGCCGAGGGTTATGCCGCCGGCGAGATGAAGCACGGGCCGATCGCTCTCATCGAGCCCGGTGTGGTGGTGGTCGGCGTGGCCACCGACAGTCATGTCCAGACCAAGACCCTGTCCAACATGGAAGAGATGAAGGCCCGGGGGGCGACCATTGTCCTCGTTGCCGAGGAGGGCGACGAGGTGGGCCATGTCGCCGATCACGTGATCCGAGTTCCGGCCGGACCCGATCTGCTGTGCACGGTGACTGCGGTGGTTCCGCTGCAACTCCTCGCCTACCACCTGGCAACGGCCCGGGGGATGGATGTGGACAAGCCACGCAATCTGGCCAAGACGGTGACGGTGGAGTAGCTGATCCCAACGTTTCTGGCGCGGAGATCTCGACCTATAGGTCGAGATCTCCGCGCCAGAACGACTTAGGGCCGATCAATCCTTCAGGCCGGCCTCGGCACGAGCGGGTGAGCTCGACTCAGGCCGGTAACCTGACCCGGTGCGCATCCTCGGCTTGGGAGTAGATCTCGCCGACATCGATCGGGTCGAGGGAGTGCTGGCCCGGTACCCGAGATTCGCCGAGCGGTGCTTCACCGACCACGAGCGCGAATACGCTTCCCGCTTCCCAAATCCGGCGCGCCGTTTCGCGGCGCGCTTCGCCGGCAAGGAAGCAGTGATGAAGTCCCTTGGCACCGGTTGGCGTCGGGTCCGTTGGCAGGACATCGAAATCACCGGAGGCGGAAAACCGACTGTGCGGATGACCGGGACCGCGGCAAAACGGGCCAGCCTCTTGGGGGTTACGGAAGTCCTGGTCACCATCACCCACACCAACACTTCGGCGTTGGTGATGGCGGTCGCGGTGTCCGAGCAAGACTGAGCATGCAACCTGCCCCGCAGAGCGAAGCGGGTGCGCCCCGCGTCCTCATCGTCACGGCCACCGATCGCCGCAGGGGGGCCGAGGTCTTCACCGAGCGACTGGGAGGAGGTCTGGCCGGACGGGGTTGGATGGTGGAAACGGTGAGTCTCACCACATCAGGCGATGCGCGTCGGGTTGAGGTCGATTGCCTGACCGACGTGGACTCGGCTCGGCCCGGACGGTTCAATCCCCGGATCGCACGCGCTCTCAAAGTGCGCATCAGGGCTTTCCAGCCGGACATCGTTGTCGCCAACGGAGGATCGACACTGCGTTATGGAGCCCTGGCGACTCTGCGGACCAAGGTGCCTCTGGTCTACATCGCCATAGGAGAGCCCGATTACTGGATACGTTCTCCCCTGTCCCGGATGGCCAACCGATGGATGCTGGGACGGGCGAGCAGAATCTTGGCGGTATGTGAGGCCACGAGTCGGCAATTGCTCGAACTCGACCCTTCGCTGGCAGGGCGGATCTATGTCACCTACACCGGCGTTCCCGACCACATGTTCGCCGTCCGACCCAACCGAGATAAAGGCCCGCTCCGGGTGGTGATGGTCGGCAGCCTCTCCGACGAGAAGGATCCTCTGCTTGCCGTGCGGAGCGTGGCCCGGGTCCCTGGTGTGATGCTGCGCTTGGTCGGAGGAGGCCCGTTGATGGATCGTGTTCGCACCGAGGCGGACACCCTTGGAATCAAAGGCAGGGTTGGTGTGATCGGCGCGGTTGAGGATGTCATCCCACACCTGGCGTGGGCCGACGTCCTGCTCCTCACCTCGCGCACGGAAGGGCTGCCTGCTGCCGTGCTCGAGGCCGGGGCGGCCTCGGTGCCTTCTGTCGCTCTCGATGTCGGTGGAGTCAGAGAGGCGGTCAGCGATGGGGTGACCGGGATCGTGGTCGATCCCAAGGACCATGACGGCTTGGTTGACGCTTTGACCTTGCTGGCAGCCGATCCGGACCTGGTTCGTCGCCTGGGTCGGTCGGCGCGCCTCTACATCAAGGAGCGGTTTGGCATGGATCACATCGTCTCTGGCTATGCCGCCCGTCTTGCCGAGGTGCTCGATTGAAGATTGCGCATCTGACCACCATTGACATGAGTCTTCGCTACTTGCTTCTGCCTCAACTCGAAGCAGCCAGGGAGATGGGCGAGTCCCTCGGTATCAGTGCTGCCGGTGAGTTCGTTCCCGACCTGGAGGCGAGGGGAATCCGTCATATCGCCCTTGCCTCCTCGACCCGAGGCATGAATCTCCTGGCCGATGTGAGAGCGATCGGCCAGCTCTGGAGCGTCCTGAGGCGGGAGCGGCCCGACATCCTGCACACCCATAATCCCAAGCCAGGTGTCTACGGCCGGATCGTGGGCCGGCTCGCCGGCGTCCCGATTGTGGTGAACACCGTTCACGGCCTGTACGCCACACCCGAGTCCTCCTTCCTGAAGCGGGTCATCGTGTACACCTTGGAATGGGTGGCCTCCCGGTTCTCCGACGCCGAGCTGATTCAGAGCCCTGAAGACTTCGAGCTCTTGTGGCAGCGACAGATCATGCCCCGTTCCAAGCTGCAGCTCCTGGGCAACGGTGTCGATCTGGAGCGCTTCCGACCCAGCCCGGAGCTGAAAGCTCAGATTCGAGGAGAACTGGGGCTCACCGACGGGCAGATCGCCGTTGGGCTGGTCGCCCGGCTCGTGGAGGAGAAGGGGGTCCCTGAGTTGATCGCCGCGGCCGAGCGACTTGACGACCGTTACGTGGTCTTCATCGTCGGTCCCAAGGACCATGAGAAGTCGGACGCGGTGTCGGAAGAGCTGCTTTCCCGGGCCGAGGCAAATGGGGTCCGCTTCCTGGGAATGCGCAAGGACGTGGATCGGATCTACCAGGGTCTGGACATCTTCGTGCTCCCCAGTCATCGAGAGGGTTTTCCCAGGGCAGCGATGGAGGCCGCGGCATCAGGACTTCCCGTGATTGCGACTGATATCAGGGGTTGCCGTCAGGTGGTGGACGATGGAGTGAACGGGTTCTTGTTCCCGGTCAGAGACGTCGATGCTCTGACCGAGGCGATAGCTCAGGTCGGAGATGATGCCGAGTTGAGGTTGGTGATGTCACAGGCCTCGGTGCAGCGGGCGCGCGCCCAGTTCGACGAGCGGGAGATCGTCAATCGGGTCATGGGTGCTTACGCCAAGGTGGCAGCCCGCAAGGGCGTTTACCCGGCCCTGGTAGAGAGGTGGGGCGGATAGCGAACTTGGCTCAGGCCTCGCCGCTCTCGGGCGTGATGGTCACCTGCACCCGGTACCGACGCCCATCCACTTCGAAGTAGGCCGCTTCCTCCACATCGTTGGTGGTCAAGGCGCGCAGGGTACGAAGGGTTTCTCTCACCGGAACAGACGCTTCGAGGTCCAGCCGCCGGATCGAATCAGAGGCGAGCTCCGCCCGGTTGTGGTTGGACCCCTCATCTGGAGATTGGGTTTGGCGGGGTGGGCTTCCCGACGCCAGCAAGGGCCATGCTTCCCGGAACAGTTCGACCTCGAGCTCGAGGATACGGGCATAGAGGGCGTGCGCTGTGTCCTCTGGCCGGATCTCGATCTCGGCGCGGGCGACGATGTCACCGGTGTCAAGCCCGCTGTCCATGAAATGGAGCGTTGCTCCGATCGGGGTCTCTTCGAGGATTGCCCAGGTCGGGGTATGCCAGCCTCGGTTGTGGGGAAGCAGGGCAGGGTGGAGGTTGAGCACCCCGATGCGGGGAATCTCGAGGACGCTATCGGGGACGATGTAGGGGAAATGCACCCCGAGGATGTAGTCGAGGTTCAAAGATGTGAGCAGTTCGATGCCGGCCGGTTCGCGGAATTGCCGGCCGACCAGCACCCGATCGGAGGGGAGCCCCGACATCTCGCGGAGGATCTCGCCATGAGTCGCCCGCTCCGGCCCCGAGATCATGAGCGCTTCTGGCTTCACTCCCGCATCGAGGAGAATGGAAAGGCAATCCACGGCTGGTTGGCGGTCCCCGGCAAAGGCGAGTCTGGTCATGATCCCGAACCGCTGAAATACTCGACGGTTGCCTGCCCGTCTTGAGTGACGCCACTCCGTCGCAAAGCGCTGGGAAGTGTCATCCCCAGGATCTTGAGGTCCAGCCAGAGCGAGCGGTTCTCGACATACCAAACGTCCATCTCGAGCCGTTCGGGCCACGGAGTCGCATTGCGACCGTTGACCTGGGCCCACCCGGTGACACCAGGCCTGACTTCGTGTCGTCGCGCCTGGCGTTCCGAGTAGAGGGGCAGATAATGCATGAGAAGCGGTCTTGGGCCAACCAGGCTCATGTCCCCTTTGAGGACATTCCAAAGTTCGGGAAGCTCGTCGAGGCTGGTGCTCCTCAACCTGGCTCCGAAGGGGTCGAGACGATTCTGGTCGCTCGATCCATCGCTGGGGTCGATGGGGCCGAGACGCATGGTACGGAACTTGACCAGGGTGAACGGCTCGCCACGGAGACCGGGGCGCTGCTGTTTGAAGAGAATCGGCCGTCCCAGTCTGAGCCAGACCAATCCGGCGATGACGAGCAGGAGTGGCGAGAGGATCACCAGCGCCAACGCGGAGACCGTGAGGTCCAGCGCCCGTTTCACCGATGGACAGCCATCCCGGAGACCTCGGGCTCGGCTGGTTCGGGCAGCATCGTCCCAATCGGGATCCGTCCTCGAGTGACTTTCTTCGTCTCGTTCCATCCGAGCCCGATGACTACGGCGAGGAAGAACGCAAGGACCTGACCGCGTTGTCGTGCGATGATCCCCAGGTTGCGGACCACGCTGAAGGCGACGGCGAATGCCAGTGTGTAGAGAGTGCAAAACACCAGATAGGCGTTGTTGCGCCATTCCCGCCAGTTGCGGACCATCGCCGGGAGTTTCCACACGCTGAGGAGCAGGATCAGAGTCGTCTCGGCGGCGGCGAGGAAATGTTGCAGCTCCGTCGCCTCGAAGAGGTAAGGCCTGAACAGGACCAGGGCCACCGCCCCAGGCACGTCGACTATCGAATCCACCGGGCTGCCGGCGGCGATGGTGCCGTCTTCGGAGGTGCGTCGTGTTATCTCGGTGGTGAACGGGGTGATGTCTTCGAGATCGCCAAGCTCGAGGCCGACTATGTCCGGGATGAGGGTGACCGCAAGGACTACGGCCGCGGCAGCACCGGCGAACGTCAACAGCTTCCTCCCCCTGGCGAGGAAGCCGGCGCCGATCCTCAGCTTGGAGACGAGCAACGCCGCGACCAGGGCCAGGGCAACCAACCCGGCGATGTGGATCCGAATCAGGCCAAGCCCGGTCAACGCCAATCCGAGGGGGAGGATCCAACGCAGTTCGAAGCTTTCCAGGAGGCGGGAGATGAAGTAGGCGGCCAGCCCGAGACAGAGGATGACCAGGGCGTCTTTTCCAATGCTCGAAGGCCAAAAGGCGAAGGTTGGAAAGAAGAGGACGAGAAAGGCATAAGGCTTGAGCTGGTGGGGCTTGGCCCAGCGCCGGAAGGCGGCATAGAGGCCGAGCTGCCCGAGGAACGAGAGCATGCTGAACATGACGAACCCACCCAACAGATCCGGGGTGAAGATGGCGAACAGGCCTCCCGTGAACGCCTCGACGACCTGGGTGCCCAAAGAGCCGCTCCCGGATAGAGGTGGGATCACGCCCGCTCTCCACGCTGTTGCGAACTCGGTGCCTGCTGTGTAATAACTGAGGGAGTCGCCCGACAGATAGACGTTCTGCACCATGTAGTGCCGGGCGTAGGCACCAAAGATCTTGGCGAGGAAGCCGAGGGTCACCCACCTGGTTAGCCAGGCGGCGTCCACGGGTCGGCGCAAGGTCGAGGCGACGCCTGCCATCAGGACCGTCGCCAGGATCGCCATCAAAATGACCCCGGCCCCAGAGGCACCGAGGGCTACCAGCAGGCCGAGGCCGACCGCGGACAAGCCGGTCAACGCCCAGAACCACCCCTCGTTATTCACAACAACTCCAAATCACTGGTGGCGATGTCCCAGGAGCGTAGATCGAAGGGATCGGTATCGAGCTCGGTGAGAGGGAGGGCGACGAGTTGAAGTGTCTTCAACCCGGGCACCGGGAGCATGCCCGCCTTCTTTGCTGCAGACCTCTCCGGTGAGCCCTTCGAGAAGAAACCGGCGAGATACGAGCCGCGGTTGATCGCACCGGCCCGGGACACAGCCCGTCGTCCGGCTCCTCCGAGAAGGTCGGAAAGGACCAATTCGATGCGGCCGCCTCGGACCCCGACTCTGATCACGCCGGCTCCATCACCGTCGGGAATGCTCCCGTACGGCACGGTGGGGTGGGAGTCGAAACGCCAACGCTGATATTCCACCGTCCTCGGTGTTCTCAAGCCTCGGGGCGGGCGGTCATGCCTCTCGATCGGGCGGAAGCTTCCTGCCCCAGGAGCCACCGTTTCCAGAGAAGGGGCAATGTGCCCGTCGGGGTGGACGGTGGGGCCGATCCGGGGCCGGGCCAACACTCCGATCGCACCTACCTCCTGCCAACCCATGGAAAGGTAACCGGCTCCGGAGCGGGGGTTGGGAGTGTTGAAGATGAGATCGATGCCTGTTTCCCGGGCCACGGCGAGACCTTCCATTGTGAGCGTCTTGAACACGCCGCGTCGTTCGAAGTCGGGGTGGGTCGCGGTGTCGACTGGTCTCACACAACGAACCACGTGGCCCTGCACCGTCAAGAGGTCCCATCGCATCAGAGCGCGCACGCCGGCGATCCGATCCCCGACCCAGGCGAGGAGCACTATCGACGGACCGAAGGGGTTGATCAAGTGCTTCCAGGCCCAAAGCTCCGGTGTCCGCCTGAGCAGGAGTGTCTCTCCGAGGGCGGCCCCGAGGACTTCGAGGATCCCCTCGATATCCTCCGGGCGGGCCGGCCTGATCTCCATGTCAGGCATCGAGCACCTCGCCATACAACTTCTCGTAGTCGGCGATCATGCGGGCGATCCCGTACTCGGCCGAGACCAGCTCTGCCCCCGCCTGCCCCCACGACTTGGCATCCGGGGATTCGAGGGCTTCCAGCACTCCGGCCGCCAGCGCCTCGGGGTCGCCGGGTGGCACCAGGAGCCCGGTCACGCTGTCGATGACCACGCCAGGCACCCCACCCACCGCGGTGGCGACCACAGGGCGAGCAAGGGCGAGAGCTTCGAGGATGGCAAGGGGCAGACCCTCCACGTCGGCAGGGTTGACCACAACGTCGGCAGCGCCGAGGAAGGCTCGCGCGTTCTCTCGTCTTCCCATGAACCGTATGTGCTCGGAGACACCTGCCGCAACAGCCGACTCCCGCATCCTGGCCAGATCGCCGTCATGTTTCTCGGCGCCGACGGACACCACCAGCAAGTTGGGTTCTTGGGCCGCGATGAGAGCGGTGGCCGCGATCAGGTTCCCGTGGCCCTTGTGGGGGCGGATGTTGCCGACATGGACCACCAACCTCTGACCGGGCTGCAGACCCAATTCCGTTCGGACCGCCTGGATGTCGGAGGGGCTGACCGAAACCGATACGCCGTTGGGGATCACTCGCGGAGAGGGTCCCGGGAACCCCACCAGGCTGTCAGCAACGGCACCAGAAACGGCGATGACAGCCGCGTTCCGCCCATAGGTGAGCCGATTGACCAGACGAGTTGGCTGCCGGTAGGAGCCTGCGATGTTGTGCTCGGTGTAGACCACAGGGGTTCGAGTCGCCAGGCGGGCCAGGATCCCGGCGGTGGGGAGGTGGCAATGGACGATGTCAGGCGCCCAATCGGAGAGAAGCGCTCGGAGGCGGCGATAAGCAGCGAGTCCCAGACCTCGCTTCGACCCGAGACAATCGACGCGAACCCCGCGTTCAGTCATCTCATCCACCAATTGGTCCTTCCAGGGAAGGAAGTAGGCGACGCGATAGTCGAACCGCTGGCGATCCCAATGTGCGGCTCCCTCGACGATGAGACGCTCGGCCCCGCCGATCCCCAACCCCTTGATCAGGACCAGAACGCGGATGCGATCAACCGGCGTAGACGAGACCATCGATCAATTCTTGGAGACCCCGGTCAAAGGGCATCTCCGAGTGCCAGCCCAGGACCTCCTCGGCCCGTTTCGCCGACACCGTCGCCGGTGGCACGTCGCCCGGTCTCGCCTCGCCGAATGTGAGCTCGGTCGGGAATCGTTGCACGATCTTCTCTGCCAGCTCTCGGATGGTCACGGTCTCGGAAGCAACGGTGTTGAGCGCGATGCCCGAAGCCTCGGAGTCGGCGGCGAGGTGGAACGCCCTGGCGATATCGGAGGAATGGGTGAACTGACGTCCCTGCGATCCGTCTCCCTGGATTGTGATCGGTTCGCCGCGCCGGGCCCGGTCGATAAAGATCCTGAACACCGAATTGGGGCGCAGACCCGACCCGTAGGCGGTGCCAAGTCGGAGGGCAAGGGCGGACAGCGAGCGGAGATGGGTGGCGGCCAGGACCAAAGATTCGCCACCCAGCTTGGTGATGCTGTAGGGATGGTCAGGCATCGTCGGGTGGTCCTCGTCGAGTGGCTCGTAGCGCGGCTCTCCATAGACCTCCCATGTCGAGGCATACACCAAACGCGCCTCATGTCTGAGTGCAGCCTCGATGACATTGGCGGTCCCGAGAACGTTGACCTCGGCGGCGAGAGTTGGCTGTTCTCCGGCCAGGTAAACGTCACCGATCGCCCCGACATGGGCGACGACATCGGCCCCGGCGACGGCCTGATCGACCGAGTTGCCGTCGGTCAGGTCACCCTGAGCGAAGTGGATCCCTTGCTCATCGACGGGAGCAACATCGAAAGCAGTGACCTCCCAACCGACATCGCGAAACTTTCGCGCGATGTGCCCGCCGAGAAATCCTGCGGCACCTGTCACCACCACTTTCATCGTTCCTCCCAAAATCCTTTGCTTTACCGGGCATGATCGATCGTATTGCGACCCGGTGGCTTCCCCAACCCTCGGCACATACTCCCACGACCACCGCCAGCGTTCAATTGCCACTTTTGGAGGCGGGCCTAATGTGATAGTTTGTTGGTCTGGGAGGCTCTGCCGGTACGGCCGAGCCGTATTCGGGAGGCGTTAAGTTGTTGGGCGGTGCAATCAATGGGGAGACTACGGCCACGCGTCTATGGCGAGCCGTTTCGAGGGGCGCAGCAAGAGTTCGGGCTGACATCGCCTTTGCTTTCATCGACGTGTTCATCGTCATTGGTGCCTACACCGTCGCGTTGGCAGTCAGAATGCTCGACCTGTTCGGAGTCGAAAGCCCCCAAAAGTACTTCAGGGACTTCGCCAAGGTAATCCCGCTGATCATCGTCATCCACATCGTGGCGAATGCGATCGCTGGGGCGTACGGCCATGTCTGGGAGCATGCCTCCACCGACGAGGCGATGAAGGTGGTGATCGCCAACACAGGTGCCGGGATCCTGTTGCTGGGCGTCTCCTATTTCCTCAAGATCACAGAATCCGACCTCGTGCTGCCGGTCGCAGTCGTGGTGATGGGCGCCTTTCTGTCGCTGGCCGGGATGGGGCTGGTTCGTTTTCGTTCCCGTCTCTTCTCTTTCCGGAAGACAGGCGGTGGAAACCGGATCCTGGTGGTGGGCACCGGTCGTGATGCGGCGGTGTTCGCACGTCAAGTGCCCACGCTCTCAGACCAGGGACTTGCCATCGGTTTCGTCTCCGACGGTCATTCGGCCCCTGAGTCAGCTCGGCGGCTGGCTGGGTTGCCCATCCTTGGCCATCTAGGTCAGGTTGCCGACCTGGTGCGCGACCACGAAATCGACGAGGTGGTCGTCGTGGGCACCGACCCGATCCGGACCCGCGAAGTGGTCGACCGTTGTCTCGAAGTCGATGTTCGGCTTCGCATTCTCCCCGCCGCTGAAGACGTCATGGAGGATCGCTCAGGAGCGGTCGACGTCCGCGACATCAAGGTCGAGGACCTGCTGGCTCGTCCCCGGGTCGCCACCAACCTCGAGGAGGTGGCCCAGCTGTTGAAGGGGAAACGGGTTCTGGTGACAGGTGCCGGCGGGTCGATCGGCGGAGAGATCGTGGCTCAGGTGCTTGGTTTCGAGCCGGACGGGGTGTGGGCTCTCGACCGTGACGAGACGCTCCTCCACGATGCATCGCTGGGGTGGACCGGTGATCCCCACATCGTGCTCGCCGACGTCAGAGATGCGGAGAAGACGCTCCGAACCTTCGAGAGAATCCGCCCCGATGTCGTCTTCCATGCTGCGGCTCTGAAACACGTCCCGGTGCTCGAGCAGTTTCCCGACGAAGCGGTCCTGACCAACGTCATCGGAACCCGAAACGTCATCGAGGCCGGCTCGCGCGCCGGTATGAGTCATTTCGTGCTGATCTCCACCGACAAGGCAGTGGACCCGGAATCGGTGATGGGCGCGACCAAGCGAATCGCTGAGTTGATGGTCCAATTGGGGCAGCATCGAAACGACGGCTGTGTCTACACCGCGGTCAGGTTTGGCAATGTGCTCGGGAGTCGTGGAAGCGTGATCCCGACCTTTGTGGAGCAGATCAAGATCGGGGGGCCGGTGACGGTGACCGACGCCGACATGACCCGGTACTTCATGACAGTCGATGAGGCAGTCCAGTTGGTCCTTCAGGCTTCCGCTCTTGCAGATGGCTCGGAGGTTTTCGTCCTCGATATGGGCGATCCGGTGAGGATCGTGGACCTGGCCCGCCGTCTGATCCGGCTCGCCGGTCTCACCCCTGGTGCCGATATCAAGATCGAGTACACTGGGCGCCGCCCCGGGGAGAAGCTCACCGAGAGCCTTTCGACTGACCCGATGGCCCTCACTCGGAACCCACAGATCTTTGAGGCTCGACTTGGCCACCCAACTGCATATTTTGTGCTCGACAGCATCGCTGACGTTGAAGATGCCGCCCATGCCGGAAACCAGGAAGAAGTGAGACGTCTGCTCTTCCATCTGGCGAGTGCGGCCATTGGCATCGAGACCGAAGCGAAGGCTGCTGAGTTCGAACCACAATGGAGTTGAAGCGGCTGCTCCGGGTCTTTCGTGACCGGTGGTTTATCGTCCTCGGCGTCGGGCTGCTCGGGCTGTTCGCCGGCTGGTACTTCACTGACCTCGCCAACGACAAACGCGAGGAACAGATCCAGGCCACCATCGCCATCCGCTTTGAGGCCCAGGAGGGGCAGACCGCCGAGGCTCTCGAAGCACAGAGAGATGCCACGCTGGAGCGGGCGACGCTCGCGGCCGGTGAGTTACTCCTCGCTGACCCAACTTCCAAGATCGAGATCGATCCCATCACCGGCCGTCTTGCGTTTCGCGCCATCGGCAACACCAATGACGAGGCTAACGAGAAGGCGAGGGCGCTGCTCCAAGCCTATTTCGCGGTCGATCCCTCCGCCGGCGGATCAGTAGAGGACCGGCTCGAAGAGATTCTTCAACAGGCCGACCAACTGGAGGCTCGGATCGCCGAGCTGCTGATAACGCTCACACCCGAAGAGCAGGCGCTGGTCAACCGCCACGCCTTCCTCGACCAACAGATCATTGCCACCAACGAAGCCCTCATCCAGCTCTACGTCGAGGAAGCCGCTGCTTCCGCGGTGGAGGCCCCCGAAGTCGTCGCGCGGCGTCAGGGAATCCAGGACGCCCTGGCATCCTTGCAGGCCGAGAAGGCGTCGCTTCCTCCGGCCCCCTCGACCGTGCTCAGCGTCGCCGATCAATTCAGGCTCACCTCGTTGGAGAACGGCCGTGCGCTACTGGCTACCCAATTCGAGCAGCTGAATTTGCGGGCGCTGGGCATCATCGACACCGGCACCGTCGACCCCGTAGTCTTTCTCGACCTGACCGGGGAGCCGGCAAATCCGCTGATCAACGGGTTGATCGGGCTCGTCGGCGGCATTGCGCTGGCGTTGTTCGGGCTGGTTTTCATCACCCGGGCCACCAAACCGGTGTGGCTGCCGGAGGATCTCGAGATCGCCTTCCTCGGAGAGGTCCCGGCTCGGCGTCTGGGAACAGGAGTCGGCGAAGCGTGGTACGACACCACCGAAGGCGGTGCCCGAAAGCCGGCAATCCAGGCCTTGCGCTCGGTCGTGGAAGCTCAACTTCCCTCCACCGGCGCCACTCTGGCCGTCACCGGTCACAATGTTGCTGCCCAGGGGGTCCACGCCCTGACCACCGACTTGGCGGTGTCGATGGCCAGCGCCGGATCGTCGGTGCTCTTGGTCGACGCCGATTTCGCCAGCGACTCCGCCATGGGCGAGTACAAGGTCGGAGGCTCCTCCCTCTCCGGTGTGCTGGCACTGAACTCGGAGTCGCTGGGCTTCGAGCGTGCGGTGGCCTCCGCGGTGGCTAACTCGCTCTTCGTCCGACCCGACCTGGCAGTGGTGCCCTCGGGCCCGCCGCCGGCCTCCCCGGGAGACGCCATCGCCGGCCGCCAATTCCGTGCTTTCATCGAGGAGGCCACCAAGCATTTCGATGTGGTCGTGGTCGCGGTGGGTGACATCAGCACACCGGCGGCGCAGGTGGCGATGCAGAGGTTGCGTCGCAGCGTCCTGGTGCTGACCCCGGGACGATCGACCATGCCTCGGGTCAACGGGCTGGTGTTCGACGTTGTCCAGCGCCAGGTCTCGATCATGGGGGCGGTGTTCCTACAGCGTTCGGAGCGGGCAGTGTGGGGCCTGCCGGAGCGCCATGTCGAGCAGGTCGTGCCCGAGCCCACTCATGTGGCGCCCGTTGCCTCGCCAATGTCTAGGTTGAGCCACTACCCGAGCCCCTCTGCCAGGGGTGGGGTTGGGAGGCCGGGGGACTCGTTGCAGAACCTCGTCGACCGTGTCGGCTCCCTGCAGGAGGCGGCCGAGGCCAGCGACTTCGGCCGAGATCTTCTGACCGCCCTCGACGGGGCATCACCGGAGGTCGCTTTCGAAGCGGTGGCCGAGTATCTGGTCTCTCGGGTCGATGACATGATGACGGCCAGCTATGGGCAAGGGGATTTCTCCGACGACGTGATCGACGAGGTGTCACTCAACGGCTTTCTCCCGTTTCGCTCCCTGACCGAGCACCCGTCGGTGGGTAGATGGCTGATGGACGAGCTTCACAGCGAGGTGGCCCCCCATACTGCTGACGCCATCGTGGCCGAGATGGAGGAGATTCTCGCCGCAGGCACGGGTCGGGACTCGGTCACCGTCGACGAATGGCTTGCCAATGAGTTCTTTCTCAGACACTTGAAGCGGACTGGTGGCGACCCCTCCGTCTGGCATCTGACCAGTGAGGAGGGCGCCGTCCAGGTCCTGGTGCCCGCCCATCGTTTCGACCGCCAGAAGATCGAGAATCTCATGACCCAGGTGACGAGTCGGGTCATCGACGAGCTGGAGAGGAATCTCAAGTCGGCCAACTCCAAGGGCGAGATCGAACAGGCAGCCCTCATCGAGGGGAGGATCCGCGAGGTCCGGCGAATGGAGACGGCATTCGGGCTTCTTCTGGGCATCACTGTCGATGAGACGACGAAGGCCCCCCGCAAGCGGAACAAGAATGAGGCTTGGGAGTGGAATCCGGATTGGTCCGCCGGCCTTCGCGCCAACCTCGCCCCCCTGCAGCGCTTGGGTCTGCTTCCCTTCCCGGTCCTCAACGAGGAAGAGATGAATTCATTCCTCGCCACCGGTTGAGGCGTGTCGCCGGGGCGCACCGCGGTCAAGGCCCTTTCAGCACTCACCGATGCCGTCCTGCCCCGGCCCCCCGGCCCCCGCATCCTGATATACCACCAGGTTGAGGCGGGCCTGAGACGGCAGATGGAAGTCCGTCTCGAGGATTTCCGCCTACAACTCGATTGGCTCTCGGCCAAGCGACAGGTTGTAGACCTCGGCGAGGCCCTGGTCAGATGGGCCGAGCCGGGCTCGGAGCATCTGGTGGTGCTCACCTTCGACGACGGTTATCGGGACACCTGTACGACGGCGTTTCCCCTTCTCCACGAACTGGGCTTTCCCTTCACCCTCTATCTCGCAACCGAATCGATAGAGACGGGAGTTCCTCTGGGACCGGCGGATAAGGCCGAGCCCCTGTCCTGGGACCAGATCGGGACCATGCTCGGGTCCGGGTTGGTCACCATAGGGGCGCACACCCATCGTCATCTCGACCTGCGCCGACTGTCCTCTGACGAGGTGGAGGATGAGCTGGGAACCAGCGATGCGCTGATCGAGTCCCGATTGGGAGTTCGTCCCGCGCATTTCGCCTACCCGTGGGGCTTCTGGTCCCAGAGCTCGGATCGACCGGTGACCGATCGATACTCGTCCGCCGCCCTGGCCGGGTCACGTGGAGCAACAACGGAACTGGAGCCTCACCTCCTGCCTCGCTACCCGGTGCAGCTCTCGGACGGGTTTCGGTTCTTCGGGGCCCGACTTCGCGGAGGGCTCCGTTTGGAGGAGATTGTTCGACGGCGGCTGAAGGGCTACAAGGGCCCTTGATCGAGTCGGATCAGTCTTTCGTCAAAGACGCTCGACCCGGTTTGACCAAAGGCAGGAGACGGAGAGCGAAGTACACCCCGACTCCCAAGACCATGACTGCCACCAGCGCAGGACCGCCGGACTCCCAGAGACCGATTATCCGGGAGGAGACGAGCACGAGGAGACCGTGTAGCAACACGGTGATGGTGCGCCTGGATCCGACCAACCGGGTCGGGGGAGGTTTGTAGTGGGGAAGGATGGCGAGGGCGCCAACACACCCCCACCCGCCGATGATCGAAGCTCCTCGTGCCTCGCCTCCAATTGCGACCACCCACACTATGAGGCCGGCGAGGGCAAATGCCCCTGCATGGCCGAGCTTGGCGCCGACCGGTCGCAATGTGGCCAGAGCCATGGGGATCGATGCGCCGAGAAGGGCTCTTGCGCCTTCCGTCTCCGGCACCGTGACCCAGATCCCGAATGCAGTGATCGCGATCATGATTCCCAGGGTCTGCTGGGGAAGACGAGTTGCCCAAGCCGCGAGGGTGGTTCCAATCGCCACGATCGCCACCGGCGCCAGGGCCAGGATCCAGCCAATCTCGGGGAAACCACCACGCCAAACCATCGCCAGCGCTCCGATCACGATCAAGGCCCACCCAAACGGCGCCCTTGCACTTCCGCTGGGCGGCCGGGCCATCCACCCTCCGAGAGCCAAGGCTCCTAGGCCGACGACGAGGGCCAAGCTTGCTCCCAAGGCCAGGCCGACCGCGAGGAACGCTCCCGCGGTCAGGATCAGACCCCAATCCAGTATCGAGAGATCCTCGGTGCGTGGTGCAAAGAAAAGAACGACCAGGCCGGTCATCCCCAGAAAGCCGCCGACCAGGAAGTCGGTACGCGTCAGAAGGTCGATGACGGTCGGGACCGAGTCGGTCATCGGGGGATCGTAAGGCCTCCCGGTTTCAAACCAGATCCAATCGAAGTTCGTCCCGTGGCAGGGCTGGGCACGGGCCGGTCACTAGCCTCGACACCTCGATCGCTCCCCTTCGAAGGACCAGATGAGGGTTTTGCACGTCATAGACAGCCTCTCGGGCTCGGGTGGGGCCGAGCAGGGCCTGGTGCGCGAGGTGACCAGATTCTCGGACGCCACCGAGCAGCACGTCGTGACTCTCTACGATCGCATGGAATTGGCCGATCAGCTTCGGGAGCTGGAGATCAGCGTGGAGGTGATCGGTTTGAGGGAGGGATCGGGGTCGCGGACCTGGCCAAGGGCGGTTACTGCATTGCGACGCATCGCGCGCCAGCTGCGTCCCGATGTGATCCAAACCAGCCTCTTCCTGGGGAATCTGGTGGGGCAACTGGCGGGGCGCAGCTTGGGGGTGCCGGTCGTCTCCAATCTCGTGCTTTCCGGCGACCTCGAATCGCTTCGCAGCTACCAACCTGGAGCCTCTACGCGGAGGGCCCAGTTGCTACGAGCCCTCGCCGGTTGGGCGGCCCGGAGTGACCTGGTCTGGTTCCGGGCCCTCACCGAGGAGGTCAAGGCCACCAATTCGAACCTGCTCGGTTTCGATCCATCCCGGGTGACGGTGATCCCAAGGGGTGTGCCCCGCCCTCTGGAGACCCAACCGCGGTCCCGGGCCGAGTTGGGGCTTCCGCCAGGGCCGTTGGCGGTCAACGTCGGTCGTCTCGCCCCGCAGAAGGGCCAGGTGCTGCTGGTCGAGGCGTTCGCCTCCGTGAGAGACGCAGTTCCCGACGCTCATCTCGCCGTCGTCGGACGTGAGGGCGAGGCATCCGCAGCGGTCGCGGAGGCGATCGATCGCTTTGGGCTCGCCGACTCGGTGACCCTGGTCGGGCACACCAGCCAGGTTGCCGACTATCTGGGGAACGCTCACGTATTTGCCTTCTCCTCTTTGATGGAGGGTCTGGGTACCGCGGTCCTGGAGGCCATGGCGGTTGGGGTTCCCGTAGTCGCCTTTGACATCCCTCCTGTCAGGGAGGCAACGGTCGACGGTCGTTTCGGGACTCTGGTGCCGGTTGGGAACGTTGCCTTACTCGCCTCTGCACTGACCAGCCATCTGGCATCGGAGCGGCGGGTCGACGTCGAGGCTCGTGATTGGGTCAGAAGTCGTCACGATCTCGGCCGGATCGCGGGAGAAGTCGAGGCGCTGCTCGCCGAGGCGGCAGCATCCTCCGCCCGATCTCATGCTCGTTAGCCTCAACTGCGCATGACGAGGATTTATCTGTCGCCACCGGATGTAGGGGTCGAAGATCAGGCAGCGATCCACCGAGCGATCGAGAGCGGTTGGATAGCCCCGCTCGGGCCCGAGGTGGATGGCCTGGAGGTCGAGTTGGCTGCGGTGACCCAGAGAAGTCACGGTGTCGCCCTCTCCAGCGGGACCGCTGCGCTGCATCTCGGCCTGCTCGCCCTCGGTGTCGGGCCCGGGGATCGGGTGCTGGTCTCGTCTCTCACCTTTGCTGCGACCGCAAATGCGGTCAGCTACACCGGTGCCGAGCCGGTCTTCGTCGACAGCGATCGATCGACCTGGAACATGGATCCCGACCTCTTGGCAGAAGCCCTCGATGGTGACGGCCACTTTGCGGCGTGTGTCCCGGTGGACATATACGGCCAGTGCGCCGACTACGACCGGATCGCGGCTCTGTGCTCCGAGCACGAGGTTCCTCTGATCGAGGATGCCGCCGAGGCGTTGGGGGCGACCTATCGGGGGCGAAATGCCGGGAGCTTCGGCGTGATGGCGACCCTCTCGTTCAACGGGAACAAGATCATCACCACGAGTGGCGGAGGCGCCCTGGTCACGGACCGGGAAGACTGGGCGCGTCAGGTCCGATGGCTGGCGACCCAGGCGCGCGACCCGGCACCCCACTACGAGCACACAACCATCGGTTACAACTACCGGCTCTCGAATCTGCTCGCCGGCCTTGGCCGGTCCCAATTGGCCGACCTGGAGCGTCGGGTAGAGAAGCGCCGTGAGAACAACGACTTCTACCGCCAGGCGTTGGGCGACCTTCCCGGTATCGACTTCATGCCGGAGGGAGACGGTTGCCGATCCACCTTCTGGCTGACATGTGTCACCATCGACCCCGCCGAGGCGGGCACCGATCGGGAGCAAGTCAGAGTCCACCTGGAGACGCTCGACATCGAGGCACGGCCGGTGTGGAAACCGATGCACCTCCAGCCGGTGTTCTCGGGATGTGCAGCCGTTGGCGGCGCCGTCTCAGCCGATCTCTTCGAGCACGGCCTCTGTCTACCCAGCGGATCGAACCTGGGCGACGAGGATCGGGAGCGGGTGGTCGCCGGCGTGCGGGACCTGTTCGAGTCGTGAAGCCGATCCTCACCGCAGAGGAGTACCGGCGGGTGGACCAGGCGTACACCGGCGATCTCGATGCCGCTATGGACCATGCCGGGCTTGCGGTGGCCCTGGCCGCGGTTCGAAATGGAGCGGCCTACGGCAAGCGGGTGGTGGTACTTGCCGGTCCCGGCAACAACGGAGGTGACGGGTATGTGGCGGCCAGGTATCTGGCCCAACGAGGTGCCGATATCATCGTCCAGGCCCTCGCGGAACCGAAAACACCACATGCGATCCGCGCGGCCGACCTGGCCAGGGCTGCCGGGGTCCGGGTTGTCGAGATGGGCCCTCCGGTGCCGGCCGATCTCGTCATCGACGCGGTGTTTGGGGGCGGCGGCCGGAGTGATCTTCCACCCGCGGTGCAGGCGTGGACCGAGACCTCCGCCCCGGTGATCGCAGTCGATTTTCCCACGGGGCTCGACCCGGACACAGGGCAGAGGGGAGGGCAGGTCTTCTCGGCAATAGAGACCGTGACCTTCCAATACCTCAAGACAGGACATGTCAAGGATGACGGACCGGACGTCTGCGGTGTCATCACGGTGGTCGATCTGGGCATCGAAGGCGGTGAGCCTTCGATGTGGCTGGCCGGTGAGGAGGACGCCCCCAGACCACCGCGGGAGCGTCGCGCTCACAAGTGGTCAGCGGGGGCGGTTCTCGTGGTCGGAGGATCGAGGGGGATGATCGGCGCTGCGGTGTTCGCCGGTCGCAGCGCTCTCCATTTCGGGGCCGGATCGGTGGTGGTGGCCTCTCCTTGTCCCGATGAGGTCGCCCAGATCGCTCCCGAGCTGCTCACCCGACCTCTCGCCGGCGTCGAGGACCAGTTGGATCGTTTCGACGTCGTGATCGCGGGCCCCGGGCTCGACGAGGCCGACCATCCTGAGGTTGTCCCCATGGTCAGCAAGGCCGGCCAGGTCGTGTTGGACGCGGGCGCCCTCACCGCCGAGATGGTGGATGCCGCGTTGGAGGGTGGGGCCCGGGTGGTGGTCACCCCTCATGGCGGGGAGTTCAAGAGGCTGGCCGGGGTCGGCGGTGGGGAGTACGCGGTCCGTGCGCTCGCACAGAAGAAGGGCATGACGGTTCTCCTCAAGGGAAACCCGACGATCATCAGCGACGGCGCGTTGCCGATTCTGGTCCGGTCTGGTGGCCCTGAGCTGGCGACGATCGGAACCGGCGATGTCCTCTCCGGGATGACAGGTGCTTTGTGGGCCCGCGGTCTGGATGCCCGCACCGCGTTGGTCTCAGCTGCCTACTGGCACGGTGTCGCCGGAGCCGACCTGGGGCGCCAGGGCACCGTCACTGCTGACCGGTTGAGTGTCCATGTCGGGAGGTTTGCATTTCTCCCTCCAGCGAGCGCAGCGAGCATTTCCTCTCCCAGGAGCGAAGCGACGTTGGGGGAGGTGGCGCCGAAGGCGACGGAGGGGGTTCCGGGGAGTGTCGGCGGAGCCGGGAGGGGGGCTGTTTCTCCCTCCAGCGAGCGGAGCGAGCGTTGGGGGGAGTACCCCGAAGGGGGGAGGGGGGTTTCTTGAGACCGACCTACGCCGAGATCGATTTGGGGGCGATACGGCACAACGTCGCCGCCCTTGCGGGTCTGATCGCCCCCTCCGAATTCTGTGCAGTCGTCAAGGCCGATGCATATGGGCACGGGGACGCCCCGGTGGCGGAGGTTGCCCTCGAAGCTGGGGCGACACGCCTCGCCGTGGCCCTGGTCGAGGAAGGGGTGCGCCTCCGCGAAGCCGGGATCGAGGCGCCGATACTGGTCCTTTCGGAGCCGGACACGGGATCCGTGTCGGACATCGCCAGATGGGGCCTCACACCGACGGTCTATTCGATCTCCTGTATCGAGGCGTTGGAATCGACTGCGCCTGGCATCGAGGTCCACATCAAGATCGACACCGGCATGCACCGGGTCGGGGCGCCGCCCCGGCTCTTGCACGACCTGGTGAGCGCGGTGAGAGGTGCCGGCCTCGAGTTGGCCGCGATCTGGAGCCACTTTCCCGTCGCCGACGAGGACGATGTCTTCACGCGTCGTCAGATCGAGATCTTCGACGAGGCGTCGTCGGGGTACGAGACCCCATTGGTCCATCTCGCCAACACCGCAGCTGCCGTCCTTCTCCCCGAAGCGCGGCGGAGCTTCGCCCGTATCGGCCTCGGCATCTACGGTCTTCATCCTTGTGCAGCCACCCGGGACCTGGTGGAACTGAGGCCTGCGATGCGCATCGTGACCCATGTCGTGTATGTGCAGCGTCTGGAGGAGGGGGAAAGACCGAGCTACGGCAGGGCCAGGCCACTGTCCAGAGACTCGACGGTGGTGACGGCTCCTATCGGCTATGCCGATGGCCTGCCCCGCCGCTTGTCCGAAGCGGGCTCGGCATTGATCGGGGGCAATCGCTACCCCCTGGCGGGGACGGTGACCATGGATCAGATCGTGATCGACGTCGGTGATTCCGACGTGCGCCCGGGAGACGAGGTGGTCGTGCTCGGCGAGCAAGGGAACGATGTGGTCAGCGCCGACGACTGGGCCAGGATCCTCGAGACAATCTCCTATGAGGTGGTTTGTGGCATCGGTCCCCGGGTACCTCGAAGGTACCTGACGTGAATGAGACGATCACTGCAGTGCCCGGGATCGAAGTCGGGCACTGGTCGGATGAGCTGGCCCGTACCGGGTGCACCGTCGTGGTCCTACCCGAGCCCAACATCGTGGCTGTCGAGGTGCGTGGGGCGGCGCCAGGCTCCCGGGAGACGGCCTTGCTCCAACCCGGGATGCGGATAGAGCAAGCGCAGGCGATCGTGCTCACCGGCGGCAGTGCCTTCGGGCTCGCCGCGGCCGATGGGGTGGTTCGGGCGCTAGAGGCCGACGGCAGGGGTCATGAGACTCCGGTGGCCAGGGTTCCCATCGTCCCCGCGGCAGTGATCTTCGATCTCTTTCCGGGGGACCCCACCGTGCGACCGGGCCCCGACCAGGGTGAGGCGGCATACCGTGCCGCGTCTTCTGCGCCGGTCGAGAACGGTTTGGTTGGAGCCGGCACTGGCGCCACCGTGGCAAAGTGGCGCGGTCTCGAGCACATGCGGCCCGGTGGCCTTGGCTCCGCAATCCGCCGCGTCGGGGACGCAACGGTCGGGGCGCTGGTGGTCGTCAATGCAGTCGGGGACGTGTTCACGCTGGAGGGGGAGCCGTTGACCGGCGGGCCACATGAGCCAGGCCCACCGGCCGTCATACCCAACCCGATCATGAACACCACCCTGGTGGTCGTGGCTACTGATTTCCAGATGACCCGGAACGAATTGACCAGGCTCACGGTCCGCTCCCAAGATGCGCTCTCCGCTTGTATCCGACCGGTTCACACCCGCTTCGACGGGGACATCGCTTACGCGGTGTCCTGTGGGGATGTCGAATGCGATGTCGAGGCGGCTGCCGAGGCGGCCTTTGGCGCCACTGCTGCGGCTGTCGAACTTGCGGTGGGCGCATCCAAGGGGTGATTCGGTTTGGCACAATGGCCAAACCGGTGAGCGACCACATCCCCATTCTCGAAGATCTCCGAGCCCGCGCTCTGGTGTGCACGGATTGTGGCCTGTCTCAGACCCGCACCAATGTCGTGTTCGGTGTGGGCGATCCGCAGGCGAGGGTGATGCTCGTCGGCGAAGCACCCGGCAAGAACGAGGATCTCCAAGGTGAGCCCTTCGTCGGTGCGGCGGGAAAACTCCTCGACACTCTGCTCGCCGAGATCGGTCTCCAACGATCTGAGGTCTACATCGCCAACGTCATCAAATGCCGGCCACCAGGGAACCGGGACCCTCATCCCGATGAGATCGACTCTTGTAAGGGCTATCTCCGGGAGCAGATCCGGCTCATCGAGCCCGAGGTGGTGGTCACGCTGGGTAATTTCGCCACCAAGCTGCTGCTCAACACGGACATCGGGATCACCAGGCTGCGGGGGCGGCTCCATCCATGGTGGCTCGGATCGTCCCTAGTGCCCACGTTTCACCCGGCCGCGGCCCTGCGTGGAGGCGACCGGGTGACCGACCAGATGCGGTCGGATTTCGCCCTCGTCCGCTCGATCCTCGACGGTCTCGAGCAAGAGTCGCCAACGGCCGAGGAAACTGTTTTGCCCGAGCCTTCTCAGATGGAGCTCTTCGGATGATCGAGGTGTTCTGTCCCACCGCCGACGACACCAGAGCCGCAGGGCGAAAACTGGCTGCGGCCATAAGACCTGGTGACGTCATCGAGCTCGCGGGGGGCCTTGGCGCGGGAAAGACGCTGTTGACGGGAGGGCTCTGCGAAGGGCTCGGTGTCGAAGAGTTGGTGGTCAGCCCGTCGTTTGTCCTGGTTCGACAATACGACTCGGGGTTCATCCCTGTGGTGCATGTCGATGTCTACCGGCTCGGCTCTCTCCACGAGTTCGAGGACCTCGACGTGTTCGAGCTGGCGGCGGACGGCGTGCTGGTCATCGAGTGGGGGGATGCAGTCGAGTCCGCCCTGCCCGAGGACCACCTCCGCATCGAGTTCGACGTCAACCCGGACGAGACCAGGCTCCTGCGTCTGATTCCGAGCGGTGACTGGGCAGACCGCGATCTGGAGACGGTGACATGAGACTGCTGGCAATCGAAACCTCCACACCCGGATCATCGGTGGCCCTGGTCGAGGACGCGTCGACGCTGGCTGCGGCATCCAGGATCGACCGGATGGGTCATGCCACCTTTCTGGTCCCAGCCATCGACTTCTGCTTCGATCAGGTGGGCTGGTCTCCTTCGGCGCTCGATGCCGTGGTCGTCGACATCGGGCCCGGCCTGTACACCGGGATCCGGGTCGGCCTCGCCACGGCTCAGGGTCTTGCCGCCGCCTTTGGGATCCCGGTGATCCCTGCGGTATCGCTGGATGCCATAGCCCTCGAAGCTCGCACCGGGCATCGTCTGATCTGGGCGGTGGTGGATGTGCGGCGGGGTGAGTTCGCCGTGGCTCGCTATCGCCCGGTTCCGGGCGGAGTGGTCAAGGAGGGCTCGGTGGACCTGGTCCGACCCGACGTGCTCGCTGCCCAACTCGATTCGAGCCCAGACGAGAGTCTCGTCGTCGGCGATGTGGGCGCGCTCCCTGATGGGCTGCTCCGCGGGTTGCACCGCGTGAAGACCGGGCGGCCTCGTTATCCGTATGCCGTGACACTGGCCGAGGCGGCGCGTGCCAGGTTCGAACGAGACGAGTTCCCGCCGCCGGACGAGATCCGGCCTCTCTATCTGCGGGAACCCGACGTCACCATCAACTGGGCCAAACTGCGTCAGGAGGGGCCATGGGGGTCGAGCTGACCGCCGTTGCCATCAGGGCTTTCGCTGATTCCGATGTCGAGGCCGCAGTCGACCTCGAGGCGGCCGATCGCCTCATGCCTTGGAGCTCGGCCGTCTTTCGCGAGGAGTTGGCAGCGGATAATCGCGTCTATCTGGTTGCCGCGGGCGATGACGTTGTGGGATTCGGCGGGGTCATGGTTGGTGGCGACGCGGCACATGTGACCAATCTGCTTGTTGCCCCGGAGTCGAGGAGGAACGGCATCGGAAGCCGGCTCCTCACGGCGCTGATACTGGCCTCGATCGAACTAGGCGCACGCCATATGACCCTGGAGGTGCGTTCGAGGAATCACCCGGCGCGATCGATTTACGCCGGCTTCGGTTTGGCTCCGGTGGGACTGCGCAAGGGCTATTACGGAGACGACGACGCCCTGATCCTCTGGGCTCACGACATCGACAGCGACGATTATCTGAAGCGGTTGGAGGGGTTCCGATGACTCCTCTCGTCCTCGCCTTCGAGACCAGCTGTGACGAGACCGCGGTAGCGGTGGTAAGGGGAGCCGTGTCCCTTTCGAACGTGGTGTCGTCGCAGGTCGACCTCCATGCCCGTTTCGGTGGGGTAGTCCCCGAGCTTGCGGCGCGCGCCCACGTCGAGTCGATTCGCTCCCTCACCCATCGAGCGCTCCAGGAAGCGGAAGTCCATCCTGCCGACCTGGACGGAGTGGCCGCAACTGCGGGACCGGGCTTGGTGGGCGCCCTGTTGGTGGGCCACTCCTTCGCCAAGGCGACCGCGTGGGCCCGACAACTGCCCTTCGTGGGAATCGATCACATGGAGGGTCATCTGATGGCTCCCCGGCTCGAGTTCGAGGATTTCGAACCTCCGTGTGTGGTGCTCCTGGCGTCGGGCGGGCACTCCCAGATCGTTCATGTCCGCGATTGGGGCGAGTACGAGACCCTGGGCCAGACCATCGACGATGCGGCCGGCGAGGCGTTCGACAAGCTGGCCCGGGTCATGGGCCTTGGATTCCCGGGCGGCCCGGCGATCGATCTCGCTTCGGACGGAGGCGACCCTTCGGCGGTCGATTTCCCCCGTGCCCTTCCCGACCGGCCCTTCCAACTTTCGTTCTCGGGTCTCAAGACCTCTGTGGTCAATTTCATCGCCAAGGCCCAAGCCGCGTGGGAGCTCCCCCCACTGGCGGATGTGGCTGCCTCGGTTCAGGAGGCGATAGTCGACGTTCTCGTAACCAAGACGTTCAACGCAGTGGATCAGACCGGCGCCCGCATGGTTGGCGGCGGCGGCGGCGTTCTCGCCAACCGACGTCTCCGGGAGCGATTCGCCGAGGAGGCAGAAAAGAGGGGGATCCGCCTCGCACTACCCAGTCCGCTGCTGTGCACCGACAACGCTGCCATGATCGGGGTCGCAGGTGCCCACTGGCTGGCCGAGGGGCGCATCACCGACTGGGCCGAGAATGTGGACCCGGGAAGGGTTCTGGGTTGAGTCGCATACACTCAGATCCCAATTAGCAGTCGCCGTGTCCGAGTGCTAATCTTCGTCTGGCACTCGAGTTATCCGAGTGCTAACCCACGGGAAATCACACGGTGGCTCACGGTTCAATCCGGTCGATCAGTGTGAGACCCGCGCAAGGAAAGTCCAGGCGCTTCAAGGAGGAGCAGAAGAATGAAGCTTCAGCCGCTCGGTGACCGAGTGGTGGTCAAGCCCACGGAGGATGCGGAGTCCCGCACTCCCTCAGGGCTGGTCATCCCCGACACCGCCAAGGAGAAGCCGCAGATCGGTGAGGTCATCGCCGTCGGCCCCGGGGCCCGCGACGAGAACGGCGACCGCATCCCCATGGATGTCTCGGTCGGCGACAAGGTCCTCTACTCGAAGTTTGCCGGTACGGAGGTGAAGCTCGATTCGGACGAATACCTCGTCCTCTCCGAGCGTGATCTTCTGGCCGTAGTCAATTAGGAGCTGATAAGAAATGGCAGCGAAGGAACTTCGCTTCAACGAAGAGGCTCGACGCGGCCTCGAGGCGGGCGTCAACAAGCTCGCCGACACGGTAAAGGTCACCCTCGGCCCCAAAGGTCGCAACGTCGTCTTGGAGAAGAAGTGGGGCGCACCCACCATCACCAATGACGGGGTCACGATCGCCAAGGAGATCGAGCTCGACGACCCATACGAGAACATGGGCGCCCAGCTCGCGAAGGAAGTGGCCACCAAGACCAACGACGTAGCTGGTGATGGCACCACGACTGCGACAGTCCTCGCCCAGGCAATGGTGAAAGAGGGTCTGCGCAATGTCGCGGCCGGCGCCAACCCGATGGACCTGAAGCGGGGCATCGAAGCCGCGGTCGAGAAGGTCGTCGAGGCCATCGGTGAGATGGCAAGAGACATCGAGACCAGCGACGAAATCGCCAATGTCGCCTCGATCTCGGCCAACAACGACCCGACTATTGGCAAGGTCATCGCCGAGGCGATGGACAAGGTCGGCAAGGACGGCGTGATCACCGTTGAGGAGGGCCAGACCTTTGGTCTCGAGCTCGAATTCACCGAGGGCATGCAGTTCGACAAGGGCTACCTGAACTTCTACTTCGTGACCGATCCCGATCGTCAGGAAGCGGTGCTCGAGGATCCCTACATCCTCATCGCCAACCAGAAGATCAGCTCGGTCAACGATCTGGTCCCGGTCCTGGAGAAGGTCATGCAGTCCGGCAAGGGCGTGCTGGTCATCGCCGAGGACGTCGAGGGCGAGGCCCTGGCCACTCTGGTGGTCAACAAGATCCGCGGCACGTTCTCTTCGGTTGCGGTCAAGGCTCC
This sequence comes from Acidimicrobiia bacterium, assembly GCA_035292605.1. Lineage (GTDB taxonomy): Bacteria > Actinomycetota > Acidimicrobiia > Spongiisociales > ZC4RG35 > JALYNX01. The sequence continues at coordinate 29,939 of DATDPT010000102.1, forward strand.
CGGTTTCGGAGAGCGCCGCAAGGCGATGCTCCAGGACATCGCCACCCTCACCGGTGGGACGGTCATCTCCGAGGAGGTCGGTCTCAAGCTGGAGAACGTGACCCTCGACATGCTGGGCCGGGCCCGCAAGATCGTGACCACCAAGGACAACACCACCGTCATCGATGGTGCCGGGTCGGAGGCGGACGTCAAGGCCCGCATCAAGCAGATCGAGCGTGAGATCGAGAACACCGACTCCGATTGGGATCGTGAGAAGCTCCAGGAGCGTCTCGCCAAGCTCTCCGGCGGAGTCGTGGTGATCAAGGTCGGAGCCGCTACCGAGGTCGAGCTGAAGGAGAAGAAGCACCGCATCGAGGACGCCGTTTCGGCGACCCGTGCCGCCGTCGAAGAGGGCATTGTCCCAGGCGGCGGTGTGGCTCTGCTCCGGGCTCAGACCGCCATCGACAAGATTCGTGGCGGAGGTGGAGACGAGAAGACCGGGCGCTCGATAGTACGCAAGGCCATCGAGGAACCGCTCCGACAGATCGCGGTGAATGCCGGCTTCGAAGGCGGCGTCGTCGTCGAGCACGTGCGGGGTGCCGAAGGCAACACCGGCTTCAACGCCGCCACCGGTGAGTACGAGGATCTGGTCAAGGCCGGCGTCATCGACCCGGCGAAGGTGACAAGGTCCACCTTGCAGAACGCGGCTTCGATCGCAGCCCTGCTCCTCACCACCGAGGCTCTGGTGGCGGAGGAGAAGGAGCCGTCACCGGCAATGCCGGGTGGCGGCCACGGCCACGACGGCGGCGGGATGGACTTCTGACCGAGTCGCCGATAGTTCAAGAAGAGGGGTCCCGATGGGCCCCTCTTCTTCGGCTTACCTGAGGTACGCGGCGCCGCATATGGCGCTACACAGACAAAGAAGCCTCGAGAATACGGCGAATCGAAAAAACCACGTACTCAGGTCTGCGGGTGATGTCCTTCCACGTGAATCTGAGGATCCTCCAGCCTGCCAACTGGGCAAGATTGTCCCGCTCACGATCCGCCTGAAATGTGTACTCGTCCCCATGCCACTCTCGGCTGTCCCCTTCGATCACCACTTTCGAATCTGGGTAGGCGAGATCTACCCGGCCATTCACATGCTTGAGCCAAGGTGGGCGATGTTGTACGTTCGGCTCAGGGAGACCGCTAAGACGTATCACCTCGAGTAGCCGGGACTCCAAGTCGCTCTCGGGACTGCCTGATGACCCGAGCCGCGGCTCCAGAGCCCGACGCAAACGGACGACTCCGGGCTTTCCCTTTCTTCCCAACTCATCAAGGACTTGACTCATCTGCTCAAAGCTGGCCAGACCTCTCGCGGCAAACCGATCAACTGCCCGCCCGAGCTGCGTCAAGGACAGGACCGCGGCGAGGTCGATTGCTGTGCGGCTCGGGGCCGTTGTCGGCAGTGAGCCGACCACGGTCAAATCGTGTTCGCGGATATCCGTGAGCTGATGGACCACGACGTCGGGAAAGAGGTGGGTTCGTCGATGCGGCACCGATACAACCAACCTGGGGCCGGCGACCGGCACACCGTGGAGCCGTGCGGCCGCCTGGTGTGAAACCACTGCACCCAACCCTCGTGTGGCCGCGGCGAGGGTAGATGTCTCGGCCTCGAACACCCCGGGAAGCGCGTATACCCCTGGTGCGATCCTGATAAGGACGCCCTCTTCAATCCGCCGGTCCAATGTGCGCTCCGGCATGCCAAGGGCCAGAGCTTCACGTCTGGTGATGACGCCGTCGTTCGCGATGGCATGGGCGATTACGCCTCTTGTCGTTGCGCTCATGCCCCGACCATGCCGTCAGACAGGTCAGGATGGAAGGCCTTAGCTTCCTTGCTGACCTAGCGCCACATTTGGCGCCAGGTACCTCAGGTAAGCCCAACGGCGGCCGCGAGCTCGTCCAACCTGGGGATGATGATGTCTGCTCCGGCAGGCGGGAGCGAGAAGACCGACCGGTCAACCCCGGCCTCGGCCAGGAGGTCGAGGGATTCCAGCTTGGCGGCATAGGCGGTGATCTCAAACGAAGAAGGGTCCCGCCCCGCCGCTTGCAGCGCCTGACGCACCAAGACCGCTCGATCCACGACATTCATTCGGGTGGCCAACGGCATCCACCCGTCACAGAACTCCACTATGTCTTCGATGGTGCGAGGCCCGGCGTCGGCACCCATGATGATTGGAGGATGGGGCCTCTGAATCGGCTTGGGCCACGCCCACGAGGGCTCGAGTGAGAGGAGCTCTCCCTGAAATGCCGAGACCTCCTCGGTCCAGAGCGCTTTCATGATCTTGATCTTCTCTCTGACGAGCGCTCTCCGTTTCGAGTACGGGGTGCCGTGTTGCGCCATCTCTTCCTGGTTCCACCCGTAACCGATCCCAAACAGGACCCTGCCCCCTGACAGATGATCGAGGGTGGCCACCTCCTTGGCGGTCCAGATCGGATCGCGTTGCGCCACCAGGGTGATCCCCGTGCCTAGCTTCAGCTTTTCGGTGGCTGCCGCCGCATAGGCGAGGGCAGTGAACTGGTCGAGCGAGTGCCAGTAGTGCTCGGGGAGGGGCAGTGCTCCCTTCTGGCCACCCCAGGGCGTTCGACGGGACACCGGGATGTGAGAATGCTCGGGGAACCAGAGCGAGTCGAACCCGCGGGCCTCGACCTCCCGGGCCAGGTCGTCGGGGCGAATTGCCGTATCGGTGGCGAACATGAAGACTCCGAATTCCATGGACCCGACCGTACCGGTGTCGCTGAAGGATCTGATTCAGAATCGCATCTCCTCTGAGGGCCCGATTCCCTTCGAGGTCTTCATGGAGATGGCTCTCTATCACCCCAATTTGGGCTTTTTCGCCTCCGATCGGCTTCGCTCGGAGAAGGCCGGTGACTTTCTGACCTCCCCCGAGGTGAGTGGGTTGTTCGGCGAGACGCTCGCGGTATACGTCTCCGGGGAAAGACAACGGATCGGTGAGCCGTTCCAGCTGGTCGAGGTCGGGGCCGGCTCCGGGTCGCTCCTGCGGTCCCTGCTTTCGAGGCTCGATGTCGAAGTCCTGGCGATCGAAGCCTCGCCGGCAGCCCGGGCCTCCTTACGCGATGTCCTTCCCGAGCACGCGATCGGGTCTGCGCTCCCGGAGACGATTCGCGGCGTGATCCTCGCCAATGAGCTGATCGACAATCTCCCGATGTCCCTCGGCCAGCGGGTCGGGACAGCCTGGAGGGAGCGTTGGGTCGGATGCGATGAAAGCGGGCTGACCTTCGTTGACGCCAACCCGAGACCGGAGGTCGTGACCTGGCTGGAGGCATACGCCGGTCAGGTGGGCGACGGGGGTTGGGTGGAGGTGCAATTGGCGGCGACCGCCTGGCTGGCGGATGCGCTGGCCAGATTGGAGAAGGGCTCAGTGGTGCTGATCGATTACGGGGATACCTCGGAGAACCTGCTCCCGAGACGTCGGGATGGGACCCTTCGCACCTATCGCGCTCATCATCTAGGGCCGCATCCCCTCGACGAGCCGGGTGAGACCGACATCACCGCCGATGTGAACTTCACCGCGTTGATGGCCACCGCGGAGAGCGCCGGTGCCGAGGTCCGTCTGCTCCGTCAGGAGGAATTCCTCTCCGATCTCGGGCTTCGGGATCTGCTCTCGGAATCGAGGCATACCGAGCTGGCAGCGGCCCGAGCTGGTGATGAGTTGGCGCGTCTGCAAGCCAGATCCCTCAAGATCGAGGCGGAGACCCTGCTTCATCCCCGGGGTCTTGGTGACTTCAGGGTGCTGGTTATCGCCATCTGAAAGTGTCTGAGGGCGTATTCGTGGAGCTTGTGCACCAGCGGAATACCCGGCGATGACCGGTACCATTTGGCGTATGAACAACCTGAAAACGGTAGGCCTCCTCGCCTTCATGACCACCCTGTTGTGGCTGGTGGGAGCCACTCTGTTCGGCGGCGGTGGCAACGGGTTCGTGATCGGGCTGGTGATCGCCGTCGGGTTCAACCTCGTCGCCTACTTCTTCTCGGACAAATTGGCCTTGGCTGCCAGCCGAGCGCGCCCGATCACCGAGGAGGAGCAACCGCAGGTCTACGCCATCGTGCGCCGGCTGGCAGAGCAGACCCGGATGCCGATGCCCCGCATATACACGATCGACTCACCCCAACCCAATGCCTTTGCCACCGGGAGGTCTCCCAAGAAGGCGGCGGTCGCGGTGACTGCCGGAATCCTCCAGCTTCTCAGTTTCGACGAGCTCGAAGGGGTGCTCGCTCATGAGTTGGCCCACGTCCAGAACCGGGACATCCTCATCAGCTCGATCGCGGCGATGATCGCAGCCGCCCTGACCATGCTCGCCCGGATGGCGTTCTGGTTCGGCGGTGGCGACAACCGGGAAAACCCTTTGGGAGCCATCGGCGCTTTGCTCTCTCTGATCGTCGCCCCGATCGCGGCCATGCTGATCCGGCTCGCCATCTCCAGGACCAGGGAATTTCAGGCAGATGAGACCGGTGCTGAGATCACTGGGCGCCCCATGGTCCTGGCCAGCGCTCTGGAGAAGATCTCACTGGGGACAGCCCGGATCCCGATGAACGTCAACCCTGCCACCGCTCAGCTCTTCATCGACAACCCGATGAAGGCGCTGCGTGGCGGCGGGGGGATGATGCGACTGCTCAGCACCCATCCCCCAACCGAAGAGCGGATCGATCGCCTGACGCGGATAGCCCAAGGGATTAGGTAGGGGCAGGGAGGGGTTGGTACTACCAGCTCCCGATCTCTAACATCCAACATCCCGGACCATGCGTGGTTTCAGCGTGCGGTTTCGGCTTGCCGGGATGCCCGAGCGGCCAAAGGGAGCAGACTGTAAATCTGCCGGCTGACGCCTACGGAGGTTCGAATCCTTCTCCCGGCACCGGGCGCCCGGGCGTCTGACAACCTGGCCCCCTTAGCTCAGTCGGTAGAGCGCTTCCATGGTAAGGAAGAGGTCTTCGGTTCAAATCCGGAAGGGGGCTCTGGCGAGCGGCAGAGCTGCTGGCCAAGGCGGGCGAAGCCCGCTTGAGGCGGCGTAGCTCAGTAGGTGAGAGCGCTCGACTCATAATCGAGAGGTCGGCAGTTCGAGTCTGCCCGCCGCTACGTAGGAACCGACGCCTAGCCTGCGTCGGCCGAGAGGGACAAGGAAAGGAACAGGAGCCGACGATGGCGAAGGCGAAGTTTGAGCGTACGAAGCCGCATGTGAATGTGGGGACGATGGGTCATATTGATCATGGGAAGACGACGTTGACGGCTGCGATTACGCGGGTGTTGGCGGAGCGGGTGGGTGGTTCGAATCAGTTGACG
>DATDPT010000103.1:0-45669 GCA_035292605.1 Acidimicrobiia bacterium
CTGGTGTCCTCAGGGGCGGTGGCAGCGGGACTGCCGGTGCTCGGGCTGGACCGCAGACCGAAGGACGTGCCCGGCCTCCAGGTCGCCGCCGCCGTTGGCCAGGGCAGGCTCATGGAGCGCTATTCGGCGTTGTTCGGCGAACGGGGGTTGGTGGTTGGCCAGGTCTTGCTGACCAAGGACCTGCTCGCCAACCGCAGCCAATACCTGCATGCCCGGGAAGCCCTGGAGAGGATGCTCGCCTTGGGTGTGGTCCCGATCGTCAACGAGAACGACACCGTGGTGGTGGAACGGCTCAGGCTGGGCGACAACGACCGTTTGGCGGCCATCGTCTCTCATCTGGTGTCGGCAGGGATCCTGGTGATCCTCACCGACACCGGTGGCATCTATTCGGCTGATCCCAAGACGGTGGCCGACGCCGAGCTGCTCGGTGCGGTGCGGCCCACGGACGCCGCCCTCGACGTGGTCATTGCCGGCGACCCGGGCCCGTTCGGCTCGGGTGGCGCTGCCACCAAGGTCGCCGCGGCCCGGATGGCGGCGTGGTCGGGGATCCCGACCGTGATCGCCGATGCCCGCGAGAGCGATGTCCTTGCCAGAGCGGTGGCCGGCGAGGAGGTAGGGACTTGGGTGACCCCCCACGCGTCACGGCTCCCGGCCCGCAAGCTTTGGATTGCATTCGGACAGCCCTCCGAGGGCAAGGTCATGGTCGATCATGGCGCCACCCGCGCCTTGATGGAGGGCGGCAAGTCACTCTTGGCAGTTGGCGTCGCCTCGGTCGATGGCGATTTCGATATCGACGCCGCGGTGGAGGTGTTGGACAACGACGGCCGTCTCATCGGCAAGGGGTTGATGACGATGACGGCAGATCAGGCCCGCCGTTCCATAGGACGTCACAGTTCCGAGGTCGGGGGCGTGGTGATCCATCGTGACGACTTCGTTTTGCTCGTGGCGGATCCCCAAGAGCCGGTCGATAGGCTTGTCCCATGATCGAGAAGATCGGACAGCGAGCCCGGGCCGCCTCTCGTGAATTGGCCAGATCCACAGGGGAAGTGCGTCAACGCGCCCTGATCCACATGGCCGATGCCGTCGAAGACTCCAGGTCCGACCTGCTTGCCGCCAACGAAGCCGATCTTGATCAGGCAGAAATCGAGGGAATCGCTGGTGCCCTCTTGGACCGTCTCCGTCTTACCGAGGCGCGGGTCCGAGGGATGGCAGCCGGTCTGCGGACGGTGGCCTCCCTGCCCGACCCGGTTGGTCGCGAGACAGGGGGTTGGGTCCTCCACAACGGAATCCGCCTTCATCGGGTTCGGGTTCCTCTGGGGGTGGTCGCTGTCATCTATGAGGCTCGTCCCAACGTGACAGCCGACGCAGCCGGGCTCTGCATCAAGTCCGGCAATGCGGTGATCCTCCGTGGCTCGTCGTATGCGCTCCGGTCCAACAAGGCGATCAGCAGCGCTCTCAGCGCGGCCCTATCGCAAACCGGTCTCCCACCCGACGGGGTGCAGCTGTTGGAGGACACCTCCCGTGACGGGGCCAGGGCTCTGATGCAGGCCACGGAGTGGGTCGACCTCCTGATCCCGCGCGGAGGACCGGGTTTGATCGACGCGGTCCGGGCCGATGCCACGGTGCCGACGGTGATCGATGGCGCCGGCAACTGCCATGTCTACGTTGACTCGGCCGCCGACCTGCACATGGCCCGATCGGTCGTGGTCAATGCCAAGGTGCAGCGGCCGGGGGTGTGCAATGCGGCCGAGACCCTTCTGGTTCATGAGGCCATTGCCGACCAGTTCCTGGCCGATGTAGCCAAGGCCCTGCTGGCGGAGGGCGTCGAGTTGAGAGGGGATCCCCGTTCCCGTGAGTTGGTCCCCGAGATGCTCGCCGCAACCGAGGCCGACTGGGCCACCGAGTACCTGGATCTGGTGATGGCGGTCCGGGTGGTGCCGGACGTCGATGCGGCGATCGAGCACATCCGGAGATTCGGGACCGGCCACACCGAGGCGATCGTCACCGAGGACATGGAGGCCGCCGATCGGTTCGTGAGTGGAATTGACACTGCCGTGGTCGCGGTCAATGTCTCGACCCGTTTCACCGACGGCGAAGAGTTCGGGTTCGGGGCCGAGATCGGGAACTCAACCCAGAAGCTGCACGTGCGGGGCCCCATGGGGCTCGAATCTCTGACCAGTGAGCGCTACGTTCTCTACGGATCGGGCCAGGTGCGGTGAGGCGGGTTACGGCTTGGATGCCCCTACCTGCTAAAGTTGTGATCGCTCCCCCGGAATCATTCAGGTTTTACGCGCAATGAAGACAACCACAGAGATCGTCGCCGAATACGGCACCCACCAAAGTGACACCGGCTCGCCGGAGGTTCAGGTGGCGCTCCTCAGCGAGCGGATCAATGAGCTCACCGAGCATCTTCGTGAGCACAAGCACGATCACCACAGTCGGCGTGGCCTGCTGATGATGGTCGGCAAGCGCCGCAGACTTCTCGACTACCTCCGCAGGGAGGATGTCGAGCGTTATCGAAGCCTCATCGCAAAGCTGGGGCTGCGGCGCTAGAGAGGATTCGTGAGCGCGCCTTGCGCAGCTCGCGATAGTGGGCCCGAGGGTCCGCAACAAGAGGTCCCGCCCCAGAGGCCCGGACCAGAAATAGACACTGAGCCTTGTCGGTTGTCAGTGGCGATGTCTCGGAAAACCTGAGACATGACTACTGCCAACGGGCGTGGCTCCACGACACAAGGAGCACTTAGTGCCCGAAATCTCCGTTACGGGGACCATTGGCGGCAAAGAGTTCGTCCTGAGCACCGGCAAACTGGCCGGACAGGCGGACGGAGCCGTGGTCGCCCGACTCGGCGGTACCGAAATGTTGGTTACCGCCACCGCAAACAAGACGCTGCGCGAAGGCGTCGACTTCTTCCCACTCACCGTGGACTTCGAGGAGCGGATGTACGCCGTGGGCAAAATCCCCGGCTCGTTCTTCCGTCGTGAGGGCCGTCCCAGCGAGCAGGCCATCCTGACCTGTCGTCTCATCGACCGCCCCCTTCGCCCCTCCTTCGCCGAGGGTTATCGCTGCGAGACCCACGTGGTCGTCACCAGCCTCGCCGTCGATGGCGAGAATCCCTATGACGTCCTCGCACTCAACGGCGCCTCAGCGGCGCTGAGCGTGAGCCCGATCCCGTTCCAGGGCCCCATCGCCGGGGTCCGGGTCGCCCTCAAGAAGGGTGAATGGGTCCCGTTCCCGACCAGTGCCGACCTCGAGGAGTCGGTCTTCGAGCTCGTGGTCGCCGGAACCCGCAACGAGGCCGGCGGGATCGACATAATCATGGTCGAGGCTGGCTCGACACCCAACGGTCTGCGACTGATCGCAGACGGCGATGCCCCTTCGGACGAGGCCACCGTGGCCCGCGGTCTGGAGGAGGCGAAGACCTACATCGGCGAGTCGATCGACCTCCAGAATCAGCTCGTGGCCCAGGTCACGAAGAAGGAAGTCGAATGGCCGGTTGCCGTCGACTACACGCCTGAGATGTTCGACAGGGTGGAGTCCATCGCTTCCCCCAAGCTCGACTCGGTAGTCACCATCGCCGAGAAGCAGGAGCGCAACGCTGCCCAGGATGCTGCTCTCGAGGCGACGATGACCGAGTTGGCTCTGGGCGAGGACGACGACGAAGGTCGCGACCAGGCAAAGCGAGCCTTCAAATCGGTTGTGAAGGATCTGATGCGCAAGCGAGTCGTCGAAGACGGGATACGTCTCGACGGACGCGGCCCCACCGACCTTCGGCCGCTCACCGCCGAAGTCGGAGTGGTCAAGAGAACCCACGGTTCCGGTCTCTTCCAGAGAGGCGAGACCCAGGTGCTCAACCTGACCACGCTCGGCATGCTGAAGATGGAGCAGATGCTCGACACGCTGGCCAATGAGGACTCCAAGCGCTACATGCACCACTACAACTTCCCACCTTTCTCCACGGGTGAAGCCGGGTTCATGCGCGGCCCCAAGCGACGTGAGATCGGTCACGGAGCTCTGGCCGAGAAGGCTGTTCTCCCGGTCATCCCGACCGAGGAAGAGTTCCCTTATGCCCTGAGGCTCGTGTCCGAGGTTCTCTCCTCGAACGGGTCGACCTCGATGGCGTCGGTGTGCGCATCGTCGCTATCGCTGATGGACGCCGGGGTTCCGATCGCGGCCGCGGTCGGCGGCATTGCCATGGGACTCATCCACCGCGACGGCAAATACGTGACCCTCACCGACATTCTGGGGGCAGAGGATGCGCTTGGTGACATGGACTTCAAGGTGGCCGGCACCAGGGATGTGATCACTGCGCTCCAACTCGACACCAAGCTCGAGGGTCTTCCCTCCGAGGTCTTGGCAGATGCGCTCGATCAGGCCAAGGTGGCGCGTCTCATCATCCTCGACAAGATGGCCGAGGCCATCGCCGAGCCCCGCGCCGAGATGAACGAGTTCGCTCCGCGCATCGAGTCGATCGAGATACCCAAGGACAAGATCGGTGAGGTCATCGGTCCCAAGGGCGCGGTCATCCGCGAGCTCGAAGAGGTGACCGGAGCCGCCATCGAGATCGAAGAGGCCGACGGCAAGGGCATAGTCAGGATCGCCTCCTCCGACAGCACCGCTCTCGCGGCCGCCAAGGAGAAGGTGATGCAGATCGCCTTCCCGCCCGAGGTCGAGTTGGGTGCGGAGTACGTGGGCAAGGTGGTCAACATCACCAAGTTCGGCGCATTCGTCAACATCCTCCCCGGGCGTGACGGCCTGCTCCACATCTCACGTCTCGACGGCTCGACTCGAGTCGAGCGGGTCGAGGACTACTTGACCGACGGACAGGAGCTCAAGGTGCGGGTGCGTGAGATCGATCGGGGCAAGGTCAGCCTCGAGCTGGTCGAGGCCCTCGAGGGAACCACATTGCCCGACTCCGAGCCACCTAGCTCGGGTGGCGGCGATCGCGACCGTGGCCGCGGAGGCTCTGGTGATCGTGATCGGGGCCGTGGTGGCGGTGGCGACCGTGATCGGGGTCGGGGCGGTCGTGATAACCGTGACAGCCGTGATCGAAGCCGTGACGACCGGCCGGCTCCTGAGAAGGCACCGGCAGCGGAACCGGCAGCGGCTCCGGCGGCGGCCGGAAACGAGCGTCGTCGAGTGGCTCAGCCCTTCGACGAGGTTTTCGAGGATCTCAGCAAGAACTGATCTCCGGGTCTAGTTGATAGGGGGCGGGAGAGATCCCGTCCCCTTTCACGTCAGGAGAGCCGCCAGAAGCGCAGATCGGCGATCCGGGTGAAACCGAGCGACGAGTAGAAGCCCACGGCATCAAGGCGGTGGTCGTCGGTGATCACTCGCACCTCGGTCACCCCTTCGCCCGACATCCGGGAGAAGGCATATCTCATCAACGCCTGGCCGACGCCCTGTCTCTGGAAGGCGGGGTCGGTGCCCATGGGCTCGATCTGGGCAATACCCGAAGCGTCCGGCCACCAGATCATGAAAGCGGCGATGGTCCCGTCGGGCGTCACCGCCACCAGGTCGTGCTTCGCTTCGTAGACCGGGGAGCGCATGAAGCGGAGATAGCGCTCCAAATGGTCGGCCGGTTCCATCGTCGACTTGAAAGCGGCGTGAGAGGCGCGGCGACGACGGTCGGCTTCCTCCTCGCCGCTGAGGGATCGAAGCTCCAAGCCTGGTGCAGCGATGGGGGAGGCGTCCTCGGTGGTGATCTGATAGGTGAACACCGGCCCTTCCGTCCCGGCCACCTCGTACCCGCCGGCCGCGAGCTCGGTCTCGAGGGCATGATCCAAAGTCGATACAAAGCCAACCCTGGCATCCGGGCCGAGCTGATCCTGACCCCACTCCAGCAATGGCATCGGCGACACCTCGGGAACGCAAAACGCGGCGATCTCATGGTTGTTGGCGTCGAGGACCACGAATCCCCTGCCCTCCTCGAGCCAATAGGTGACGGCCCCTTCGGTGCGGGGGTCGCTGTGATAGGCCCACCAGGCGAGGTCACCGGGATGAATTGCATAACGAGGTCCGTTGTGCCCGATCGCCTGGCTCAGAATCGCCTGCATCCGTTCTAGGTCGGGCGGATTCTTCGGCGAGACCTGGGAGGGGGCCACGTCGGGAACGATAGGGCTGACATGTGTCGTTACACCCGAATCGGCCGTTTCACGTCGTACAATCGAAGGTGTCCGCATCAGGGAGGGCCCGGTTATGGCAATGGAGGCGCAAGGGGTCGTTCACATGAGGGGCGACACCTCACAGACCATCGTGGTTCAGGTATTCGCCGATGCCGATCGTCTTCGACTTCTCTCGGGAAACGAGCTGATTGGCGAATGGCCGGTGTCAGGCTTGGGGATTCACGCACTTCAGGAAGGTTTTGCCATCCGGGCCGAAGGCGAGGAGCTGGTCCTCAAGACCGACAACGATGTGGCTCTGGCCGAGGAGCTAGGGCTGCTCACTTCTTCACCGCGGCTCGCACGCAAGGTCGCTGCGTCGCACAACCCGGACCAACCACAGCCCGAGCCCGAGCCGAAGGCCCCCAAGTCCAACCTCGCGGCCATCGCCTTCGCCCTGGGAGGCGTCTTGGTGCTGGCAGGTGGGGCCTTCCTCCAAGCGGCTCCCAGTGTCGCCGGCTCGGGCAGCGAGCCTCTCGGTCCGTTTCGGCTGGTCTTCATGATCGGCGGCCTCTTGATGGTGGCGGTGGCATACCTTCTCAGTCGCAGCGTCAGGTGGGCGCAGATCGCGGCGGTGCTGGCGCTATTGGGCTTGATCGTCGTCTTCGTCCTCGCCGTCCAAGACGTTGCGCCCGATGCCAACGATCTGATGGCATATGGCTTTCTTGCCGGTGGGATCGTGGTCGGGGTGTCGGTGTTGTTCAGCGGGACCCTGGGCGGAGAAGGGTAGAGCGCCGGTAGCGTCGGGCCAGTGCCCGAACATTCAAATACACGAGCCTCCGGCCAACTCCAGCTCCTTCCGGATTGGCTCACGACCCTGTTGTTCGACCTCAAGCTTGATACACACCGGAGCGTCGACAACGAACCCACCAGCGAACTGTGTGTATCGCACGCCTAGGCACGGCTCGAAGGTGACCTTCTCGTGGCCTACGTCATCCAACGTCTTAGCTGTATCCAGTCGTTGGAAGTCAGTCTGCCCGTATATCAAGCGCGCTGTGCCGCCGACTCCGTCGATCACTCGCAGGGTGACGGCCTCCGGGCCGAAGATTGTGGTGGGGAACTTGATCGGGTTCAAGCCGTCGCTGAGATTGATATCTGCTTCTCGAGGATCGAGTGCTCCGGCCATTGTCACGGGGCCGAGATTGAACGCTTGGAACCCAGCTACTCCCAGCTCATCAAATCTGGCGATCGCTTCATCGCACTCGACCAGATGGGTCTCCGGCTCGGCAGATCTGGAGCATGCCACAAGGCTCGCGACGAGCACGACGTGAATCCACATGGGCTTAATCACAATATGAATGCGGTGAAGGTACTCCTCGGGTCGAAGACGGCTTCATCGCCGGTGGGATCGTGGTCGGGGTGTCGGTGTTGTTCAGCGGGACCCTGGGCGGAGAAGGGTAGAGCGCCGGTAGCGTCGGGCCAGTGCCCGAACTGCCAGACATCGTGGTCTACATCGAAGCCTTGGAGCGACGAGTCCTCGGCCAGGTCCTCGACAAGGTGCGAATCGCCTCGCCTTCGGTCCTCCGCACCTTCGATCCACCATACGACGCCGCGGTGGGCTCCCGGGTGTCGGCTCTCCACCGCGTCGGAAAGCGAATCGTCTTCGAGTTCGAGGATGACCTGTTCCTGGTGGTCCATCTCATGGTGGCCGGGCGCTTCCGTTGGGAGACACCCGGGAAACCGATACCGAAAAAGGTGGGTCTGGCCGCTCTCGATTTCGAGCTGGGGACATTGGTCCTCACCGAGCAGGGAACACACAAGCGGGCCGGGATCTGGATGAGTCGCGGCATGGACGGCGTCGAGGCCCTCGATCGCGGCGGGGTGGAGCCACTCGAGGTCGATGCCACCGCTTTCGGTGAGGCACTGCGAGCCGAGAACCGTACGTTGAAGCGGGCGCTGACCGACCCCAGGATCTTCTCCGGGATCGGCAACGCCTATTCGGACGAGATCCTGTGGGAAGCCCGGCTCTCCCCGGTGAAACGGACATCTCAACTCAGCGGGGAAGAGGTGACCCGGTTGCACGGGGCGGTAGTCAGCTCGCTCGAGACGTGGACCGAGCGGTTGCGAGCCGAGGTGGGGGAGGGCTGGCCGGCCAAGGTCACCGCCTTCCGGGATGACATGGCGGTCCATGGGAAGTTCAAGGAGCCGTGCCCCCGTTGCGGGTCACCGGTGCAGAGGATCGTCTACGCCAGCAACGAGACCAACTATTGCGCCACCTGCCAGACCGGGGGCAAGCTGCTGGCCGATCGCTCCCTCTCCCGCCTGCTCAAGGAGGACTGGCCGCAGACGCTGGAGGAGTTGGAAGAGGGGTAGCAGTCCCCTCTTGCTATCGAACATATGTTCGATAAGATTGAGCGCCCGATAGCGGAGTCAGTTTGGGCATCGAGCATCTCGTCCTGGAGGAACCTTCCCGTTTCTTCGACATCGAGGGTGCGCTCTGCCTCCAACCGGGCCGGATCACCGAGATGGTCGGGGCCTCTGGGACCGGGCTCACCCGTCTCGGTCTGAGGCTCCTCGCTCAGCATTCCCAGGTGGCGCCGGTGGTGGTCCTCGACACCAGGTGCTGGATCTCACCCGAGGCTGCCTGGGAGACCGGGGTGCTCCCCGAGCATCTGGTCATCGTGCGTTGTGATCAGCCGCGGATCTGGCCCAAGGTGGCCGCCGCCCTTCTCGAGGGGGTGCATGCCCTCTATGCCGAGGTCCCGGCAGGAATCAAGGACCAGGACCTGCGTCGTTTGGCGGCGCTGGCCAGGGCGAGAGGGGTGGCAGTGGGGCTGCGGCCCATGGGTGTTGGCCTGCCCAGCGGTGTGGCCCATCTCCGGCTCAGGGCCCTGGGGGTCACCTGGGAGGGAGCGGACCGGGGTCACGGGAGATTGAAGAGGAGACGTCTGATGCTGGAGGCGTCCGGTAAAGGAGCGGCCGGGATGACCCGGCGATTCGAGGTCGAAGATGAAGGTGCGGACGTTGTGCGTGTGGTTTCCGATGTGGTCGTTGGGGAGGCCCGACGCTCCATCGGGTGACCCGTTGCTGATCGCCGACGACCGGGTCGTCGGCGCCACAAGTGAGGTTCTCGCCGCAGGGGTGATCCTGGGCATGCCACGTCGGGAAGCGGAGGCGATGGCCCCGTTTGCCACTGTGCTGATACGTGACCCGGGGGAGGAAGCCCGCCGTTTCGAGCCGGTGGTGGAGGTGATCGAGGACCTCATCCCGCGGGTCGAAGTGGTGTCACCGGGTCTGGTCTATGTCCCTGTTTCCGGTGCGGTTCGCTTCTATGGCGGTGAGGCCGCTCTTGCCGAGCGGGTGGTCAAGGAGGTGGACAACCTCGTCGGCCATCTCCGTGGTGGCCAGGCCATGGTCGGGGTGGCTGATGGGCCCTTCGCCGCCCGTTGGGCCTCTGCAACCTCAGCGGTAGGCCGGCCGCAAGTGGTCGAGGACACCATCGGATTTCTCTCCCGTCTCGATCTGGCCACGCTCCGGGAGAGCATCAACGGAGAGGAGTTGATCGACACTTTCCGTTGGTTGGGGATCGGCACCCTCGGTGAGCTGGCTCGACTGCCCCGGGAGGCGCTGGCAACGCGGTTCGGCAATCAAGGAGCTCTCGCCCATCGGCTGGCCAGCGGGGAGGACCGGTTGGTCGATCCCCGGGCGATCTCTCCCGATCTCGCGGTCGATGCCTCCTTCGAGGATCCACTGGAGACCCTGGATGCGGTCGCCTTCGCCTCCCGGGCACTGGCGGAGCGTTTGCTGCGCGGGCTGCGGGTGAACGGGGTGGCGCCACATCGAGTCTCCATCCTCGCCGAATCTGCGACCGGGCAGGCCCGGGAGCGGATATGGCGATCGGCAGACCCCTTCACCGAGAAGGCGCTTTCCGATCGAGTGTGGTGGCAGCTCAGGGCCTGGGTGGAGGCAGGCGGGGTGCCCGGGGGAATCGCGAGGCTGCGGATAGCCCCTGCCGATCTCTCCGATCAGGGGCGCCAACTCGGCCTGCTCCAGGACGAGACCTCGAGGATGGAGGCAGAGCGGGCCCTGACCCGGGCCCAGGCACTGCTCGGCCCCGACGCGGTGCTCCAGGGGAAGGCACAGGGAGGGAGGATGCCTCAGGAGAGAGTGGCCTGGTCACGTTGGGGTGAGCCACCGACAGCTGCTGCCCGTGACGCGGGCGCTCCTTGGCCGGGGGCCACCCCCGGGCCCAGCCCGGCGTTGGTCCCACCCCGCCTCCAGCCCTTGGAGGTGGAATGGGACGGAGGGATGCCCTCCCGGGTGCGTCTCGGCACCCGCTGGGAGCCGGTGCTCACCTGGAGTGGCCCGTGGCGGCTCAGTGCCCGCTGGTGGGTGGGGGAGAAAGACGCCGACCGTTACCAACTGGTCACTTCGGCAGGAGCCCTGCTCTGTGTAGTGGCCGAAGGCAAGGCCTACCTGGCCGGGGTCTACGACTGACCGGTATCTTCTGGCAATGTTTGGTAATGCTTCGTTCCGGAAGGGAGCCCGGGACTCGGTCCTGATCCTCTTTGCCGTGGGCGCTTTCGGCGTTGCCTACGGGGTCCTTGCCGTCGATGCCGGTCTCTCGCAAACACTGACCTTGTTTTCGTCGGTGATCATCGTCTCCGGAGCAGCCCAATTCGCCATGGTCGGTCTCCTCGCCGCCGGCCCGGTTCCCATCCTCCTGGCCGCCACCGGTCTCGGGCTCCGGCATCTACCGATGTCGGCGCGGCTCGCCGACATCATCGAGTCCCAGTCCCTGCTGACCCGGTTGCGTCTTGCCTTCATCCTGGTCGACGAGACGTTCGGTCTGACCATCCGGGCCCATGACGCCGGCGTGGATGACGTGGTCGCCTACAAGACCGCAGCCGATCTGATGTTGTACTCAGGTTGGATCATCGGCACCGCAGCCGGTGCCTGGTTCGGTTCCTCGATCGACCCCGAGGCCGCTGGGATCGGGGTCTTGTTCGGTCTTCTCTTCCTGGGGCTGGCGGCGCCGATGGTCAAGGTCAGACGTGATTGGGTGGTGGCCGGGGCCGCCGTGGTGGCGACCTTGATCGCGACCGCCACGCTTCCCGTCGCCTGGCAGGTGTCGACGGCCGCCGTCGCCGCCTCTTTGGTCGGGCTGGCGATCGATGAGTGACCTGGCCCTGGTCCTGGGGGTGGCGTCGATCACCTTCGCCACTCGGGTGGCATTCCTGGTCAAGCCCCGCTCCGCGCCCGGGGGACGGGTGGGACGATTTCTCGAGGTGTTTCCCCTAGCCCTGTTCATCGCCATTGCCACCTCCGGTCTGGTGGCCCCATTGGGGAGCGCCCAACTGACCGCCAATCTGGCCGGTGCGCTCGGCGGTGTGATTGGTGGCGTCTTGTTTCGCCGGTCGCTCTGGGGAGTCCTCGGCCTCGGTGCGGCTTGCTTCTATCTGGCCCGGGCGATCATCGGTTAGGGCGGTTCGGGTTTGGTGGTGTAGGTGTGGCCGAGGGGGGTGGTCCATTGGTAGGTGCCGGGTGTGGTTTGTTTGAGTTTCCAGCCGGGTTTGTGTTTGAGTTGGTGGTCGTGGCGGCAGAGGGGGGCCAGGTTTTCCAGGTTGGTGGGTCCGCCTTGGGAGTGGGCGATGGTGTGGTCGATGTCGCATTCTGATGCTGGGTTTCGGCATCCTGAGCCTCCCCCGTTTCTCCGGACACGTACCGTTCGGGGTCTGATGGCCTCGTGAGAGGAGAAGTGGATGCCTGCTGCGAAACCGCTCGAGTTTCGTCGTCGTGCCGTGGAACTGGCCCGGGAGGGTGATAAGCCAGTGACTCAGATCGCTCGGGATCTTGGGATCTCCGAGTCGGGGCTGCGCCGGTGGATCGCCCAAGCTGACGTCGATGAGGGAAAGAAGGAGGGGTTGAGTTCGGGTGAGAAACAGGAGCTGGCCCGCCTCCGCCGGGAGAACCGGGTTCTGGTCATGGAGAACGAGATCCTGAAACGGGCTGCCGCCTATTTCGCCAAGGAGAACGTTCTCCCAAAATGATTTTCACCTTCATCGCCGGCCATTGTTCGGATCTTCCGGTCATGGCCTGCTGCCGGGCGATGGGGGTGAGCGTTTCAGGATTCTACGAATGGCAGCACCGTCAATCTCATCCTGCGCTCCGAACCATCGCCAACCGGGAGCTGACCGAGACCATCACCGAGATTTGGGCCCAATCTCGGGGCACCTACGGCTCTCCCCGAGTCTGGGCCGAGCTCCGATTGGGTCAGGACATCTCGGTCTCACGCAAGCGGGTGGAAAGGCTGATGCGCCAGGCCGGGATCGAAGGGGTTTACCGGCGTCGCCGACGCCACGGAACCACAAGACGGGATCCACAGGCGGTGCCCTCCGATGATCTGGTCAACCGACAGTTCGAGGTGCAAGGACCCGACCGGCTTTGGGTGGCCGACATCACCGAACACTCCGCGGTGGAGGGGAAGGTGTATCTGGCTGTGGTCATCGACGCCTGGTCTCGGCGGGTGATCGGCTGGTCCATCGCCGACCATCTCCGAACCGAGCTCGTCGTCGACGCCTTGGACATGGCCTGCTGGCGACGCAAACCCGCTCCCGGTGAAGTGATCCACCACGCCGACCACGGATCCCAATACACCTCCTGGGCGTTCGGACAACGGTTACGCCAAGCGGGACTGCTCGGCTCGATGGGAACCGTCGGAGACGCCCTCGACAATGCCATGGCCGAAAGCTTCTTCGGAACCCTCCAACTCGAACTACTCGACCGGCGCCGGTGGCAGACCCGCCGGGAACTAGCCCAGGGGATCTTCGAATACATCGAAGCCTTCTACAACCCCGAAAGGAGACACACCAAGATCAACTACCTGTCACCCACCGAATACGAAACCCGCCACCGCCCTGTAGTCGCGGTGGCATGATCAACACACCAAGAGCCTCCGGAAAACCGGGGGAGGCTCAAGGGCGGCCCGGATCTCACCGGCGGCTGCTTCCATCGCCGCATCAGGCTGAGAGAACAACTCCTCCTCAGCTTGGGCCACCGACTCCAGGTCCGCATAGAAATCGGCTTCCACCCAGGCTCGAAGCCGGGACCGGGCCTTGACCAGGACCACCCGCTGATAACCCGAAATCCGGTCCCGGTCGATCGAAGCCAACACCGCAGCCAACATCGGGCCGGGCGGCATCTCGGCCAAACCCTTCGGAATCCCCCCACCCTCGAACATACGTTCGACCATGATAGGAACCTACAACCCACCCCCGACAAATTCCATACCCCTGTCGAATCAGCCTCAAAGAAACTTCCGCTTAACTACCGGTCGCCATTCCGTAGTACGGCCCGTCCAGGTCGACCGCAACCCGATAGGCCGATTCGTCTCCAGGCCGATAGGCGATCAGCTGGCCGGTGCCCGCGGGCGCGGCCCCGTTGTAGAAGAAGACCCATTCTCCATCGGGGCTCCAGGCCACCTGGGGGTAGCTCTGCTGGTCCTGCTGACTACCGGGGACGATTCGAGTACTGCCGTTCCCGAACTCGATCAGGGTGACCGCGACTGGTGTATCGGCAGTTATTGGCGCCGCATTCGGATGCGTGGGTACCGCGATGGAGCGGCCATCCGGTGAGAAGGCGCCCCCGTAGCCGTGGAATCTCATACTTTCCACAGGTGCGTCGACCACGAAATGGGTGTCGGCGTCCAGGTCAAAGAGCTCGAGTTGACTACAACTCCCGCAAATCGCGATCCGGTTGTGCCACATGGCGACCGGGAAGGGCGCCGGCAGATTCTCAACGAGGCTCTGGGTGACTGGATCCCAGACCTCCAAATTGCTGTCTCCTTGGAACAAGAGCCCAGCGGCCAATGCACCCACAGGCCAACGGCCGCCCGGGCTCGGCACGTCGGTGATCACCGTCCCGTCCACGGTCACCTCTCTGACCGACTCGAGAGCGCGCACCGTGTCGGGGCTTGTGGGGTCGAGGATCGCCAGCCACACCCGGTCCTCATCAGCCGACGGCACAAAGAACCATGCTTCGTCGATCAACACCGGAGTCAGGGATTCGCGGGGGTCCAGGGCGTACACAGCAGGGCCGGTTTCGGTTCCGCCGTAGAACACCAGTCGGTCGCCACGGCTGACTACCCGGTATGGCGGGTCACCAGGTGCCATTTCAGGAATCTCGTGCACCGTCACAACGGCTGAGTCGACGTCGACCACGGTGAGCTGGGTGTCCGTGGTCAGATATACGACGCTGTCGGTCGGCTCGGCCAGGAGTGGCAGCGCCGAGGATTTCGGAGTCGAGCTTGTGGTTGATGATTCGACCTGTGGTTGGCTGCCTTGCCTGCCTCCGAGAACGGCGAACCCGAGAATCACAAGAAGCGTGGCCAAGGCTCCCAGGCCGACTGTGGGCCATCCGTGTCTTGGTCGCTTGGGTGCAGGCGGGATAGGCGTTCCCGCGAGATACGCGGTCACTTCGCCGGCAGCACGTCGCAAGCGATCGTCAACGTCCATTTGGGTCTTTGGATCTGTGAGAAGGTTCGCCAAGGTGCGGCGGGCCCGATCGAGATGGGTTTTCACGGTTTCTTCGCTGCAGCCGAGGATCTCAGCTACATCTCGCCTGGAAAGGTCGTGGAGGTAGATGAGCGCGACCACCTGTGCCTGGCGACGTGGAAGACGTCGTACTTGCCGCCAGACATCCAGACCTTTCTCGATCTCGTTCCCGAGTTCGAGGTTTCGCGCCGACCCAAGCCGAAGGATGGCTCTCGCCTCGGCCGCCGCCCGACGAAACACCGAGGTCGACTTGGTAGCCACCACTCTTCTTACCCATGCCCCTGGGTTGTCAAAGCGACCCACCCTTTCCCAGTCTCGGAGCGCTGCCAGGAAGGCGTCCTGAGTCAGATCCTCCGCCACCGACCTACTTCCCGAGAGCACCACGGCCAGACCGAGGACCGCCCGGTAGTCGCGCTGAAAGAACGCCTCGAAGCTCTCTATCGAGCGAATGATCGGGATGTCGTCCACCCGGAACCTTTCCAGGACTGGCTGGGCTATCACACTCAGTTAAACGAATCAGCCCATTGTTTCGGGGGACAAGAGTTTCCTCGTGCGGTGTCCCACGATCGGGAAGGTTTGGCGAGTGACATGTCGATGAGCGGCAATCGGCAACCTGTTGAACCCGCGGTGCCGGACGACATCGTGCTCGGGACCGGGGGCAATCGGAGTTTTCCCTCGTTCTACGCATCCGAGATCCGTTCCGTCATTGGGTTGGCCTATGCGTTGAGCGGCAGCCGTGCCGCCGCCGAGGACCTGGCACAGGAGGCTTTCTCTGCGGCGTTTGTGAGGTGGGATCGAGTCGCGGTCTACGACAACCCCGGGGCCTTTGTGCGACGGGTGGTGGCCAACCGGTCGGTCTCGCTCTTCCGTCGCCAGCTTCGGGAGGCGAAGGCGATGGTCAGATTGTCGAACAGCCGGCAGCACTACGTCTCGGAGCCCGACCTTCCCTCACCGGCGGCCGAGCTGTGGGCGGCGGTCCGCACACTCCCCAAACGTCAGGCTCAGGTCGTGGCGCTGCATTACCTGGACGGACTCTCCCTTACCGAGGTCGGCTCGGTTCTCGGTGTGTCGAAGGACTCGGCCAACACCCATCTTCGGCGGGCTCGACAGACCCTCGCCGAACAACTCGCATATCTGGAGGAGCAATGACGAAACTCGACCGAAACCTGGACCTGGGTTCAACGCAAATGAAGGAGGTGATCTGGGCGGCGCCGACACCGAGCTTCCGACCGCCCGGTCCGCATTCCAAGGTGACCGTCGGTCTGGCGGCGGCGGCGATCACGTTTGCATTGATCCTGCCGGTGGCGGTCCTGCTCGACTCTGAGGTGCCGTCCGCGGAGGGAGGCGCCTCGACCCTGCCGACTACCGACCCCGGGGACTTCGAGACAATGGTCGGGCAATTCACCAGGGCCGCCGCAGTGGAAGGATTCTCCGAGCTGCGCGATTTCGTGAACGCGGCCGCAGCGACCAGCTTTGGGCTGGTGGCGGTGGGTCATCACACCGAGTTAGAGGGCGAACCGAGAGCCTGGATCGCCCCTGCCGACGGGCCCTGGTCGCCCATCGATCTCAGTGGTGTCGATCTCACCGGCGTCGAGTGGTTCGCCGATGTCATCGAGATCGACGGGCAGCTGGCATTGCTCGCCCTCGACATCCTCGAGTTCGACGGCGATCCAGCCAAGAGACGCCTGCTCGCTCTCACGTCATCTGACCTCTTCTCGTGGACGATCACTGACGTCACTCCTGTCGAAGCACTCCAAATGGGGTTCACCAACGTGATCAGCATCGCTGTAAGTGAGGATTACTCCTTGCTGGATGCGACCCGCTTCGGCGGCTCGGTGGCAGCGATTGGTGTGGGGGCGGGCTCTGACTACGTGACGCTCGAGATTCTCACTTCCAGCGACTCGGGCAACACCTGGAGGGCCTCGGAGCAAGAGTCCTCCGAGACGACCAACTTGAACGCCATTTCCTCCAACAGCACCCGGTTGGTGGCGGTCGGTGAGGAAAGGTCGTCCGAGATAGACGGTTTCACACCCCTAGTACTTTGGAGCTTGGACGGTCAAACCTGGCATCGAGGCGACATCGAGCATTCGAGCGAGGTCGACACTCGGGTACATGACGTCATCTCGATCGATGGTGGCTTCCTGGCTCAGGGGTCGACTTTCGCTTCGGATGCAGTGACCACAGGGTCCTACTGGGCCTCAGCCACGGGTGAGGTTTGGAAGAGAGTGGAGATCTCGGGGCTCAATGAGATGGGCACGATCAGCTACGACCAGGGAATGCTCAGGTTGTTCATGAGCCCCAGCCTCGAAGCCAACAGCGACCGAACCGGCGCACTGGAAATCTGGCAGGGCACGATCGAAGTCGTTCCCTCTCTCTAGATCGGGGCCACCTGCCCGCCCATCGCGGTCACCCTGCGCGCGATCAACTCGCGGACCTGGTTCCTGAGCTCATTCCCGTCTGCCTGGGTCATCCCCGCGGTTTCGATGGCCGGATCGATCACCACCCGGATCACCCCACCGTGCAACCAGGGCTGGCCAGGAGGCCACGCCTCGTAGGAGCCATGGATCGACACCGGCAACACCGGGAGGTGGCCGGTGAGGGCCATCGTGAACGCTCCTTTCTTGAAGGGCTTCATGACGCCATCGCGGGGCCTGGTCCCTTCGGCGTAGATGATCAGTGATCGCCCCTTCCCGATCAGCTCCTTTCCCTGCCGGTTGACATCGGCGTGGATCGACCCCCGCGCCGCGCGATCGACCTCGACAACCCCCACTGCCCGCATCCCTTGGGCAAACACCGGAACCTTGAATAGCTCGGTCTTGGCCAGGAATCGCATGGGGAGCCGCACTGCGAGCAGACAGGCCATGATGTCGAGTGCGGAGAGATGGTTGGCGACGACCACATACGACCTGGCGGGATCGATGTGCTCCTGACCCTCGACCTCGAGCTTGGTGCCGGAACAGACCATCCATACCCGACTCCAGGTCCGGATCACATGTTCGATGAACGGCGAGACATCGTTGATGGCGGCGGCGATCATCACGGTCGGAACGGCGACCAGGGTGGCGAGGACACCGGCGAGGATGGTGACGACCGTCCTCGGGATGTCGATCACCCAGCGCATCACGGCGAGCGTAGCCAGCGGGTCTTAGCCTGAGCCCGTGGACAAGGACGAAGCGCGGCGTCGCTCCAGCCAGTCAGGGCCTGTCCCCGGCGATGTGGGGTCCCAGGTGGTGGCTGTTTTGTTCTCGTGGCTCTCCACCCGGCTCCCGGGGACCGCAGCTGCCTATCTGGCTATGAGCGACGAGGTCGATGTCAGCGCTCTGTTCGATCGGCTTCCGGGTTGGCGATGGGTGCTGCCCCGGATCGAGGATGACAGGACCATCACCTTCCGGGATCGAGACGTGACCAGGGAAAAGCATCGATGGGGCATGACCCAGCCATCGGACCAGGGCCGGATCGTTCCTGTGCACGAGATCGATGTTTTCCTGGTTCCCGGTCTGGCCTTCGACGATGCAGGTGGGCGGTTGGGTCGGGGTGGCGGCTACTACGACCGGGTGCTCGCCGGTCGCCGCGCCGACAGCGAGGCGGTCGGTGTCAGCGTCGCCGGCCGGGTCATCGACACGGTCCCGGTCGTCGACCACGACCAACGGGTGGACTGGTTGGCTACCGAGGACGGTGTCATCCTGACCCAACCCATCCAGTGACCTTCTCGATTCCGATGAAGACGGCCGGCCCCTGTGGTGGGCGGTCCTGGTAATGGTGGTATTTCGAGGACAGGGTGGCGCGAGCGGCCTCCCATTCTGATCCGTTCTCAACCACCTGCGCCGGGCCGTCGACGCGGACCCACCACAAACGGGCCCAGTCGTCGTTGTAATGGTCGACGAGCAGACTGGCTCTCGGGTTGGCGGCGATGTTCACGAGACGCTGGAGACGGGTCGTGGACTTTGGCTTGTCATCGACCATGTGGACGATCCGGCCTGCGTCGAGAGCGAAGGTGACGGGAACCAGATGCGGCCCCCCGTCGGGTCGGGTGGTGGCCAGGTGGGCGATCGGCGAGCGCTCGAGCCTCGAAAGGGCTTCAGCGCGGTCCATTCTCACCGGTGAGCTGGCGCTCCAAAGTCGCCCACACCGCGTCGGCCCATCGGCGGTGCCCCGCGGCGCTGACATGGAAGAGGTCGGCGGCCCACAAGGATCGATCCGAGTACCAGTCCTCGGGGCGGTCGGCGCGCTGTTCGACGACGTGGGCGCCATGTCGGGCGGCGACCTTGCGATGAATACGGTCGAACCCAGCGGAGCGATGCGAAAACAGGTGACGGAGCGGAGGCTGAAGACGAGGGATCGTCCCCAGGTCGCCGACCCCGCTGAGGACGATGGCGGCCCCGGTGGACGCGAGGTCCCTCACCAGGTGATCCAGATTCCTCTCGAACCGCTTCCGCGAGACCCCGCGCAGCACGTCATTGGCCCCCACCGCCACGAAGACCAGGTCCGGATCGAACTCGATGGCCGCGGCCAGTTGCTGCTGGATGAGGTCGTGCGCACATGAGCCCCCGACTGCCAATGACTCGAGGATGACGTGGTGGTGAGCGGCGAGACGTTGGCTGACCAGGGACACCCATACCTCCTCGGGTCCGGAGACGCCCGGTGCCGTCACCGAGGAGTCGCCGAGCACCACCACCCGCATCTGCGGCAGTGTCGGGTCGCCGAAAGACGCGGAAGGATTGAATTCCTCGAGGACGGGGGTGCGCCGGAGCACCGCATAAGCGGTCTCCAGGCCGATCACGAGCGCGCCTGCAATCGCTCCGCGCTTGATCAGATGGCGAGCCATGACGTCGATATTGCCAGACGGCGAGATCTAGCTGCCGGATGCGTTCTGGATACGTGCTTTCAGACCGAAACGGCCACGTTTGCTGTCGGTTAGGTCGATAAAGGCCCCCACCGCGTCCGAAAACTCCGAGGGATCGTCGGGGAAGAACTCCAGATGGTCCCCTTCGATGTCGAAGGAGAAACGGTAGATCGAAGTTCGCTCTACCTTGACCTCGCGCATCGGCCATGACCCCATGTGCCGTCGCCCGGTGGTGATCCGAAATCGTGCATCGTCGATTTCGATCGTCACGTGTGTTGGCTCCAGTCTGGAGCCTTGTAGCCGCCCTAGGTGATAAGCCATCCCAAAACACAATCTAGCGGGCTTTTCCTCATGTTGAAACGGGAAAGGACGCCCGAATCCGCCGGTACAGTTTGCACTAGTCCTTGAAAGAGAACATGACAGACGGGCTCCCATCGCGAGTGGGCATCAACAACAGGGTCCGATTCGTCACCGCGACCACGCTGTTCGACGGGCACGACGCCTCGATCAACATCTTTCGGCGCATCCTCCAGGCATCGGGGGCGGAAGTGGTCCATCTCGGGCACAACCGCACCGGTCTCGACATCGTGGAGACCGCCATCGAGGAGGACGCCCATGCCATCGCGGTGACCTCCTATCAGGGCGGCCATATGGAGTTCTATCGCTATGTCAGAGATCTCCTGGTGGAGCGGGATGCCGGTCACATCCGGCTCTTTGGCGGCGGTGGTGGGACCATCCTCCCCAGCGAGGGCGGAGAGTTGGCCGACTACGGCATCACCAGGATCTATTCCCCTGACGACGGCCGGGAGCTCGGCCTCCAGGGAATGGTGGCCGACATGATGGTCAGGTCGGACTTCGCAACCGGCGAGCTAGGCGACGAGTTCGATCTCTCCACGCTCACTACGGAGAACACCAAGGTCGTGGCCGGGCTGATCTCCGCCGCCGAGAACTATGGCGAGAAGTACGCCGATGTCTTCGAGCAAATCGAGGCCAGGGCCGCCGCCGCCAGCGGCCTGGTGGTCGGAATCACAGGCACCGGCGGTTCCGGGAAGTCGAGCTTGGTCGATGAGATGGTGCGACGGCTCTTGCTCGACTTCGAGGACCTGCGGCTCGCGGTGATCTCGGTCGACCCCTCGAAACGACGCTCCGGAGGCGCCCTGCTCGGGGACCGGATCCGGATGAACTCGCTCCCACATCCCCGCGCCTACATGCGCTCGCTGGCCACCCGCCAGCCGAACCTCTCGCTTTCGCCCCATGTCCGCCAGGCGCTGGACGTGGTGAAGGCTGCCGGTTTCGATCTGGTGATCCTGGAGACCTCGGGGATCGGGCAGTCGGACACCGAGATCGTCGACTTCTCCGACCTTTCGATCTATGTGATGACACCGGAATATGGGGCCGCCACCCAACTCGAGAAGATCGACATGCTCGATTTCGCCGACATGGTGGCGATCAACAAGGCGGACAAGGAGGGAGCGCTCGACGCCCTGCGCGACGTGCGCAAGCAGTACCAGCGGAACCATCTCGAGTTCAACGCCGAGGGCTCTTCGCTGCCGATCCACCTCACGGTTGCCTCCGATTTCAACGACCCGGGGACCAATCGGCTCTACAAGGCGTTCGTGGCGGCCATCGGGGCCAGAGGCTTCGGGCGCGAGTCGACGATCGACCTGCCCACCAGTGACACCGCCAAGCGCCACGTAGTCCCCCCGGAGCGGACCCGTTATCTGGCTGAGGTCGTCGCCAAGATCCGCGAGTACGACTCCTGGGTGGCGGAGCAATTGGAGGTAGCGGAGAGGCTCTACCAGCTGCGTGGTGCGGCGGAGTCCGGCCTCGACGTCGAACAGGTGAGGGCGGAGATGGCCCAGAAGCTCGACCCCGAGAGCCGCCGGGCCCTCGACCATTGGGAGGGGATGCTCGCCGAATACACCGGCGAGCAGTTCATCTATCACGTGAGGGGCAACGAGATCAGGGTTCCTCTGCATCAGGAGACACTGAGTCGCACCCGGGTGCCCCGAGTTGCGCTCCCTCGCTACCGGTCGTGGGGTGATCGCCTGCAATGGCTGCTCCAGGAGAACGTCCCCGGTGAGTTCCCTTACACCTCGGGTGTCTTCCCGTTCAAACGAGCCGAGGAGGACCCGGCGCGGATGTTCGCCGGCGAGGGCCCGCCAGAGCAGACCAACCGGCGCTTCCACTACCTGGCGGCAGACACCACCGCGAAGCGGTTGTCCACCGCCTTCGATTCGGTCACGCTCTATGGCGAGGATCCCCACGAGCGCCCCGACGTCTTCGGAAAGGTGGGCAACTCAGGGGTTTCCATCGCCACCCTGGATGACGCCAAGAAACTCTATTCCGGGTTCGACCTCTCTGATCCCTCCACCTCGGTGTCGATGACGATCAACGGCCCGGCCCCGATGATCCTCGCCTTCTTCATGAATGCGGCCATCGACCAGGCGTGTGAGGCTCACATCTCCGAAAACGACCTCTGGAACGAGGTCGAGACGAGGATCAGCAGCCTCTACGGCAGCCATCCCCGACCCGAGTATGCGGGGCCGTTGCCCCCGGGCAACGAAGGGCTGGGACTTCGTTTTCTGGGGGTGACCGGTGACCAGGTGCTTCCTGCCGAGGTCTACGAGGGGATCAAGCAGGAGACGATCCATCGGGTCCGGGGAACGGTCCAGGCCGACATCCTCAAGGAGGACCAGGCCCAGAACACCTGCATCTTCTCCACGGAGTTCGCTCTGCGAATGATGGGCGACATCCAGCAGTACTTCGTCGACAACGACGTGGACAGCTTCTACTCGGTCTCGATCAGCGGGTATCACATGGCCGAAGCAGGCGCCAACCCGATCACCCAGCTCGCCTTCACTCTGGCGAACGGCTTCACCTACATCGAGAACTACCTGGCCCGGGGGATGGACATCGACGACTTCGCCCCCAATCTCTCTTTCTTCTTCTCCAACGGCATCGACGCCGAGTATGCGGTCATCGGGCGGGTGGCCCGACGGATCTGGGCCAAGGCGATCAAGCACAGGTATGGGGGGAACGATCGCTCCCAGAAGCTCAAATACCACGTGCAGACCTCGGGGCGGTCGCTG
The DNA here is from genome assembly GCA_035292605.1 of Acidimicrobiia bacterium. Taxonomy (GTDB): domain Bacteria; phylum Actinomycetota; class Acidimicrobiia; order Spongiisociales; family ZC4RG35; genus JALYNX01. The sequence goes on from DATDPT010000103.1 coordinate 22,587, forward strand.
CACGCCCAGGAGATCAGCTTCAACGACATCCGGACCACACTCCAGGCCCTCTATGCCATCTACGACAACACCAACAGCCTTCACACAAACGCCTACGACGAGGCGATCACCACGCCGACCGAGGAGTCGGTGCGCCGGGCAGTGGCCATCCAACTGATCATCAACCGGGAGCTGGGCCTGGCCAAGAACGAGAACCCGCTCCAAGGGAGCTTCATCATCGAGGAGTTGACCGACCTCGTCGAGGAAGCAGTGCTCCTCGAGTTCGAGCGTCTCAACAGCCGGGGGGGAGTGCTCGGCGCCATGGAGCGTCAGTACCAGCGAACCAAGATCCAGGAGGAGTCGCTCTACTACGAGCAGCAGAAGGAGTCGGGCCTCTACCCGATAGTCGGGGTCAACACCTTCATCTCCAAGGCAGGGTCGCCGTTCGTGGTCCCCCAGGAGCTGATCCGCTCCACCGACGAGGACAAGAAGCGCCAGATCTCCAATCTGCGCGCCTTCCAGGCCCGGAATTCGGAGGTCGGGCCGCCGGCCCTGGTCGACCTGCAGAAAGTGGCGGTGTCCGGGGGGAACATCTTCGCCCAACTGATGGAGACGGCCAAGGTCGCTTCATTGGGCCAGATGAGCCGGGCCCTCTACGACGTCGGTGGCCAGTACCGAAGGAACATGTAGCCGGGCACGAAGAAGATCCGCCTCGCCTGTCGAAGTCGTGTGAACTCGTTCGTAGTGGGTATGAAGGGGAGGCAAGGTGCCTCACCATGGAGAGGAGATCCTGATGAGCCAGTACCTGCTGTCGGTGTACGTCACCGCAGGAGCCGAAGAGCCCCCCGCCGAGGAGATCGAGCAGATCTACGCCGATGTCGACGCAGTCAACGCCGAGCTCATGGAAGCCGGTGCTTGGGTGTTCGGTGGAGGCCTCCACCCCGCCGACACCGCCACCGTCGTCAGCGCCCAAGACGGCGAGACAATTGTCACGGACGGGCCGTTCGCCGAGACCAAGGAGCAGATCGGTGGCTTTTGGATCATCGAAGCCCCGGATCTCGACGCAGCATTGGATTGGGCGCGCAAGGCAACCGTCGCCTGCCGGGGCCCGGTGGAAGTCCGGCCTTTCCAGGACGAGCCCCCAGTCTGAAGTGCCATCCGCCGGCTCCGAAGTCACCGCCATCGAGCGGATCTTCCGGGAGGAATCCGGCAAGGCCGTCGCCACCCTGATCCGCCTCTTCCGTGACATCGATGTCGCCGAGGAGGCGGTTCAGGATGCATTCCTGGTGGCTACCGAGAAATGGCCGGAGACGGGCCTGCCCCCCAACCCAGGGGGGTGGATCGTCACCACCGCTCGAAATCGTGCCATCGACCGCCTGCGGCGGGAATCGACCAGAGAGGATCGCCATGCTCAAGCCTCCGTGCTCCAAGCCCAGGCGGAGCCGGATCCGATCGAAGGTCCGGTGAGCGACGATCGCCTCCGGCTGGTCTTCACCTGCTGCCACCCGGCCTTGGAAGCGCCGGCCCAGGTGGCCCTGACCCTGCGGTTGCTCGGCGGCCTCCAAACCTCCGAGATTGCACGCGCCTTTCTGGTTCCAGAGCCGACCATGGCCCAGCGGCTGGTAAGGGCCAAGCGGAAGATCAAGGCCGCCAATATTCCCTATCGCGTCCCCCGGGATGCGGACCTGCCCGATCGGCTGGGAGCGGTCCTCACCGTCATCTACCTGATCTACAACGAGGGCTATTCGGCTTCGAGCGGAGACGATCTGATTCGCTCCGATCTGTGCGCCGAGGCGATAAGGCTCGCCCGCCTGCTGGCCGAGCTGATGCCAGACGAGCCGGAGGCGATCGGCCTGCTCGCCCTGCTCCTGCTCACCGAGTCACGGCGCGCCGCCCGCACCAACGCCGAAGGCTCGATCGTCATGCTCGGAGATCAGGACCGGTCACTCTGGAACCGTGACCTGATCGGGGAAGGGCAATCCCTGGTGCGAGCCTGCCTGCGGCGGAACCGTCCCGGACCGTTCCAGATCCAGGCTGCCGTCGCTGCGGTGCACAGCGACTCGCCGACGGCCGAGGAAACCGATTGGGGCCAGATTCTCCAGCTCTACGACCAGCTGATGAGCCTGGCTCCCACACCCGTGGTGGCTCTCAACCGGGCGGTGGCGGTGGCGGAGGTGGAAGGGGCGGCGGCAGGGCTGGCCCAAGTCGACGGTCTGGATCTCGACGGATACCACCTCTATCACGCCACCAGGGCCGAGCTGTTGCGACGCCTGGGCGAGGTCGTCGCGGCCGACGCTGCCTACGGAGAGGCGCTGGCCCTGGTGGCCAATCAGGCGGAGCGACGCTTCCTCGAGGAGCGCCGGACGCTCAACTCGGTGGAGCCGCGCTGATTGGTTTCGAGCTCAGGTGCCGTCGGCACCCAGGCCGCTCCCGATGAACGCCAACGCCTGGTCGAGCATGGTCGGCATGTCACCCTCTCCACCGGATCGAAGCCACCTGCCGAGGACCACACGGAAAGCGGTGACGATCATGGCCGCAGCCAGCTCCGGCCGAAGGTCGTTGGCCTGATCCAGGTTCATCCGGGGTGCGATGGCGATCGCGAACTCCTCCACCCATTCCTGTTCCCGTTGCATGATGTGGACCCGCAAGGAGGGGGTCATCGCCACCAACTGGGCGCGTTGGAGCATTACCTCTTTCGACTCCTTGTACTCCTCGGACATAGCGACCAACGCACGTCGCACCCCGTCCACCAACGACAGCTCGGGGGGAAGCACCGCCACCAGTTGCCGGATGTGGCTCAGCTTCTCACCGGCATCGGGGAAGATCACGTCCTCCTTGGCCGCGAAATAGCGAAAGAAGGTGCGTTCCGACACGCCAACCGAGGCCGCGATCTCCGCCGCAGAGACATCATCGAAGCCCCGCTCGGAGAAGAGCCTGAAGGCGGCGTCGACGAGTTGGTCGCGAGTCTCCTGCTTCTTCCGCTCTCGCAGCCCGGAGCTCGACGCAATTGCGGTCATGGCGGACACAGTACCCATGCGTCAGTGACTGTCAACTGTCATGAATTGACAAATGACAGTGACAGACTACTTTGTGGCCCTCTTCCTCGACCACCGGAGCTCACTTGACCCGCCTCGCCCGACTGTCGTTGCGTTTCCGCACCGTCACCCTTCTCATCGTCGTCATGCTCGTGGGAGCCGGCCTCTATTCGGTCGGTCAGCTCAACCAGGAGCTGTTTCCCTCGTTCGAGATTCCGAACCTGGTGGTCACCGCCACCCTCCCCGGGGCCGGGCCGAACGCAGTGGCCGACGACGTCGCCGCCCCCATCGAAGGGGCGTTCCTCTCGACCAGCAACCTCGAACATGTGCAGTCGACCAGTCTCGAGGGGGTTGTCATCGTCTCGGCCTCCTACGAGTTCGGGACCGACATGGACGCGGTTTTGACCGAGGTTCGGGAGAAAGTGTCGGCCCTGGGGCTTCCCGAGGATTCGGAGGTTCAGATCCAACGGATCTCACTCGACGCCTTCCCGGTGTACTCGGTGGCCGTTTCCGGTTCGAGCGAGGCGGTCCTCGAGGACTACGTGACTTCGAGCCTGGTTCCGGTCATCGATCGGCTGTCGGAGGTGGCAGACGTTCGGGTGGCAGGTGGAAGCAATCTCGTGATCTCGGTCGTTCTCGATCCGGCGCTCATGGCCGAAGCCGGAGTCTCCATGGCAAGCGTTGCTGCCGCGCTGCAGTCAGCAGACCTCTCGCTGCCCGTGGGCAGTGTCTCCGCATCGGGTTTTCAGCTCCCGGTGAGAGTGGTCGCTGCAACCGACGGGGTCGCGGCATTGGAGGATCTGCTGATCACCGGCGCGGCTCCCGGGTCCTCTGCCGTGCCTCTTTCCCAGGTCGCCGCGATCTCCCTGACCGAAGATGGCGCCGGCTCCACGATCAGTCGTCTCGTCGGCCAGCCCGCCATGTCGGTGGAAGTGATCAAGGCCCAGGGCGAGAACACCGTGGAAACCGTGACCGCGGTGAAGGATGCCATAGCCGGGGTGCCGGAGACAGCTGGAGTCACCGTCACCGAGGTGGTCAACCAAGCCCCCGAGATCCAGAACTCGGTGAGCGAGCTCACTCGCGACGCGGTGATTGGCGGCGTGCTGGCGGTGTTGATGATTCTCCTGTTCCTGAGGAGTTTCCGAGGCACCCTGGTCTCAGGTGTGTCGATCCCGCTCTCCTTGTTGGTTGCCTTCACCCTGATGAGGGCCGACAACATCACGCTCAACATCCTGACTCTCGGGGCGCTGTCCGTCGCCATCGGGAGGGTGATCGACGATGCCATCGTGGTGCTGGAGAACATCCACCGCCTGTTGGACAGTGGCTATGAGCGCAGCGAGGCGGTCCTGAAGGGGACCACCCAGATGGTTCCGGCCATCACTGCCAGCACCATCACGACGGTCGCAGTCTTCTTGCCGCTCGCCTTCATCGGAGGGCTGGTTGGCCAGGTGTTCGTCGGTTTCGCCCTCACCGTCACTTTCGCCCTTCTCGCCAGCCTCATCGTGGCCGTGACCGTGGTCCCAGTCCTGGCGATCACCTTCCTCAAGCGTTCCCATCGGGCCCCCGGAGAGATCGAGGAACTGGGTGCGGATGACAATGCGCTTCGCCGTGTCTACCGACGCCCGCTCGACTGGGCGCTCCGGCACCGCTGGATCACGATCGGGCTCGCCTTCTTCCTGCTCGTCGCATCGCTTGCATCCCTGGCGACGGTCCCGGTCACCTTGTTCCCCACCGGCGAAGCGAGCACGATCTCGGTCAGCCTGACCGGTGCCCCCGGCACCACCCTGGCCGCCATGTCCGACCAGGTGGCCGTGGTGGAGACCGGATTGCTCGATCTGGACGGTGTCGATCGGGTGTCGACGGTGGTCGGGACCGGAACCGACAACCCGATCGCGGCACTCATCGGCGGGGGGAGTGGCGGCTCGAGCAGCGCCACGATCACCCTCGACCTGGGAGAAGATGCCGATATCGATTCCCTCACCAGCAGCATCGAAGCCCTGATCCCTGCCTCGGGCCTGAGTGGATCGGTGTCCGAGCAGAGCGATTCGGCCGAGTTCGGAGGCGGCTCCCTGGCCGTGAACGTCACCGGCCCTTCGTTCGCCGAGGTGGAGGATGGTGCCGCCGTCGTCCAGGAGGCGCTCGGGTCGATCTCCGGGATCTCCGAGATCCAATCGAACATCCTCGGGGAGCGCCCGGAGATAGTCGTGGCTGTCGATCAGGGCGCCGCCAGCGGTGCCGGTCTCAACGCCGCCGCATTGGCGGCAGCAGTGAGGGGCTTTCTCACCCCGATTCCCGTGACCGCCATCATGATCGACGGGAGCGAGACCTCGGTGATATTGGAGACCGAACCGGATGCGATCGCCTCACCGGAGGCTCTCGCCTCTTTGCCACTTGGACCAGGGCTGGTCCTTGGTGATGTTGCCTCGGTGACCCAGGGTTCGAGCCCGATTGCGGTCACTCACTTCGATGGCAACAGATCTGCCGAGGTGTCGGCTGTGATAACCGACCCCAACTTCGGCGCGGTCAACCTCGAGGTGTCGGCGGCGTTGGATGAGTTGGTCCTTCCGCCAGGGGTGGAAGCAGGCCTCGGCGGCCAGGGCGAGGTTCAACAGGAGAGCTTCCAGGGGATCCTGACCGCGATGGTGATCGCGGTAGGCCTGGTCTACCTCTCGATGGTCGCCACCTTCGGCAGTCTGGTCACTCCGTTCGTCATTTTGTTGACCCTGCCGCTGGCGGCAGTCGGCGCGTTCCCCGCTCTCGCCGTCACCGGACGGGAGCTCGGCCTCCCGTCGATGCTCGGTTTGCTGATGCTGATCGGAATCGTCGTCACCAACGCCATCGTCATGCTCGAGTTCGTGGAACGGCTCCGCCGGGAGGATGGGTTGAGCACGATCGACGCCCTGAAGCTGGGGGCCGAAACCCGTTTGCGGCCGATCCTGATGACGGCGATTGTCACCATCCTTGCCCTGACCCCGCTGGCCCTGGGTCTGAGCGAGGGTGCGTTGCTATCGGCCAGCCTGGCCACGGTGGTGATTGGTGGCCTGTTCAGCTCCACTCTGCTGACGCTGTTTGTGATCCCCGCTGTTTACGGGTTGTTCGACGATCTGAAGAAGCGGTTCACCAGGGCAACGCCGGAGGAGGCCGAGACGGCTTCCGTCCCTGCCTGAATCCACATCCTCGAATCCCGATTACGATACCGTCCAGTTTCGTAAGTCGAAGGAGCAGGAGTGGACTCGGAGACGATCTATCGGAGGCGGTGGGCGACACTCTTCGTGCTCTCGCTCAGCCTCGTCATCATCGGGCTGGACAACACCATCCTCAACGTGGCCCTACCCACGTTGGTGCGGGAACTGGGAGCTTCGGCCAGTCAGCTGCAATGGATGGTCGATTCCTATGTCCTGGTTTTCGCCGGTCTCTTGCTCACGATGGGTGCCTTGGGTGACCGATTCGGGCGCAAGCTGGCACTCAACGTCGGCCTGGTGGTGTTCGGGCTGAGCTCGATTGCAGCGGCCTTTGCCGATTCGGCCAACACCCTCATCGCCGCTCGTTCGGTCATGGGGATCGGTGGGGCCCTGATCATGCCCGCCACCCTCTCCATCATCACCAACGTCTTCAAAGGCCCGGAGCGGGGCCGCGCCATCGCTGCCTGGGCCGCGGTGGCCGGTCTCGGGATCATCCTGGGCCCGGTGCTCGGTGGCTGGCTGCTCGAGAACTTCTGGTGGGGCTCGATCTTCCTGATCAATGTCTTGGTGGTGACCGTTGCCATCGGGGCGGGGGCGGTGCTGGTGCCCGAATCGAAGGATCCCGACGCCACCCCACTCGACCCGCTGGGGGCGGTGTTGTCGATCGCGGGCCTGGTCTCCTTGGTCTACGCCATCATCGAGGCTCCGTCGCGGGGTTGGACCGATCCATTGGTCATGACCATGTTCGGCCTGGCCGCGGTGTTGATCGCAGTCTTCCTTTGGTGGGAGACGCGCACCGAGCATCCGATGCTGCAGCTGTCCTTCTTCGAAAACCCGAGGTTCAGCGCGGCGAGCGTTGCCATCACATTGGTGTTCTTTGCCATGTTCGGCACCGTGTTCCTGAACACCCAGTACCTCCAGTTCGTGCTCGGGTTCAGCCCGTTGGAGGCCGGCTTCCGAGTCATGCCGGTGGCCACCATGATCGTGGCGGCGCCGCTCTCGGCCCGGTTCGCGGAGCGGTTCGGGACCAAGCGCGTCGTGACCACCGGTTTGGTCATAGTCGGCGTTGCCATGTCGACATTGGCATCGATCACGGTCGACACCGGTTACGGAAGGGTGGCCATCGCACTGGCAATCCTCGGCGCCGGCATGGGGACTGCGATGGCGCCGGCCACCGAGTCGATCATGGGCTCGCTTCCTCTCGCCAAGGCCGGAGTGGGCTCAGCGATGAATGACACCACCCGTCAGATCGGCGGCGCCCTCGGTGTCGCCATTCTGGGGAGCATCCTGGCCTCGTCCTACTCGGCCGCGATGGCTCCAGTCGTGGCCAACCTGCCCGGTGAGGCGGCTCAGATAGCCGGAAACTCGATCGGCGGGGCCGTGGCGGTGGCTTCCCAGATCGGCGAAGCCGGGGCGCGGCTGGTCGACAGCGCTTCAGCTGCCTTCATCGGCGGCATGGAGGTGGCGGTCTGGGTCGCTGCCGGAGTGGTGCTCCTCGGAGCCCTGATCACGTACCTGTTCCTCCCCGCTCGACCTCCAGAGTGGGCGCAAACGGGGACCATCCGAGTCGATGACGCCCACTGAGCGGAAGCTGGGACGGCCCCGCGACGTATCCGTCGAAGCCGCCGTCGTCCAAGCTATGCTGGCGGTGCTCGACGAGGTCGGGCTCGGCGCCCTGAGCATGGACGTGGTGGCCGCCCGCGCCGGGGTGGGCAAGGCCACGATCTACCGACGCTGGAGCTCCAAGGAAGAAATGGTGATCGACGCCATCGCCAGCTTGGTCGCATCGGTGGAAGTGCCCGTGACCGACGACATTCGGACCGATCTGATCACCCTGCTCGCACGGCTGCGTGCCTTCATGAACGATGCGAGAGGCGGGAGCATCTTCCCCTGGCTCGTCGGCGAGGTGGCTTCTGGCACCGACGTGGGACGGCATTACGCCAACGCCGTGATCCTTCCCCGGCGCGCCCTCATCGCCCAGGTAGTCCGCCGTGCCATGGAGGTCGGCACCTTGCGGCCTGATCTCGACGTGCAATTGGCGGTGGACATGATCACCGGGCCCGTGATTCTCCTCAAGATCATGCAACCGCTGCGGGGCGTCGACGAAGGGTGGGAGGAGGAGCTGGTTGATGCGCTGCTTCAGGGGTGGCAGGCCAAGACCGGGTGAACGGCCCGGTCAAGTTGGCCGTCTGATCTGAGCGGCCCGGGCGTGAGCTTCGAGACCTTCGAGACGAGCCAACAGCATCGTGTCATCCACGAGAGGCCCGGCATCATCGAGCGCCATCCAGGTTGGGGACCTCAGAAAGGTGAAGACAGATAGGCCTGATTGGTAGCGGGCGCCCCCTCCCGTGGGCAGGACGTGATTCGGCCCCACCCCGTAGTCGGCAAAAGCTTCGGCGGTGCCACTTCCCACGAACAGCGAACCGTACGAGCGAAGTTCCTCGACGAGTTGCGAGGGGTCGTCGACATGGAGGGCGAGATGCTCCGGGGCGATCCGGTTCGAGATCGAGGCCGCCTCTTGGCGAGACGCCACAACCAGGCAAAACCCGTTTTCCAGCGCCCGTGACGCGGTCTCGGAGGTGGGGAGATCGGACAGCTGGCGTTCGATGATGCCCTCCACCTCATCAGCCAGGGTCTGGCTGGTGGTGATCAGCATCGGCACCGCGTCATCGTCGTGCTCCGCCTGGGCGAGCAGGTCGGCGCTCACCAACTCGGGATCGGCCGATTCGTCGGCGATGAGGAGGATCTCACTCGGCCCGGCCAGACCGTCGATCCCGATCTCGCCGTAGAGGTACTTTTTGGCCGCAGTCACCCATCGATTGCCCGGGCCGACGACCAGGTCGCAGGCAGGGGTCAGGGTCCCGAAGGCAAGGGCGGCAATTGCCTGGGCCCCCCCGACCGCCAGGAGCCCGTCGGCACCGGCAATCGCGGCCGCTGCCACGGTGACCGGTGTCGGCCGGGGCGAAGCCACCCAAACCGACTCGACACCGGCCACCCGCGCCGGGATCGCGGTCATCAGAACCGACGAGGGGAGCGGGTAGCGCCCGCCTGGGGCGTAGGCCCCGGCAGATGACACCGGGATCCACCGATGACCGGCACGTCCCCCGCTGACCTCGATGTCGACGTCCTTCAGGGACTGACGCTGGGCTTGGGCGAAGGACCGGATCCGTCCGGCCACCCGTTCCAGGACACCCCGTGCCTCGCCGGGAAGAGAATCCAGGGTCTGCTCGATCCGGCTCCGGTCGAGGACGATCTCGTCCCCGGGTTCCAGGTCGCCCAACCTCTCGGCGTGGCGGCGCAAGGCGCGCTCGCCGCCGATACGGACCTCTTCGACGATGGCGGCGGCTTCGCCGATCGTCGCCAACTCGACCGGTCGACGGACGATGGGGACAGTCCCCGGGTCTGCACGGCGGAGGTGTCTCATCGAGTTTCCTTGGCCGTCATGGGACGCCGGGTCACCCGCTTTTCCCGGCGATCGAGCTCGGTCTCGATCTCGTCCAGGCCTACACCGGCGGCTGCTGTTTTTACCAACAAGAAGTAGAGAAGATCCGCCGCCTCGGCCACCACCCGTTCCCGATCACCGGTTTCGGCCAGCTCGTCGGCCTCCTCGCGGATCTTGGCAGCGAGGAGAACCGGGTCGCCGAGCAGTGTTTGGGTGTTGGAGGCAGGGTCCTGCACCGGGGCGAGAATGCGTCGTTGGAGACGACCGAGCCCATGGTCGGCGCCCCAACAGGTCCGGGCCCCGGTGTGACAGAACCCGGGACCGTGTTGGCGAACGGTGAAGCGAAGGGCGTCACGATCGCAATCGGCGTCGACTCGGAGCAGCTCCTGCACCGCACCCGAGGTCTCGCCCTTGACCCAGACCCCCCGCGACCGGCTCTGATATACGCCCCTTTTGGTCTCGACGGCCTGACGAACACTCTCCTGACTCGACCAGACCAGGCCGAGAGCGACCCCTGCCTCGTCGACGACGACGGTGGGCCACAGCCGGTCCGCGCGATCCGAGACCAGGGGAGCGGTTATGGCGTCTGCCAGGTCCATTGCGCCCGTATAGAGGGCCATCCCGACCTGTGCGTCGGCTCCGAGACGATCCAGCGCCGCCACCTCTTCGACGGTGCTGATGCCACCGGCGATCGTCACTCGGGCCTCACCGGCGGCTGCGATCACCTGCTGGGCCCGGTCGAGGTCGGTTCCCTGGAGTTGTCCTTCGCGCTCGACGAAGGTGATCAGGAAGCCGTCGCAGAGACCGTTCAGCTCGGCTATCCGATCGAGGAGGCGCTGGCCCGTGGATCGACGCCAGCCGTGGCTGAGCACGTCGCTGTCGCGGGAGTCGAGCGCCACGATGACCCGAGCCCTGGGAAGTGAGGAGAGAAACCGAGGGGTGGCCGCGGTCCCGATGATGATCTTCTCGGCGCCGAGGTCGAGCCATTGTCTTGCAGTCTCGAGATCGCGGATGCCGCCTCCGACCCGGGCTCGTCCCCGGCGGCAAAGCTCGGCGATCAGGTCCCGGTTCTGACCCTCGGCGCGGGCGGCATCGATATCGATGACGGCTACCTCGCCCGCCACCGAGAAGCGCTCCATGAGGGGGAAGGGGTCGCCGGCTTCGAGGGCGAGGGTCTCTCCCTCTACCAACTGGACCGCCTGGCCGCGTGAGATGTCGATGGAGGGGATGATCATCGTCGGACCGTGATCCCGGCTCGGCTCAACCCGAGCTTGAGGTCGGCGACAGTGGTGTCGCCATCGTGGAGGATCGAGGCGATCAGGGCGGCGGAGGCACCGGCACGGAGCGCTGCCACCAGGTGCTCGGAGCGGGCCGCGCCCCCGGAGGCAATCACCGGCACCGTGACCGCGTCGGCAACGGCCGTGATCAGGTCCACGTCGTAACCGTCCCGGGTCCCGTCACGGTCCCAACTGGTGAGCAGGATCTCGCCTGCTCCCAGTGCCGTGGCCTTGCGGCACCACTCCACGACGTCGAGACCGGTGCGATTGGATCCGCTCTGCACCACGACCTCCCAACGACTCCGTAATTGGGAGCCAGAGGTCCGTATATGACCCCTCTCCGTCCCAATTTCGGGTGGGTCACCGACCCGGGCCGCCGCATCCACCGCGAGGACGGTGCATTGGGACCCGAATCGGGAGGCGATCTCGGCCACCAGATCGGGCCGGCTCACCGCTGCGGTGTTCACGCCCACCTTGTCAGCCCCGGCGTCGAGGAGGCGCCCGGCGTCGGACTCACGCCGGACACCGCCTCCAACAGTCAGCGGGATGGAGAGGACCGAGCGCACGGCGCGCACCGTCTCCACCGCGTTGCCCCTGCCCTCGGGCGTGGCCGAGACATCGAGGAGGATGATCTCGTCTGCCCCCTGCTCCTCGTAGGCGGCGGCGTTCTCCACCGGGTCTCCGGCGTCCCGGAGCGACTGAAACCGGACACCCTTCACCACCCGGCCGTCCTTGATGTCGAGACAGGGAATGACCCGTGCCGCCAGCATCAGGCCTCCTTCCAGAGCCAGCGCCGAAGCAGATTGGATCCCCAAGCTCCGGAAAGCTCGGGGTGGAACTGACAGGCCAGGATCGCCCCTCGCTCCATCGCCGACACGAAGCTCCCCCCGTAGTCAGTGGTTGCCCCCGACCAGCTCTCCGGGAGCCGGGGGATCTTGTAGGAGTTGGCGAAGTAGGCCCACCCCGCTTCCAGCGATGTCGATCCCTCAGGTTCGACCATGTTCCACCCGAGTTGGGGAACCCTGAGATCACCGGCGAACCGGGTCACGATCTCGGGAACGATCCCGAGACCGGTTGAATCCGGGTTCTCCTCGCTGGATGCGCACAGGAGTTGCATCCCGAGACAAATCGCCAGGGTGGGTCGGTCGCTCTTGATGCGGGTGGTCAGGGCCTCACGCATCCCCAGTTGGTCGATGCGGTTGATCGCAGGGGCGAAGGCGCCCACGCCCGGGAGAACCACCCGATCTGCCTCCTCGACTGCCTTGGGGTTGACGGCGAGGACCGGATCGGCATCGAGACGTCTGAAGGCGGCGATCACAGATGCGGTGTTGGCGGTTCCGGTGGGGACCACTACGACCTGTCTCAAACCAATGACCCTTTGGTGCTGGGGACGTCGTCTCCGTTCACTGTCACCGCAGCGCGCAGGGCGATCGCCACCGCCTTGAAGGCAGATTCGGCTTTGTGATGGTCGTTGTCTCCCCGGATCACGTCGACATGAAGAGACATGCGGGCTTCCATCGCCAGCGAGCGGAGGAAGTGGGTCAGGTTCTCGGCGGCCACGTCTCCGATCGTGTCCCGGGTCAGGCTGAGCTGGATCTCCGGCCAGGGCCGCCCCGAGAGATCGACGACGGCACGTGACAGCGACTCGTCGAGGGGGGCATAGGAAGAGCCGAACCGGTTGATCCCGGCCCGATCACCGAGGGCTTGGTTGATCGCCTTTCCGAGGACGATGGCACAGTCTTCGACCGTGTGGTGGTCGTCGATGTGGGTGTCTCCGCCAGCCACCAGATCCAGGTCGAAGCGCCCATGCTTGGCCAGGGCGGTGATCATGTGGTCGAGAAACCCGAGCCCGGTCTTGATCTCGAATCGCCCGGAGCCGTCGAGGTCGAGCCGGCATTCGATGTTGGTCTCCGAGGTCTCCCTCGTGATCTCTGCTATTCGTGTCATGGCAACAGGCCCTCCAGGTCGTTGGTGTTGTCGAGGATGCGCGCCGAGTTGCGGAGGCTCTCCCGGGCCCGTTGCGGGTCGTCGCCAGGGGCAACGACTCCGATCGGGACCACCCCCGCCGCCCTCGCAGCTTGGAGGTCATCGGGAGTGTCACCGAGCATCCAGGCCCGGCTCACCCCAAGTAGCTCCAATGCCAAGCCCACCGGTGCCGAGTCGGGCTTGAGGGGGGCGTCCTCACGGGTTACCAGCGCCGAAATCCCGTCCCAGAGGCCAAACCGTTCCAGGAACTCCTCGGCGTCTGGTCGGGGGCGGCCGGTGACGACGGCCAGTGGCTGGGATTCGGCCCATCGGGACCAGGTGACTGGATCGACGGTGCAGGCCTCGTGGACCTTGAGCCCGGGAGAGCCTTCGGTCCCCTGATAGAGGGCCTCGAAACGGTCCCTCACCTCGGCGAGTGGCGCCTCGATCCCCTGCTCCAGGCACAGGCCCCTGGCCAGCACCCAATCGTCGTTGGCGTTGCCCGCCGCCTTGGCCCTCTGGATGTCGGCGAGACTGATTTCGACGCCAAAGCTGCTCGCCGTCTCGATGATGGCCATGGTCTGTGACCGGCTGACATCGGCGAGCACACCGTCCATGTCGAAGATGATCGCCTGTGGGGCGAGCGCCGCCTCCAGGGTGTTGGCCAACCGCCCGAAGTCGGCCGGATTCCCGGGGAGCGTTATCCGCACCATTGTCTCCAGGCCCGGTCGTTGCGGGAACCAACGAAGCCCCACCCCAAGGGATGCGGAGGCTGACATCAGCCATGAGGCATCGTCACACTCGGTGAGCACGAAGTTGGCCTCCGAAGCGAAGGGCCTGGTGCCGAGATCGGTCAGGATGGCGGTCAGATCGACTCGTTCCCGTCTCACCTCCTCCACGAATTCAGTGAGCTCGGATAGCGGTCGTTTCAAGCGTTCCAGTGCCAGGGCGGCCGACAAGGCTGCGACCGGATAGGGGTTGCCGTACGAGGCGACCTCTTTCACCAAGTTCGGTGGGCCGAGGAGATAGCCGACTCGGAGCCCGGCCAGCCCGTAGGCCTTGGACATGGTTCTGATCACCACGACGTTGCCGAGCTCGAGGGCTGCCTGGGTGAGGTCCTCGGTGGCGAACTCGGTGTAGGCGGCGTCGAGGACCAGCAGCGGAGCCTCGGCGGCGACCTTGCGCAGGTCGGCCTCGGTGGCCACCGCCCCGGTTGGGTTGTTGGGGGAGACGACGAAGACGGCATCGGTTTGCCCGTTGATCGACGCGATCAGGTCTTCGGTGGGAAAGGCGCCTGCCCACCAGGGAATCTCGATCAGCTCTGCGCCCCGTTGCTCGGTGTAGCGGGGGATCATCTCGAAGGTGGGGCGGGTGGACACCACCTGGCGCCCGGGACCGACCCGTGCCAGGAAGCAACGGAAGAGGGCGTCGTCCCCGCCGGCGCTCACCAGGACCGAGTCTTCGGGCAATCCGTGGAGGCGTGCCAGCCCTGCTCGGAGGGAGGAGGTGTCTGGGTAGCGGCTCACTGCCCGCTGTGGATCGGGGAGCGAGGCGAGCAGCTCCTCGGCGCGGGTATCTCCCTCGTTCTTGGACAGATCCAGGTCGATGGGGACAGTGAACCCTTGCGGGATGTAGCTGGCAGGGCGGCTCATGGGACGATCTGCTCCAGGCGCGAGACGGCGATGTCGGTGGCTCCCCGTTCCTTGAGCAACGGGATCAGGGTCGGGAGGTCGGATCGGGGAACCGCCGCCTTCACCGCGAGGCCATCGCCACCGTGGAGCGAGGCGATGGTTGGTTCTCGCATCGAGGGCAGGATCGCGATCACAGAGTCCAGATCCTCCCGGGAGACGTTGAGCTCGACCATGGCCCGGTCCCGGGCCTCGATCACCGAGCGAAGACTGAGAACCAGGCCGTCGATGGCGGTCTTCTTGGCCGGGGAGTCGAGCGCCTCCGGGCTGGCGTAGAGACGGGTCGAGGAGCGCAGCAACTCATCGACCACCACGAGGCCGTTGGCGGCGAGCGTCTCTCCGGTGGCGCTGATATCGACGATCACGTCGGCGTCCTCGGGGGGGAAGACCTCGGTGGCGCCATAGGAGTGGACGAAGCTCGCATCCAGTCCCTGTTTGGCGATCCAGCTTCGGGTGAGACGCTCGTACTCGCCGGCGACAACCAGGTGGCTCGAAGGCAGAGCGCCGTTGACGAGGAGCGACTCGGGCGCCGCCGCCACCATCCGGACCGGGTCGAGACCGGTGTCGAGCAGCTCGACCAGGTCGGCGGACTTCTCCGCAACCCAATCGGCGCCGGCGAACCCGGCATCGCGAGAACCTGCCGCCAGCATCTCCACGATGTTCTGCGGCTTGAGCATCTTGACCTCGTAACCGGGCACCGAGAGCACCGGGCGATAGCCGCGGGGCCCGGCGCGCAGCTCCATGCCGGCCGCGGCGAGCAGGGTGGTCACCCCGGGCTCGATCCACCCCTTGGGCACCGCGAGGTGGATTACCTGTTCGTTTTCGAGGGAAGTCATGTGGGCTCTTTCCCGCCGTCTGCTGCGGTGGGTTTGCCCGTGAACGAGAAACGCCGACCGCTGGGGCCGGCGTGGGGGTTGCTTGTTGCTTTCGCTATGCGCCCACTATCAGCCGACCCGTGACGGGTGGTGGTGATGATGGGCGTAGGCGAAAAGCCGGTTCATGTGGAGAGAGCCTAACCATGCAGATGCGGAAGCCGCAAGAGAGGTTTCCTTCGGGACCACCGTTACCCTTCACGCTCCAATGGCGCGAACCGTCCCTGACAAGCCGGCTCTCGAGGGCATCGAGGAGAAATGGATGGAGCGCTGGGAATCCGAAGGCACCTATCGTTTCGACCGTTCCCGGGCTCGGGAGCAGATCTTCGCCATCGACACTCCTCCACCCACGGTGTCCGGCTCGCTGCACATGGGGTCGGTTTTCGGCTACGTCCAGACCGATGCCATTGCCCGCTACCAACGGATGAAGGGGATGGAGGTCTTCTACCCCATGGGGTGGGATGACAACGGGCTGCCCACCGAGCGTCGGGTGCAGAATTACTACGGGGTCCGATGTGACCCGACTCTCCTCTACGACCCCGATTTCATCCCGCCGACGGAGCCCCCGGAACCGCCCATGTCGATCAGCCGCCGAAACTTCATCGAGCTCTGCCACGGTCTGACCGCCGAGGACGAGAAGGTGTTCGAGCACCTGTGGCGGACTCTCGGCCTGTCGGTGGACTGGACCCAGAGCTACGCCACCATCGACGAGCATTGCCAGCGGACCAGTCAGAAGGCGTTCCTGCGCAACCTGCGGCGTGGCGAGGCCTACTCCCAGGAAGCCCCGGTGCTCTGGGATGTCGACTTCAAGTCGGCGGTGGCCCAGGCCGAGCTCGAGGATCGGGAGCGCCCGGGGTCCTATCACCGCATCGCCTTCCACCGGCCGAGTGGTGACGCGGTTTTCATCGAGACCACCCGGCCCGAGCTGGTGTGCGCCTGTGTCGCGCTGGTGGCCCACCCCGACGACCTTCGTTACCAACCGCTGTTCGGCACCGTGGTCACCTCGCCTTTGTTCGGCGTCGAGCTCCCGGTGGTCGCCCATGAGCTGGCCGACCCCGAGAAGGGGAGTGGGATCGCCATGATTTGCACCTGGGGCGACACTTCCGACGTCACCTGGTGGCGTGAGCTCGACCTAGCGACGAGAGCCGTCATCCAACAAAGCGGGCGGCTCCGCGAAGACACCCCGGAGTGGATCGAATCGGACGCCGGAAGGGCCGCCTATGCCCAGATCGCCGGGTTGTACCCCGGCCAGGCGCAGCGCAAGATGGCTGAGCTCCTCGCAGAGTCCGGGGATCTCGACGGCGAGCCGCGGGCGATCACCCACCCAGTCAAGTTCTTCGAGAAGGGTGATCGTCCCCTCGAGATCGTCTCCAGCCGCCAGTGGTACATTCGCAACGGCGGTCGGGACGAGGATCTCCGCCGGGCACTCCTGGCAAGGGGCGGGGAGGTGGATTGGATCCCCGATTTCATGGGAGCCCGCTACAAGCACTGGGTGGAAGGGCTCAACGGCGATTGGTTGATCTCCCGCCAGCGGTTCTTCGGAGTCTCGCTTCCGGTTTGGTATCCCGTCGACGACCAGGGTGACCTCGACTTCGAGAACCCGATCCTGCCAGCGGAGGGGGCGCTTCCGGTCGACCCCACCACCGATGTCCCACCCGGGTACGAGGAATCCCAGCGCGGCGTCCCCGGCGGCTTCGCCGGCGACCCCGATGTGATGGACACCTGGGCCACGTCTTCGCTCACACCCCAGATTGCCGGGCATTGGGATGATGACCCGGATCTCTTCGGTCGGGTGTTTCCCATGGATGTGCGTCCCCAGGGCCCGGAGATCATCCGAACCTGGCTGTTCGCCACCCTCCTTCGCTCCCACTATGAACATGGGGTGCCCCCTTGGGCTCACGCTGCCATCAACGGGTGGATCCTCGACCCCGAGCGCAAGAAGATGTCGAAGTCGAGGGGCAACGTGGTGACCCCGATTCCTCTGATCGAGGAGTACGGCGCGGAGGCGGTCCGCTATTGGGCCTGCAACGGCCGGCCCGGGACCGACACTGCGGTCGACTTCGGGGTGATGAAGATCGGGCGCCGTCTGGCTTTGAAGATCCTGAATGCGGCCCGTTTCGCCCTCGGGTTTGCCGACGACGTGGATGTCGCTGCCATCACCGAGCCGCTCGACCGCTCGATGCTGGCCGCTCTCTCCGAGGTGGTGGCTCAGTCGACCGCCGCCTTCGACCGGTACGACTACGCCCGGGCCCTCGAGATCGCCGAGAAGTCGTTCTGGACCTGGACCGACGACTATCTGGAGCTGGTCAAGGGCCGGGCCTACGATGGGGCCGCGGCGGGAGCCTCCGCTCATGCCGCCTTGCAGCTTGCGCTCGGCACCTATCTCCGGCTGTTCGCCCCGTTTCTCCCCTTCGTCTGCGAGGAGGTGTGGTCGTGGTGGCGGGAGGGGTCGGTGCATCGGGCGCCCTGGCCGTCGGTGACCGAGCTCGAAGCGCACATCGGCGACCCGGCCGTGTTCCGCATCACCAGCGAGGTTCTCACCGCGGTGCGCCGCGCCAAGTCTGACGCCAAGGCATCGATGGCGGCGGAAGTCGCCTCGGTCACGATTGCGGCAGGCGCGGAATCCCTGGCCCTGATTCGTCAAGCCGAAGCCGATCTCAAGGCGGCGGCGAGGGCGGTGGAGATGGCCTATGCGGAAGGCGAGTTTGCGGTCAATTCGGTGTTGGCCGCGTCCTGAGCCAGGAGCGATCCGTGTTGCAGCGGTTGCGCACCGAAGCTCCTTGTTGTGCCTCGGTGCCAACCCTGTTGCGCATATAGTGCATCATCTGCTAGAGTTGCATCCATGTTGCAACCGACCTCCTCGGTAGCCGCCTTGATCGGCGATCTGGTTGGGTCGCGTCGATCGCAGGACCGCGCCGAATTGCAACGGCAGATGTTCAAAGTGTTCGCCGACGTCCACCGTTTGGTCGGGGGCGACCCCACCTTCACCATTGGAGACGAGTTTCAGGCTCGCTACCCGACGATGGGCCAGGCCCTGGAAGCCTCGCTTCAACTTCACCTTCGAGCCTCGGCTCTCAACAGGCTGCGAATCGGGATCGGGTGGGGCGAATTGGTGGCTGAGGACCCTGCTCGTTCCCCGTTCGGCCAGGACGGGCCCTGTTGGTGGCGGGCACGGGACGCTATCGAGTCGATCGAGCGCTCGTCCAAAGGCCGCCCCCGACTCTTGCGAACCGCGGTCCGCAGCGAGACCGCCCTCGATCCGTTGTTCAACGGATATCTGTCACTTCGGGATGCTTTGATCGGCGGCATGGACGAGGTGGACATCGAGATCGCGATCGGCCTCTTGGACGGCGTTACCCAGACCGAGGTGGCGAAGCGGTTGGGGCTCAACAAGAGCTCGGTGAGTCGCCGTGCCGGGGCCCATGGGATCCTGGCCCTGGTCGAGGCGAGGAATGTCGGCTCACCGCCGCTCCCGGTGGCACCGTGAGCTGGACTGATCTCGGAGTGATCGCGTTGGGAGGACTTCTGCTCACGGTGCCTGCAAACTGGGTAGTGAGACAGGTGCTCCGTCTCACCAGGCAGGAGACAACGCCCCGTCACAATCAGGCCGGTCGCTGGATCGGGATCCTGGAGAGGTTGCTGATATATGTGCTGATGCTGGCAGGGGCGGCGGCAGCTGCCGGTCTGGTGGTGGCGGCCAAGAGCATCCTTCGCTTTCCCGAGATCAGCGGGAAACCGGCGGCTATCGACCCCGAGTATGTACTGGTTGGCTCGCTGGCCAGTTGGCTACTCGCCTTCGGCACTGGTGCCCTGGTGGTCGTGCTCATCTGAGCTCTTGACCCCGGCCCGCTCTCGACGCCCGCGCCAGATCTCGATGATCATCGGGAGGATCGAGATGAACACGATGATGATGATCGTCACCTCGAGGTTCCGGGCCACGAAATCGATCTGACCCAGGTAATAGCCGAGGGTGGTGATCCCGAGCGCCCACAACACCCCGCCCACCACGTTGAATCGGAAGAAGATCCTGTATTCCATCCGCCCCACCCCTGCCACCACCGGCGCAAAAGTGCGCACGATTGGTATGAACCTGGCGAGGACGATCGTCTTGGGCCCGTACCGATCGAAGTAGCCATGGGCCCGATCTACATAATCCTGTTTGAAGAAACGGGAGTCGGGCCGGTTGAAGAGTGCGGGCCCGGCCTTGCGCCCGAATACGTAGCCGACCTGATCGCCGATCACCGCAGCGAGAAGACAGCCGATCAGGAGCGGGACGAAGGGGAGGTGCAGAGCTTGGGGGATCGATTCGGGCTTTGATGCGAAGAACCCGGCGGTGAACAGCAGCGAGTCGCCGGGAAGGAAGAACCCGATCAAGAGACCGGACTCGGCGAAGATGACGGCGAAGACCCCGAACAGACCCACTGTCTGTATCAGCTTCTCAGGATCCAGCCAGTCGAGGAACTCGATGGCGATGATCGGCACGAGTTGTCAGCCTAGGGGATCAATCTGTGAGGTCCAGGTCACTCGAGCTGCCTCTGGTAGCTCTCGGGGTGGGCGGTAAGGAGGTCCTCCAGGGTCTGTGCGGGATGACCGGTCAGGGTCTCGACCGCATCGTTGACCACGTCGAGCTCACCGTTGGCGATCGCCAGAGCCGTGGACAGCTTGTGCCCCGAGAATGTCGGGACAACGGTCGGGGTCTCGGGCCACAAGACGCAACGAGGCACCCAATGCGGCCAGATTGTGGGCGACTCGTCCTCCAACGGCGCCGGTGACTCCGGTCAATGCGATCAGATCGGTTGGCATGACGATCCTCAGTCCGTGCCTGACTCGATCCAGGGGCCGAGACCGTAGATCCGGTCAACTGTGACGTGGACGACGAGACCCGGGGGAAAGTTCCGATTCGGGAAGATGGCTCCCGGGCCGATGTAGGCCTCGGCCAGACGATCCATCACCTCCAGGGCCCCACCTTCATCGATTCGTGCAGTGCCCTGCACCACCAGATAGGGATGGAGCCCCTCCCCGGTGTGTTCGGGAGCCTGAAACGAGATCGCGGTTCGTGGATCTCTGCGCAGGCAGTCGATCTTGAATTGGTCGAAGAAGGTGGCCCACACCAGTTCGTCTCCGTCCACTCCCACCCACGCCAGGGTGACGTGTGGCGTTCCATCGGGATCGATGGTGACGACGTGGCCCAGCGGGCCGGTGGCGAGCAGGTCGCGAATTGGTTGTGAGATCTCTGCCATGACAGGAGCGTACGCCTCTCAGTCGCTTGTCTCGTCAGCCTGGTTAGGGTCCTTTTGTGCGACGGGGTTTGCTCGGGGCCACGGTGTTGCTGGTCACGGCGTGTTCGGTCATTGGTGGGCCATCGGCAACCTCCACTTCATCAACTGCTCAGACCACGACCACCGCTGCCCTGGCTACTACCACGTCGGCGCCGACCACGACCACGGTCCCGGCCACCACCACCACTGTCAATCCGTTCGCCCGCCCGGAATGGATGGGGACGCGGGTGTTGCCGCTACGCCCCGATGGTTACGGCGAAGGGCAGTCGACACCGCCCGAGTTCGACCCGCGTGCGTTGGAGACCCCTGACGTCCTCCCGCCCCCCACCGACGACGAGTTTCAGTTCACCATCGCCCCTATTCCACCCGACGTGCTGGCCCGCTCCAGTTGGGTGCCGGAGTGCCCGGTCACAGTTGATGAGCTGTCCTACCTGACCGTCAGTCACTACGGATTCGACGGTCGCTTCCACACCGGGGAGATCATCGTCAACCAAGGCTTCGCCGAGGAAGTGGTCGAGGTGTTCCGCCTTCTGTACGAGGCCCGGTTCCCCATCGAGCAGATGCGGGTGATCACCAAGGAGGAGATCGATGCCCACCCCACCGGGGACTGGAACGACACCACCTCCTTCGTTTGCCGACCCGCCGTGGGGTCGTCGTCGTGGTCGCAGCATGCCTTTGGCACCGGGATCGACATCAATCCCTTCCACAACCCTTACCAGAAGGGGGACCTGGTGCTCCCCGAGCTGGCCTCGGTGTACGTCGACCGGGATCAGGTGAAGGTGGGCATGATCGTGCCCGGTGATGTCGTCACCGAGGCATTCGCCGACATTGGATGGGGTTGGGGTGGGTATTGGAGCTCGCTCAAGGACTGGATGCACTTCTCGTTGAGCGGGCGCTGAGCTGGGGACCCGGCGTGTGGATGTGAGCCGCCTGGGAATTAGTGAAGCCCCCACAAGTCGGAACCGAAATTCCTACCCGTAGGGGCTTCGATTGGAATCATAGCCATCGAGGCGCCGATGTCGAATCATCGCGAAAAACACTCTTAGCGAGCCTCCATGTGTTCTTCATGCTCCCAGCGTATCGGGCTTCAGCGCAGTCTCACATCGAACATATGTTCGATATAGTGAGGTAGGTGAGCGGATACGCCGAGCTGCACTGTCACACCAACTTCTCCTTTCTCGACGGGGCGTCTCACCCCGAGGATCTGGTGGAGCGAGCCATCGATCTCGGCTACGAGGCACTGGCGGTCACCGACCACGATGGGTTCTACGGGGTGTCCCGGTTCTGGCAGATGGCAAAGGAGACCGGGCTTCCCGTCATCTACGGTGTGGAGATAGGTCTCGAGCCCGACCCGTCCGGGCCGTCGGACCCGGTGGTCACCGCCCAGGAGCGGGACCAGCACCGTCATGCCCGGAGCAAAGGGGGACAGGGGCGGTTGCGACGGGGGCGCAGCATCCGGTCCCACGGGGCCAAGCCCACAAATCTTCCCGAGACCGATCATCTCGTCCTCCTCGCCGGGTCCCCCGACGGATACCGGAGTCTCTCCCGTTTCGTGACCCGGGCCCAGATGCGTGGGGAGAAGGACCACCCGATCTACGTCTGGGAGGACCTGGCCGAGGCGGCGGACAACACCGACATCCACGTCTTGACCGGATGTCACGCCGGGGCGGTGCCCAAGGCAGCCGCCGGTCACGACCTGGGGGCCACGATTCGGGAGACCTCGCGTCTCCGGGAGCTGTTCGGGACCCGGCTCCATCTCGAGATGTGGCATCATGGCATGCCCGAGGACGACCCTCGCAACGACCTGATGTGGGAGGTGGCCCAGAAGCTGTCCCTGCCCGCCGTGGCCACCAACCAGGCCCACTATCACGATCGGAGGGACGCCGACCTGTCCGAGGTGCTGGCCGCCATCGGGGGAAGACGGACCCTTGCCGTCGCCGACGGGTTCCGTCCCGCCAGCGACGAGCGGTACCTCAAGCACCCGTTGGAGATGGCTCGACGTTTCAGCCGGTACCCGGGTGCGGTGGCCCGGAGCGGCGAGTTGGGGCGTCGTCTCGCCTTCGATCTGGGGCTGGTGGCGCCCAATCTCCCCGACTTCCCCATGCCCGGCCACTTCCGCGACGAGATGGACTATCTCCGTTATCTCACCTGGGAGGGGGCACGGGAGGTCTACGCCGGGAGCGAGGACGGGATCGACCCCCGGGCCCGACGTCGTCTCGAGCACGAGCTGGACATCATCGAGCGTCTCGGCTTCCCCGGCTACTTCCTGGTGGTCAAGGACATCGTCGACTTCGCCCGGTCCCAGGACATCTACTGTCAGATCCGGGGCTCGGGGGCCGACTCGGCGGTGTGCCGCTGTCTCGG
>DATDPT010000104.1:0-2779 GCA_035292605.1 Acidimicrobiia bacterium
GCCTTCGAGCTGATGAAGGCCTTCATCGAGGCCGGTGCCGCGGGCGTGCACTTCGAAGACCAGCTCTCGTCCGAGAAGAAGTGCGGGCACCTGGGCGGCAAGGTCCTGGTCCCCACGTCGCAGTTTGTCCGGACCCTGGTGGCCGCCCGGCTGGCCGCTGACGTGCTCGGCATCCCCACCGTGCTGGTGGCCCGGACCGACGCCGACGCCGCCCGCCTCTTGACCAGCGCCGTCGACGAGCGCGATCGCCCATTCCTCACCGGCAACCGCACCGCCGAGGGCTTCTACGAGGTCCACGCGGGGATCGAGCAAGCCATTGCCCGCGGCCTGGCCTACGCCCCGTACGCCGACCTGATCTGGTGCGAGACTTCGCATCCCGATGTCGAAGAGGCCGAACGCTTCGCCGAGGGAATCCACGAGCGCTATCCCGACAAGATGCTGGCCTACAACTGCTCGCCCTCGTTCAACTGGTCGCACCATCTCGACGAGGGGACCATCGCCCGGTTTCAAAAGGAATTGGGCACCATGGGCTACCGCTACCAGTTCATCACCCTGGCGGGGTTCCATGCCATGAACGCATCGATGTTCGAGCTGGCCCGCGGATACGAAGAGAACGGGATGACCGCCTATGTCGAGCTCCAGAATCGGGAGTTCGCCATGGAGGAAGAGGGGTACACCGCGACCAAGCACCAGCGTGAGGTCGGTGCCGGTTACTTCGACCTGGTGACCCAGGCGGTGTCCGGTGGGGCCACCTCCACCCTGGCCCTGGTCGGCTCGACCGAAGAGGAGCAGTTCTAGGCTGAAACCCTCGCCCGGGCGTGCGTGCCTGACGCTCGCTCAATATGTGCCGTTCGGTGCTCCTTGGCCGTGTGCTCGTTCTCGTCCCATATCTGGTGATCTGCGTGCCTGGGCTTCGACGTTTCGATCGAAGCAAAGGACTAGGGGCTGTGCGTGAGGTCTCTCGCCGCCGCTTGTTGCAGAGCGAGCACGACCAGGAGGCTGATGCCGCCGAGTATCCAAGGCAGCAGCGAGTCGATGAACCGCCAAGGTCTGCATGCAGGGTTGTACGCACCGCCTAGGAAGACATCGCGACATAGAACCAGCGCCTCGTTCAGAAAGGCCTGCAACGCCAGACCGACCATCAGGCCGCCCACCGCAGCAAAGAGGATTGTCCTTACAAGGAGTTTCAATTCGTGCGCCAGCACAACCCCAGCGCTCTGCACTGGTTGCCAACTGCGAACAAAGACAGCTGTCGCGCCGAGAAGGAGGCAAGCCCACAAGACAGGGAGAGACCACAGCGCTGGGATAGCCAGTGCATCGGGAAGCAGATCAAACCAGGCAAGTCCTGCTAGAGCGAAGCTGTAGGCCACCACGACGATCGAGACAGCGAGGAGGGCTCGATCGGGCGTTTTCTCTCTATCTGTCATTCGAGTTGCTGTTGAGTGAACCATTCCCTGAGCTTGTGTCAACGAAACAGGTTCACCTCACACGTCGAGCGCCGTTCGAGCGGAGGCCGATCTAAGGCGGACCCGTCTCGCCTGCCCGACCGATATGTGCTGCGGTCTCAATAGGTCGACGCATCGTTTCCTTCGGTGAGAGTTAGTCATCTCTTGTCGAGGAGGTTGTTGTGGCGAGGTTCAGTGAGGCCGAGAGAACGCTGATCTGGGATTGGTGGCAGCGGGGCGGCTCGATGCGTGGCGCCGCCGGCGAGCTTGGCCGGGCTCATGCGTCGGTGCGGACGATGATCGAGAGCTATGGCGGGGTACGGCCGAGCCGTCGTTGTCGAGCTCCCCGGCATCTGTCATTGGAGGAGCGGGAGGAGATCTCCCGTGGCCTGGCTTCTGGTGAGTCGTTGCGGTCGATCGCGGTCCGGCTGGGCAGGTCGGCTTCGACGGTGAGCCGGGAGGTGGCTCGTAATGGCGGCCGGTCGAAGTATCGGGCGCTTCGTGCTGACCGTGTCGCTTATCGGAGGGCCCGTCGTCCCAAGGTCTGCAAGCTCGCCGCCAACCCGGCTCTGGCTCTGATGGTCGAGGAGAAGATCGGTCTGTGGTGGTCGCCTCAGCAGATCTCGGGATGGCTGAAAGAGTCATACCCTGATTTCCCGGAGATGTGGGTGTCCCACGAAACGATCTACCTATCGCTGTTCGTCCAAGGCCGGGGAGCACTCAAACACGAGCTGACTCAGTGTTTGCGGACCCGCCGGGCGATCCGCCGGCCCACCAAGAAACGGGCTCCCACCGGAAAAGGCCAGATCCGACACCCGGTAATGATCTCCGAACGTCCCGCGGAAGCAGATGACCGAGCCGTTCCCGGGCATTGGGAAGGTGACCTGTTGATGGGTCGACGGATGACAGCCATCGGCACCCTCGTCGAACGCTGGTCGCGGTATGTGATGCTGTTCCGGCTGCCCGACGGCAACTCCGCCGAGTCGGTGCGCACCGGTCTCGCCGACGTCATCCAACGACTCCCCGACCATCTCTGGCAGTCACTCACCTGGGATCAAGGCAAAGAGATGGCCGAACACGCCCAGTTCACCATCGACACCGGAATCCAGATCTACTTCTGCGATCCCAAATCACCATGGCAGCGCGGGTCGAACGAGAACACCAACGGCCTTCTCCGGCAGTATTTCCCAAAGACCACCGATATGGCCGCTCTCACCCAGGCCGAGCTGGACGAAGCCGCCTACTCGCTCAACTCCAGACCTCGACAAACCCTCGGCTGGATGACACCATCACAGAAGCTCGCCGAAGCGTTGCGATGATCCCCTGAGACCGCA
>DATDPT010000105.1:0-7166 GCA_035292605.1 Acidimicrobiia bacterium
GGGATCAGGGGCTGGTTCTCGACCAACATCCTTGGGAACCGCGATGGTGAGGTATTGGACGACCCGGAGAGCTTCAGATCCAAAGAGGTCTCCAAACTCGGTGTCCTCGAGCAGATCCTCCAACCGGAGGTCTACCCCGAGCTCTACGGCGACCTCTACCACAAGGTCCGGATCAACTACTACCCGCCAAAGGGCGACGACAAGGAAGGCTGGGACAGCATCGACATCTTCGGCTGGCTCGGCTACCCGATGCAGATCAAGATCGACTTCCTGTGCAAGGACTCGATCCTGGCGGCGCCGATCGTGCTCGACCTGGCACTGTTCATGGACCTGGCCGCCCGAGCCGGGCGGAGTGGGGTGCAGGAGTGGCTGTCCTTCTATTTCAAGAGCCCTCAACACGGCCAGGGCCTGTACCCGGAGAACGACCTCTTCATCCAGCACACCAAGCTCAAGAACAACCTTCGCCACATGATGGGTGAAGACCTCATCACCCATCTCGGCACCGAGTACTACGACGAGATGTGACCGGCGAAGGGATCACCGTCGGTGGATGGCCGATCCCCGAGTTCGAGCTCGAAGAGCGTTTCGACACCTCGGGCGGCCCCGGGGGCCAGCACGCCAACCGCAGCGAGACTGCAGTGACATTGCGGTTCTATGTCGACGGGTCGACGCTGCCCGATGATGTGCGAGAGAAGCTGGCACGACGTCTTGGAGCATGGGTAGAGGTCACCGCGGCGGACACCCGCTCCCAGTTGCGTAACCGGGAAATCGCTCGTGACCGGCTCGTCGCCAGGCTGGAGGGCGCCCTCGTGGAACGGAAACCGAGGAAGAAGACCAAGCCCTCCAAGACCGCCACAGAGAGACGACTGGCCGGCAAGAAGGCACGAAGTGACCTCAAGCAGAAGCGCCGTCCCCCGGAACCCGATTAGCAAAGAGGCGGGCGTGAACCCCTCAGCGCTCGATCCGTGACCCGAGCGCCGAACCCGACCGGTTGGCGATCGAAAGGTGAAGATCGTGATATCGCTTTAGATACCGGTGCTGGCTCGGTGTGATTCGCTGGCAGACGTAGTCCCAGTGCATCGCAACCAGATCGCCCACCTCGAGATGGCCATCGTCGAGGGGCGGGAGCACCGACTCGATTCGTCCGACGGAGAGACTCAACCGATCCCCGTCCCAGGCGAGCGGCTGAGAGATGACCAACAGTCGGTCATGTGTCCGCCCCACCACCTCACCCCATCGGATTCGGCAGCGATCGAGCACATCGAGCGCCTGGTCGACGATCCCCGATTGGAGCAGGCCCACCCACGGATAGATGCAGAAAACGTGAAAAGAGTGGGTAGGCCGCCCGCCCGCGTTGAGGGCCTCGGACACGGTCTGCCAGTCCCATCCGGCGCGCTGTCGGAAGCGGTCCGCGACCGAATTGCCCATCGTGAGCAGGTCCACCTCTTCGAGGAGAGTGCCGCCCAGCCAATAGGCCTCGACCACTTTTGGGTCGAGTGGGTCCCGGTCGCTGCACATCGCGATCAGCTCCAGATATGGCCAGGCGCCGGCAAAGGCAGGGATCACATGGGTGACCTCTTGGATTGCCGCATTCCCACCGCTCATCAGCTCCTTGAGCAGTCCGGGGTCGGAGGGGCCGCAGTAACCGAGGGAATTCGGAGGGAAGGCGAATCTGCAGAAAAGAGACGCTCCGGACATCGAGCTCATCGAGTCGCTGCCGGCCGACGCCATCCGGCCACGCCGACGGCCACCACACCGACCGCCACCAGCACCAGACCGAGAGCGGGGGGAAGCTGTGCGCCGCGAATCCCGAGCTCGAGAAGTGCGGTGATGATGGCTCCTCCGACGAGCACTGCGGTCACGTCCACGGCTTGAGCACGGGCCAGTGCGGCGAACCAGGTCGCCACGTAGCAGGAGAGGGTGAGGCCGGTGAAGAGGATCCAGCCGATGTGTTCCGGGGTGACACCGGTCACCCCTGCGAAGGCGCCTCGCCCAACGCCATAGAGGATGAGAAGGACGGCTCCCCCGGCCATACGCGCTACTCCGACGGTGAGCGGGGGCACGGAGCCGAGCACTCGTTTGGCGATGACGGTCTCGACCGCCCAGAGAAGGGTGGCCGCCAGGATCATCGATTCACCCGCCCCGAGTTCGATGGCACCGACTCCACCGCTCAACGCCACCTGGCCCCATATGAGGAGGACCAGGGCCGCAATATGAAGGGGACCGATCTTCTCACGTAGGAACGAAACCGCAAGGACCGTCACCCACACCACCAATGTCTTGTGAATGAAGGCGGCGTCACTCGAAGTCGCCCGGGCCAGCCCCTCGAAGAACAAGACGAAGGGAATGCTGCCACCGACGACGGCGATGAGGAGAAGGCCGAGCCAGTGTTTTCTGGCCTGGCTCACGTCGAATCGAGCCGCTCCCGCCCTCCTGGCGACGACGGAGGCGACGGCAAGGAGGATCAGGGCGGCCACGCCGTTCTTCAATATCGTGTATGTGGTCGGGTCGGAGATCTCGGTCCAGGCCCGCACCCCGTAGCCATTCACGAAGATGGCGATGCCGCTGATTACTGCGGTTCCAGCAGCCAGAAGCACGCCGGTTCGCCGAGCCTGCACATTTATGGGCCTGATTCGGGCCATCGCTATCTCCACCCTACAGCAGCTAATGGAGCCGAATATCGAGTACCCCTCCGAACCGGAACCACCCCCGCGGCCAGGTCTGTACTGTCGTAGTTCTCATGAGCCAAAGGGTGGTCCACCGAGAGAATATGGGTCATCTCTTCGACGCCTTGGCACAAGAGGGCTACACGATCGTCGGGCCGAGAGTGCGTGATGACGCCATTGTCTATGACGAGCTGGACGGGGTGGACGACCTCCCGATCGGTTGGACAGACGACCAAGAAGCGGGGCGCTACCGGCTGCGTCGGAGGGACGACGAGGCGCTGTTCGGATACGCGGTGGGGCAACACTCGTGGAAGAAGGTGCTCTATCCCCCAAGGACAACCCTCATCCAGGTGACGAAGGCCAACGGCTCACTGCAGTTCACCCAGACAGAGGTTCCAGAGACTCGCTACGCCTTTCTCGGTGTCCGAGCCTGTGAGTTGGCAGCGATAGCGATCCAGGATCGTGTCTTTCTGAACAGCGGAGAGGTGGACCGCACTTATCAAACGGCGCGTCAGGATGTCTTCACGGTCGCCGTCAACTGCATGGTCGCCGGTGGAACCTGCTTCTGCGTCTCGATGGAGACCGGCCCCCGCTGCACGTCCGGGTATGACCTTGTTCTCACCGAGATCATTGAGGACGGACGGCATGAGTTCGTCTTCGAAGCCGGTAGTGAATCCGGCGAGCGCGTCCTTTCGATGTTGCCCGGGCGGTCACCGACCAACGAGGACGCGACGACGGTGGATCGAATAGTCGAGAGAACCACGGCGAGCATGGGCAGATCGATGGACACCGCGGGGATCAAGGAGCTGCTCTTGACAAACCTCGAGCATCCCCGCTGGGAGGAGGTCGCCAACAGGTGCCTGGCCTGTACCAACTGCACGCTGGTCTGTCCCACCTGTTTCTGTTCCACGACCGAGGACACGGTGACTCTCGACGGGGTCTCGGCATCCAGGTCGCGTCGTTGGGACTCATGCTTCACCATGGACTTCTCGAGCCTGCACGGTGTCCCGGTTCGAGAGTCGACGAGGTCGCGATACCGGCAATGGATGACCCACAAGCTGGCCACCTGGTTCGACCAGTTCGGATCGTCAGGGTGCGTGGGCTGTGGTCGTTGCATCACCTGGTGCCCGGTGGGGATCGACATCACCGAAGAGGTTGCCGCCATCCGCGCCTCACAGGATGCAGGCCGATGAATCTCCGATCGCTACGAGAAAGCAGCGAACTGCTCACCAGGCTCTCCAATACCGAGCTCGAGTTCTTCGAGACTGTCGCGCAGGAGACTCGATTGGCGAACGGCGAGATCCTGTTCGAGGAGGGAGGCGCAGCCGAGAACTTCTTCATTGTGGTCACCGGCAAGATCGGTCTCGAGATGACCATCCCGGGCAGGGCGCCCGTGGTCATTCAGACACTTGGGCCCGGCGATCTGCTCGGCGTGAGCTGGTTCTTCCCGCCTTACCGCTGGAACTGGAGAGCACGAGCCCTCGAAGACACCACACTCGTCGCTTTCGATGCACTCGAGGTGCGTCATAGATGCGAAGCCAATCGAGACCTCGCCTTCGAGGTGCAGGGAGTCGTGGCTGAGGAGGTGGTGCGACGTCTGCATCGCACCAGGATCCAGCTTCTCGATGTCTATAGGACCACCTGACCAATGACTCACCTCTCCAATTCGGTACTGCCGGAGGGCAGGACCGAGGCCATGATGCCCCGCCCGTTTCGTGTCGTCTCCCAACACTCGGAGACGCCGGACACCGTGACCCTGGAGCTCGAGTCTGAGGACCATGGGGGGATGGCGTTCTCGCCGGGTCAATTCACCATGTTGTACGTGTTCGGCATCGGCGAGGTGCCGATCTCGATCTCTGGAGATCCCCACAGGCCAGAGACACTCGTTCACACCGTTCGCTCCGTCGGCGCGGTGACGGCGGCCATTGCCGGCCTGCGCATCGGCGATCGAATAGGCATCAGAGGCCCCTATGGGGTGGGGTGGCCGGTGGGGGAAGCGGAAGGGAAGGACCTGGTGTTGGCGGCAGGTGGTATCGGGCTGGCCCCGCTGCGCCCGGTCGTGCTCGACGTCCTGGCACGGAGGGATCAGTTTGGCGCGGTCTCCATCATCTACGGGTCCCGCTCACCCGTCGATCTGCTCTTCGAGGAAGAGCTCCACTCGTGGAGGAGCCGGTTCGATGTGGAGATCGAGGTCACCGTGGATCGATCGGACGAGGCTTGGTTCGGCGACGTGGGTGTGGTGACTGGCTTGCTTCCCCGAATCTCCTTCGATTCCACCAACACCGTCGCCATGCTCTGTGGGCCCGAGATCATGATGAAGGTCGTGGCCAACGAGCTGGAATTGCGCGGACTGGCGTCCGAGAGTGTCTATGTGAGTGTGGAACGCAATATGAAATGCGCCATCGGATTCTGTGGCCACTGTCAATTCGGCTCGGACTTCCTCTGTCGCGACGGACCGGTGCTTCCATACGCACAGGTGGCCGACCGTCTCCGGGTGCCGGAGCTATGACCTCGCAACGACCAAGACTCGCCGTTTGGAAGTTCGCCTCTTGCGACGGATGCCAGCTGACTCTCCTCGACGCCGAGGACCACCTCTTGGACATTGCCGGCGCCATCGACATCGCCTACTTCCCCGAGGCCACCCGCGGTGAGATCGAGGGGCCATACGACCTCTCTCTGGTGGAGGGCTCCATCACCACGCCTCACGACGCCGAGAGGATCATGAGCGTGAGAGAGATTTCGAAGACAGTGGTGACCATTGGGGCCTGCGCCACCGCAGGGGGGATTCAGGCCTTGCGGAACTGGGAGAACGTCGACGAGTTTCTGACCATCGTCTATGCGCAGCCCCAATACATCGAGACGCTGGCGACGTCCACACCGATCTCCGACCACATCCACGTCGACTTCGAGCTGCGAGGTTGCCCCATCTCCAAATACCAGCTTCTGGAGGTCATCGACGCCTTCCTTCACCGGCGAAAGCCGAACATCCCGCGCCACAGCGTCTGCGTCGAATGCAAGCTGCGGGGCACCAACTGCGTCATGGTCGCCCAGGGGATTCCGTGCATGGGACCGATAACCCAGGCCGGGTGCGGAGCCATCTGCCCTGCCTACGACCGTGGCTGTTATGGATGCTACGGGCCCTCCCAATCACCGAACGTCGACTCGCTGGCGGCGTGGTGGAGGGAGCTCGGGGTATCCGACGTCGATCTGGTTCGGGCGCTGCGCACCTTCAACGCCTACGCCCCCGAGTTCCGGGAGGCGAGCGAGTCCTATGAGCGTTGAACGAGAGATCGCCGTCGACTACCTGGCGCGAGTGGAGGGCGAGGGGGCGATGTACCTCAAGCTGAAGGGGGACGAGGTGCTCGACCTCAAGTTCAAGATCTTCGAGCCCCCGCGTTTCTTCGAGGCGTTCCTCCGTGGTCGCCGGTTCTCGGAAGCCCCGGATATCACCGCTCGCATCTGCGGCATATGCCCCATCGCCTATCAGACCAGCGCCTGCAATGCGATGGAGTCCGCCGGCGGTGTCCAGCTGACCGGCGGCCTTCGTGCCCTGCGCAGGCTGATCTACTGCGGGGAGTGGATCGAGAGCCATGCCCTCCACGTCTACTTCCTCCACGCCCCGGACTTCCTGGGATACGACAACGCCATCGCGATGGCCGCCGATTTTCCGGAGCAGGTGCAGATGGGTCTGCGGCTGAAGAAGATCGGCAATCAGATCATGGCTCTCATTGGGGGACGGGAGATCCATCCGATCAACATCAGGGTCGGTGGCTTCTACCGGGTTCCAACCAAGAAAGAGCTGGAGACATTGGTGCCAGACCTGGAATGGGCCTTGGAGGCCGCGGTGGCCACGACCCGGTGGGTGTCCGGCCTTCCCTTCCCCGAGTTCGAGCGTGACTATGAGTTTGTCGCCCTGCAACACCCCGACGAGTACGCCATCCATGAGGGCCGCATCGTGTCGAACCGAGGGCTGGACATCAGCGTCGACGAGTGGGGTGACCATTTCGAGGAGAGTCACGTCTCATGGTCCAACGCCCTCCACGCCCGTCGCAAGGATGGAGGGTCCTATCACCTGGGGCCCATGGCCCGCTACTCGCTCAACTTCGAAAAACTCACCCCGGTGGCCAGAAAGGCCGCCGCAGAGGCCGGACTCGGTTCCAGGTGCAACAACCCCTTCCGGAGCATCGTCGTCAGAGCCGTTGAGATCGCATTCGCTTGTGAGGAGGCACTGCGTTTGATCGACGGATACACCCAGCCCGAAGCCCCGTCCATCGAGGTCGAGCCACGGGGTGTGGTAGGTCACGGAGCCTCGGAAGCCCCTCGGGGCACCCTGTACCACCGATATGCCCTCGATTCCGAAGGCCTCATCACCGAGGCGCACATCGTCCCTCCGACGTCACAGAATCAGCTGAGCATCGAAGACGACCTCCGCGCCTACGTGGTGGGGCGCACGCAGTTGACGGACGATCAGCTTCAGTGGCAGTTGGAACAGGCGATCCG
>DATDPT010000106.1:0-2447 GCA_035292605.1 Acidimicrobiia bacterium
GTGGGGGACGTCGATGACGGTGACGGGGCGGGGGATCCAGGTCTCGCCGTCGACGGTTCCCCCACCGAGAAACCGTGCGATCGTCTCCAGCGGCCTCTGGGTGGCGGAGAGGCCGATCCGTTGCGGGGGCTGCGCCGTGACTTCTTCGAGCCGCTCCAGGGAAAGGGCGAGGTGGGCGCCCCTCTTGCTGCCGGCAATGGCATGGACTTCGTCGACGATCACCCAGCGAACCGGTTCGAGGATGGCTCGGGCGGCGGAGGTGAGGATGAGATAGAGGGATTCGGGGGTGGTGATCAGAATGTCCGGTGGCTGGCGTTGCATTCGCCGCCGGTCCTCAGGTGGAGTGTCCCCGGTGCGGAGGAACGTCTCGAGGGGCGGGAGTGGCCCCGACCGGAGTCGTTGCGAGGCGTGTCGGATGCCGGCCAGGGGGGCCCGCAGATTGCGCTCTACGTCATGGGCCAAAGCCTTGAGCGGGGACACATAGAGGACTCGGCACCGGGCGTTGCGTTCCGGCTGCGGCTCGGAGAGGAGGCGGTCGAGGGTCCAGAGGAAAGCGGCGAGTGTCTTTCCCGAACCGGTCGGGGCATGGATCAGGGTGTGAGCGCCGTCGGCTATCGCCGGCCAACCCAATTGCTGGGCAGGGGTTGGCTCGGCGAACGAGGCCTCGAACCAGGTGCGGGTCGCCGGGCTGAAGCGGGCGAGTGAGTCCACACCAGGAAGGTATCAGGGCTCGGGGACAAGAAACCGCCTGAATATCGCCGAGGCGGTAGCTCCGGCCGACCGGCGTCTGTTCGCCCGAGGTGTTTAGTTGGTCCGCCGTTCTAACCGACGGCATTGGCCCTGACCGAAGGGCGAAGTCGGCCGGAATATTTCAGGCGCTGAGCACGACCAGCGGCAGCCGCTCCACGGCTGCCAACTCGAGGAAGATCTCGACCACGGCCGGATCGAACTGGGTCCCGGTGTGCTTGCGGATCTCGTTGACCGCAAAGGAGACGGGGAGGGCCGGCTGATACGCCCGGGCAGAGGTCATGGCGTCGAAGGCGTCGGCCACGAGCACGATCCTGGAGAGGATCGGGATCTCCATCCCGAGGAGGCCAAACGGGTAGCCGTGGCCGTCGAAACGCTCATGGTGGTAGAGGATCGCCTCGGCGACCTTGGGGTCGAGGCGGTTACGGGTCATGGCGAATCCGAGCTCTGGATGACGCTGCATCAATTCCCTCTCGTTCTCGTCGAGAGGTCCGGGCTTGCCGAGAATCCCCGGATCGAGGTGGATCTTGCCCACATCGTGCAGGATGCCGGCCAGGGCGAGACGGTCGAGGTCGTCCTCTCCGAGCCCCAAGCCGGTTCCCAGGTCTACCGCCAGGTCGGACACCCGGTGCACGTGGCCGTGGAGGTCCTCGATGACGTCCTCCATGACTTTGATCAAGATGTCGTTGGGCAGATCCCTGAGCATCATTCACCAGTCCCGCGTCGTTCGTACACCACGTGCGAAGTCTGCCCTCATTCGTCCAAACGGATATGGGTCGACGGGACTAATCCTTTTGTGTAGTGCGCTGGACCTATGCGGCGTCTAGAGAAGGCCGTGGTCGGCGGCAGCATCGACAAACGCGGCCGCCTTCAGCTGATCGACCCGATTGTTGGCGTCGTTGTCGACCTTGACCCCCGAGCCGACGATCACCGAATCAGCGAGGTCGATCAGCCGGGCGAGATTGCCCACGTTGGCCCCTGACCCGACCACGACCCGGATCCCCTTTGGCAATGCGGAGCGAACAGCCATGACAACGTCGAAATCGGGCTCTTCGCCGGTTCCCGAGCCAGAGACGATCACCGCGTCCGCGAGGCCCCGTTCCACGGTGTCCAGAGCCGCCTGGCGGGGGTCGAGGCCCGGGGGAGGGGTGGCATGTTTGACCATGACATCGGCCCAAATCTCGACGTCGGGAGCCAAGGTGCCGCGATGGCGCAGAAGCTCGGCCGCCCTGCCCACGATCGGCCCTTGGTCGGTGTACATGACTCCAGTCAGGACGTTGACCCTGATGAACCTGGCCCCGGTGACAGCAGCCATACCCAGAGCCGACAAGGCATCGTTGCGAAGCACGTTGACGCCGACGGGAAGGCCGGTCGCCGACATGACCGCCTCGATCGCCATCGTCATCCCCGCCACCGTCTCCGCCTCGACCCGATCGGCATGGAATGGGGCGTCACCGAAATTCTCGACCAGAAGCGCGGGGAAGCCGACGCTGTGCAGGATCCTGGCATCGGAGACTGCCACCTCCAGCACCTCGCCCATCGAGCCTGCGAACCGGGGTGCCCCAGGAAGTGGGAGCAGATGGATCATCCCCACCAGGTGGGGAAGATCACTCACAGATAGGCCTTGGCGACCTGGAGGGCTTTTCTGGCGTATTCGCCTTCGTACTTGAGACGGGTGGTCTCGGGCTTGACCCTTCTGA
>DATDPT010000107.1:0-4349 GCA_035292605.1 Acidimicrobiia bacterium
CTCAGGAGGTGAAGCAGTGAGCCACGGAGAACAAGAACGACATCCGTTCCGTTTTCTCTTGAAGTTCCTCCTCTTTGCTGGATTGCTGACCGCGATCGCAAGGGTGATGGCTTCCAAGAAGGCGGAATTCGCCGGTCTCACCGACTCGGAGGCGAGAGCCAAATTCGAGGCGAAGCTCGGTCCCTGGATCGGGGAGGACAAGGCTGCCGAGGTGGCCGATCAGGTCGTGCCCAAGCTCAAGGACGCTGGGCTACTCGAGCCCGACGCCACCGAGAAGGCGATGGACAACGTCAAGGATGCAGCCGGAAAGACCGCCGATGCGGTCAAGGACACGGCGAAGAAGGCGAACAAGACGGCGAAAGACTTGGCAGGCAAGACTGCCGATGCTGCCGATGACGCTTCCGATGCCATCGGGCACGCGGTCGACGAGGCCGTCGAGAAGATCGAGGAAGTTTCAAAGAAAACTCGGGGCCGCTGAGCGGTCGAACCTTGATGATGTGGTTGTCCCCCGCTTCGCAGGGGCCACCATCAGAGAGCGGCTCGGGGTCTAGACGTCAGGCGCGGGCCAAGCGCACGATTGCCTCGACACTCCGTTCCACCTCGGCATCCGTGGTCTTGAAGTTCGACACCGAGATCCTCATCGCGGTCCTTCCCTGCCAGACCGTGGGCCCGGCGAACAGCGTGCCCTCCTCCTGGATCGCCTTGACGATGCGATTGGTCTCCTCGGGCTCACCGAAACTGACCAGAACCTGGTTGAGCACCACATCGTTCAGGATCTCGAACCCCGCTTCAGACAGCCGACGTGCAAAGAGTTGAGCCAGGTGCACGGTGCGTTCGACCAGTTCGATGAGACCGGTTCGACCCAGGGTCTTCAGTACAGCCCAGGTGGGGATGCCACGAGCCCGGCGCGACATCTCCGGGGTGAAGAAGAACGGATCCTGACCGCCACCAATGAGATAGGCAGCAGAGACGTTCATCTCCCGTGCCAATGCCTCGGGGTTTCTCACCAGGGCAACGCCGGCGTCGTAGGGAACGTTCAGGTATTTATGGGCATCGGTCGCCCACGAGTCTGCCAATTCCTGGCCATTTGTCAGATGGGAGAGCTTGGGTGAAACCGCGGCCCAGAACCCAAATGCTCCGTCGACATGGACCCAGGCGCCCATCTCCTTGGCTGCGGGGACGATGTCGGACATCGGATCGAAAGCTCCGGTGTTGACGTTGCCGGCCTGAACGCAGACGATCGCCGGCGGCTCGATAGACGGCAGGGCGTCGGCCCGCATCCGGCCCTGGTCGTCGACCGGGACCCTCATCACCCGCTCCCGACCCAGCCCAACGATTCCCAACGCCTTGATGAGCGAGGGGTGGACCTCGTCTCCCACCACTACGGTCACCACGGGTGCGCCAAATAGACCCTGGGCGGTCGAGTCCCAACCCACCTCGGAGAGAACCTGGGATCGGG
This sequence comes from Acidimicrobiia bacterium, assembly GCA_035292605.1. GTDB lineage: Bacteria > Actinomycetota > Acidimicrobiia > Spongiisociales > ZC4RG35 > JALYNX01. The sequence goes on from DATDPT010000107.1 coordinate 1,460, forward strand.
CCGCCGACAGAGTCGTGACGTGGGCGACCGTGGTGCCGGTCACGAAAGCGCCCCAGGTCGTTTCGGGCAACCCGCTGGCTTCGATGATCCATCGCAACGCGCTGGCTTCGAGCGCCACCGAGCCTGGTGTGGCCTCCGCTGATGCAGAGTTCTGGTCCCAGGCCGAGGTGAGCCAGTCAGCGGCCAGCGCCACCGGGTAGACGCCACCGATCACCCATCCGTAGAACCGGGGCGATCCCATGGCCATGGTGGCGGCAGGCACCAATTCGTCCATCAGAGCGATCGTCTCCCTGGGGTCGGTGGGACCATCGGGGAAGGGCCCACCCAACGGGCTCAGATCGACGTGGTCGGGGCGAACCGGTGCTTCATCGAGCTGGTCGAGATAGGCAATGGCACGCTCGGCGGTGGAGCGGAGGAGATCATCCATGGCCCAACCCTAGGCCTCCAGCTAGACCTCGTCCCAGCTCTCCGCAGACTCGGCGTTCTCGTGTTCACCCTCAATTCGGGCGACATAGGCTGCCGCTTCGCTGCGACGACTCATGCCCATCTTGGCGAGGAGGTTCGACACGTAGTTCTTGACGGTTTTCTCGGCAAGGAACATCTCCTCAGCGATCTGTCGGTTCGTCATCCCGCCCGCGATGTGCTCGACGATTGTCCGCTCTTGCTTGGAGAGCTTGGAAAGGAGTGGATCGTCTTTGGGCCCGGACCGGAGACGCTCGAAGAGCCGCTCGGTCATCTCGGGGTCGAGCAGCGACTCTCCGGCACCCACCTTGCGGATGCTCTCGATGAGGTCTGTCGTCTTCACCCTCTTCAGGACATAACCGGACGCCCCGGCCAGGATCGCGGACATCAAAGCCTCCTCGTCGGCGAACGAGGTGAGCATCAGCACCTTCACCTCAGGGAATCGCGACCGAATGTCACGACAGGCTTCAACCCCACTGCGATCCGGGAGACGCACATCAAGGACGACGACATGGGGTTGATCGAAGCCAACCCGCCTCAGTCCCTCCTCGGCGGTGCTGGCCTCACCGACAACTTCCATGTCGTCCTCGCCTTCGACCAGCCCTTTGATCCCGGCGCGGACCACTCCGTGGTCGTCGACCAGCAACACTCGGAGCTTGGGCGTCGGCCCGACGGTGACCTTGGGCATCGGCCCGACGGTAGCGGCATAGGTATCGTCGGGGAATGACCCAGCCCGAGTTCAGCGGCCGACTACCCGCCCTGATCGATGCGGCCACCTCGGTCATGGAAGCTGGGGATTTGCAGCAGTTGTTGCGGCGGCTTGTCTCCGAAGCACGGCTGGCCACTGGTGCCCCGTACGCAGCTCTGGGTGTGATCGGGGATCACGGTGTGCTGGTTGAGTTTATCCATGAGGGAATGTCTTCCGAGACAGTGGCCAGGATCGGGACGCTTCCAAAAGGGCTCGGAGTGCTCGGCACGGTGGTACGGGAGAAGAAGACGATCCGGGTCGATTCGATCGGCGACCATCCCGATTCCTACGGTTTTCCCCCGAATCATCCGGTCATGGGCTCATTCTTGGGCGTGCCCGTGATCGCCGGGGGCAGGGCGTTTGGCAACCTCTACCTCTCCGATAAGGAGGGCGGCTTCACCGACTCGGACGTGGCGACGATTGAGGCTTTGAGTCGAATCGCCGGGTCTGCGCTCACCACTGCCCGTCTCCAGGAACGGTTGCGCAGCCTGGCGGTCGTCGAAGACAGGGAGCGCATCGCCCGGGACCTGCACGACTCCGTGATCCAGGACTTGTTCGCGGTGGGGTTGGGGCTCCAGGGTGTGTCAGGAATGGTCACCGATGAGGCGGCGGCGGCTACGCTCGAGAACTCCGTCGATCGACTCGACGCAGCCGTCGAGACTCTGCGCTCATATGTGTTCCAGTTGCGAAGCGGCCCCCAAGATCCGCTCCAGCTCGAGGATCGACTCCAGGAGCTGGTGTCACGGATGGGATCGGCGTATCCAAGCGAGGTCCGTCTCGAGCTCGCTATCACGGAGGCGGGAGAGAGGCCATTCGATGACGAGATCCTCAAGCTGGTCACCGAGGCGCTGAGCAACGCACTCCGTCACTCCGAAGCCGCCCATGTGGATGTCCTGGTCGAGTCGGACTCCACTGGGTGGCGTCTCCGGGTTCAGGATGATGGCGTGGGCTTCGACCCGAATCTGGTGAATCACGGCATGGGGCTGAACAATCTCAGGTCTCGGGCCAATCTCCTTGGCGGGACCACCACCATCACCAGCAGCCCAAGTGTTGGAACCGTGGTCGAGATCGAGATTGGATCAGGCCATTGATTCGGCGGTTAGCGCCTGGGCGAAGCGATCGACCCAGTCCTTGACCGTGGCGTCGGCAAACCTGCCGAACGCGAGTCGGTCAATGACCCGGCCTAGCGGCCCCATCGGCGGCTCATAGGTCCCCTCGAAGGTGATTTTGGTCCGGGTCAAGCCCACGTGGGAGAGGACCAGGTCGGCGCTCATGGAGGGAAACAGGGCACCGGCCCCGGTGGCGACCCATTTGAGCGGGTAGATCAGCCCTTTGCGATGAACCTCGGGTACGCCTATCTCCAAGGACACCTCTTTGGCAAAACCGTCCACGTTCGGACCAACCTTGGCCCGGAGCGACTCACCGTTGCGGTAAGCGATCCCGGCCCATTCGTCGAGATCGCTACGGAGCCCTTCCAGCCGTTGCTCGACAACTCCGAGTGGCACCTCGATCAGGGTGTAGTAGTGGACGAACATCTAGAGACGACCTGGTCGAGTTCGGAACGAGAACCCGCGTCCCGACACCATTCCGCTGATCTCGTCGATTTCCACTGCCACCACATGGGGGAAGGTGGCCATCGCCTGGAACCCATCCCGACTCAGGGGCGAACCGAGCACCCGC
>DATDPT010000108.1:0-31453 GCA_035292605.1 Acidimicrobiia bacterium
TTCATCACCACGACCACGACGACGGCTCGCCAGCCGTGCGGCTCGGTCGTGTGATCAGCACCCTCCAGGACACGACAACAAGATCCGCCCGGCACCGGTGCGGATCTTTTTGATTCAGGCCGGTGTCGCGGATCTCACCAAACTGAGGAATCCAATGACACCCGATCCCGGAACCAGGGCTAACTACCGGAGCCGACCATGAAAGTCAACGTAGGCGTGCTCGGCGCCGGCACCGTCGGCGGTGCCCTGGTGCAGCGACTCCTCGTCGACCGGCAACAGATCCGGGAGAAGGCCGGAGTCGATCTCGAGTTGAAGATGGTCGCCGTGAAGCACCTCGAAAAGGCGAGGCCATTCGACCTCCCTCCGGAGAGGATCACCGATCAAGCGATGAGCCTCGTCAGCAGCCCGGGGATCGACGTCGTTGTGGAGGCGATCGGTGGCCTGGAGCCGACCGGTGAGCTGCTGCTGACCGCCTTACGGTCGGGCAAGCCGGTGGTCACCGCCAACAAGGAGTTGGTGGCGACGAGAGGCCAAGAGCTGTTCGAGGCCGCCAACCGAAGCGGGGTCCCTCTCATGTACGAAGCTGCGGTGGGAGGCGGGATCCCGGTGATCCGACCCCTTGCCGAGAGCCTGGCGGGAGAGCGAATCGACCGGGTCAGCGGGATCGTGAACGGCACAACCAATTACATCCTGACCGCGATGGCCCAGGACGGCCGGAGCTTCGAGGAGGCCCTCGAGGAGGCCAAGGCCCTCGGCTATGCCGAGCCCGAACCCTCCGACGACGTGACCGGCAGGGACGCCGCATTCAAGACCGCAATCCTGGCCCGTCTTGCTTTCGGGGAATGGGTTGCGCCCTGGCAGGTGGAGTGTCAGGGAATAGAGAACGTGAGCCGCGCCGACGTTGAAGCAGCAGTCCGGGCCGGCAAGGTCATCAAGCTGATAGGTGTGGCGGAGCGGATCGGCGCAGGCGTCTCGACACGGGTCGCCCCGGTCGCCCTCGAGTCCGATCATCCTTTAGCCGGTGTGGACGGCGTGACCAACGCCATCTTCGTGGAAGGGCCTGCGATCGGACGTCTCCTCTTCACCGGTCCTGGGGCGGGTGGGCAGCCAACCGCTTCGGCATTGCTCGGAGACCTGATCCAGGTTGCCTCACGAAGGAACTGGCGGAACAAGGCACCCAGTTACAGGCGACCACGCCAGGTCCTGCACCGTTAGCCCCAGGCTGGCCACACCCCAGGGCCATCGGGAATGCGACGCGATCCGAATCTAGGCCTCGACGGGTGAGAGATCGATGAGCACCACCGGGATCACGCGCTCAGTTCGGGTCTGATAGACGGCATAGTCACCGTAGGCATCGACAACCCGGGGCCACCAGGCGGCCCGCTCCCCGGCTCGGCGGTTCTGGCTCGACCCTTGATACGACGCCCCGAGAGCTGGACTCGGACCTCTGGCTCCGCCACCAGATTCAGATACCACGCAGGGTGGCGATCCCTTCCTCCGTACGAAGCGACCACGACCAGGGTGCCGCCTTCGCGAAGGAACAAGAGTGGCACGGTGTGATGGCGACCCGAGCGACGGCCCACCGTGGTCAGCAGCAGCATGTCGTTGCCGACCAGCCGATTCCCAAGACGGCCACCGGTCAGCCGATACAGGCCGCGATGAACACCGGAGAGGCGACGCACCTGGCCGTCTTTCATCTCTCTACCCTATGGCTAACGTCGCTGCCCATGAGGTTCGGCGCTTTCGTACCCCAGGGCTGGCGGCTCGACCTGGTCGGCATCGACCCATCGCAGCACTGGCCCGCCATGACCGCAGCTACCCGGGCGATCGAAGCGTCCGGCTTCGAGTCGGCTTGGGTCTATGACCATTTTCACACCGTCCCGGTCGCCACCCAGGAGGTCACTTACGAGGCCTGGGCTTTGATGGCCGCCCTCGCCGCAGTGACGGAGAAGGTCCGGCTCGGTCAGATGTGCACGTGCAACTCGTACCGCCATCCCTCATATCTGGCCAAGGCTGCGGCCTCGATCGATGTGATCTCCGGAGGGCGGTTGGAGATGGGGATCGGAGCCGGGTGGTACCAGGAGGAGTACGAAGGGTACGGATATGAGTTTCCCAAGGCTTCGGTGCGCCTCGGCCAGCTCGAAGAGGGTGTGCAGATAATGAAGCGGATGTGGACCGAGGACGTGGTCCATTTCGAGGGCCGTCACTACCAGCTCAAAGGAGCGATCTGCCGGCCCAAGCCACTGCAAACGCCGCACGTCCCAATCTGGGTGGCGGGAGGAGGCGAACAGCTGACCCTTCGCACCGCGGCGCGTCATGCCCAGTACACCAACTTCGGGAACGACCTCGAGCAGTTCATCCACAAGTCGGCGATCCTCGAAGAGCACTGTCGAAGGGAAGGGACCAGTTACGAAGCGATCGTCAGATCGAAGAACTTCAGCATCATCTGTGCCGCCAGCGAACCCGAGGTCGAGGAGAGACTCGCCTGGCTCAAGGACAAGTACCTCAAATATGCCCCCGAGGCTCGCGCCGAGTCCGAGATCAGAGAGTTCCGTCGGATTTCGGGAACACCGGACCAGATCGTGGAGAAGATCCGGGCCTGGGAGACAGCCGGGATGACTTACGCCATCGGGTATTTCCCCGACCTTGCCTTCGACCCGAGCGGGCTCCAGCTTTTCGCTGCCGAGGTGATGCCGGCGTTCCCCAGCCTCTGAGCTCAGTGGCCCACCGATTTCGGCTCGGTGCTCGGGTCGGGAAACCCGGGTCGAGGCACGGCAATATCTCTGGTTTGGTCGAGCCGGCGCGCCTCGGGAAAGAAACCCATGGCGAGCAGACCGACCACGCCCCCGGCCAGGATCAAGGAGGGTTGGACCCCAAACGACCCAGCAAGCCAGGGTGCAAACGCCAGGGGCAGGAGATGGGCCACCTCGGAATGGACCTGCGAAACGCCAGTGATGCGCCCCACCAGCTCGTCGGGCGAGTTGATTTGGATCATCGTTCTCAGGAGAGGCGCCATGGTTCCGATCACGAGGCCCCAGGTCATCCCGGCCGCCACCACCACCGGAAGCCGGTTGGTGCCGACATACAAGAGGTCCCCCACCGAGTTGAGGGCAACCAGGATCACGACTGTCCGTGCCGTCCTGAGGCGGGGCGGCAGCCGCGACGAGATCAAGGTCCCGGCGACAAGGCCGACACCGAATAACGAGTTGACCCAGCCCAGGGTCTCCGGGGCGACACCGAGCACATCGCGGTAGAACAACGGTTCCAGCGCACTGAACGTCCCGAAGAGGATCCAGACCAGAGAACCAAGGATCAGGTAGAAGCGCAATCGACGACTTCCATACGAATACCGGAAGCCCTCACGCAACTCCTGGAGCCCGTGGGAGCCTTCCCGGTCCTGCTTGGCCACGGCGCGCACCGTCACCGGTACCACGATCAGGGCGGCCAGCGCCGAGGTGGCGGCGTCGAGGACGAATATCCCGTTGAGACCCACGGTGATCGTGATCACGGATCCGATCGCAGGGCCGACGACGAATGCAGCCCATGAGGCCCCCTCGATGTAGCCGTTGACCCGGGCCAGCCGCCTGGGGTCGTCGGTGAGGAAGGGAGCAAACGATGCAATCGCGGTGTATACCGGGGTGCCCACCAGCCCAAGCAGGAAGGTGGCGACCACCATCGCCGGGATGGTGTTGGCGAACACCATCGCCAGGGCGACCGGGATGAAGAGCAACTCTCCCCCGATCAACACCCGGCGCGGGTCGAAACGGTCGACAAGGACCCCGGCGATGGCCGAGCCGATCAACGAAGCAAGGCCGAGGGCAGCCATGACCGCCGCCAAACCCGCGGCCGACGCTTCGAGCTCGAAGGCGGCCTTGCCCCAGATGCCCACGAAGAAAGCGGCTTCACCACCGACCCGCGAGACGAAACGAGCGGTGACAACCCGCGTCACGTCGCGATCGGCCCACATGCGGGTCACGGTACCGCCGGTTCTCCCGGCGCTGCCGCGAGTTAAGACCTCCCCCGATCAGGGTCGGAGACCGAGCACCTGTTCCGCGGCCTCGTGACCGCTCCGGATGGCGCCATCGATCGAACCAGATCCGTTGCTGTGCTCACCGGCGATGACCATCCGGCCCCACGGCTGCCGGAACACCTGGAGAAGGGCCCGCTGCCCAGGCCCGATCACCGAGTAGCAACCACCTGCGAGAGGATCGGCTCCCCAATCCACGACCAGCGGGACCCCGATCAGGTCGACCTCGGGCACCGCACGTCGCAAGCGACCCATCGGGTCGGTCATCAGGGCCTTCACCCCGGACTCCGAGCCGGCAAACCCGGTCACGGCGTTTCGGATGGAGCCTCCGACCGCAAGACCGGTCCAGTACCAGGCCGGGATGTCGGTGTCCTGACGACGAAACAGCGGTGGCGGCACTTGGGTTGCCACCGCTGCCTTGGCTGCCGAACCCATGCGCAGGCCCTGCAATGCGACAGTCACTTGCGGGGCGGGCATCGGATCGAGCTCGAGACCCTGGAGAACCGGGAGCGGAACCGCGACCACCACTGCATCGGCTTCGATGACAGCGTTGGGTGTGGTGACAAAGACGCCATTCCCGCGCTGGGCGATGCCGAGCACCTCAGACCCGAAATCGATGTCGAGATCCTGGGCGAGCGCGATGGCCAGCGTGGAGTTTCCTCCCGCGATCCGGTAGTAGGAGTGCTCGCCGAACCCGTAGTCCGCCCCAATCTCGGTGGCCGCCACCTCTTCGAGGGGAGCACCCATGGTTCCCTCGAGGCGGGATCTGAGAACCTCGAATTCAGGGCTGCCTCCGCCATCCGCCCGAGGATCTCGGCCGCGGTCGTGGTCTCCAACGCACCGACAGGGATCGAGGCGAGAAGGTCGCCCAACGCCCGGTTGACCCGTCGATGCTCCTCCACCGGGATCGTCTCCCCGCCCACGGCGTCACGACTCACGAAATCGATGCCGGGGTCGACCAGCTCGACTCCGAGGCTCGATGCGAGGCCGAGAACCGCATGCTGCCCCGAGGCGATCCACTCGCCGCCCATCTCGACGATCTCACCGTTGTCGAGCGATATCGACCAGACCCGGCCCCCCACCCGGTCTCTCGCCTCGAGAACGACGACCTCGCAATCGGCTTCTGCAAGACGACGGGCAGCCGTGAGACCTGCGAAGCCGGCACCGACCACAGCGACCCGGAGAGAGACCGACATTCCTCCGACAGTAGACGGACTTTCCGCCGCCTTCCCGGCACCCGGCGTCACGGGTTACCCTCCCGCCGTGCCAGAGCCCAGACCTGAATACCCGGTCCGCATCGACCGCCGGGTGTTCGTCGAGATGGGAGATGGCACCCGGATCGCCCTCACCGTCTATCTGCCGGATGCCAGCGGCGACGGGCCTTACCCGGCGGTCGTGGAGTCGGTGCCATACCGAAAGGACGACGACTGCACCTCCCGGGACTGGACCACCTATGCCTATCTCGCCGGCCAGGGATTCGCCGGGGTCCGAATCGACATCCGGGGCACGGGTGCCTCAACCGGGGTCATCGAGGACGAGTACACCGGACAGGAGCAGGCCGACACTTTGGAGGTGATGCGATGGTTGGCTGCCCAGGATTGGTGCAGCGGCGACCTCGGAATGTGGGGCATTTCTTGGGGCGGGTTCAGCTCGCTTCAGACTGCCATGCTGCGCCCGCCGGAGCTGAGGGCCATCGTCTCGATGCACGCCACCCACGACCGATTCGCGTGCGATGTCCATTACACCGGTGGGTCCCTTCACGCAGCCGAGCAAGTCGACTGGCCCACCGCGATGGTGGCAACCAACGGCCTTCCCCCGGACCCCGACATCGTGGGCGAGGGGTGGTTCGAGGAATGGATGGAGCGCCTCGAGCTGACCCCGCAGTGGCCGTTCGAGTGGCTCCGTCACCAGCAGCGCGACGCCTTCTGGCTCCAGGGCTCCCCCTGCTCCGACTATGCGTCGATCGAATGCCCCACCTTGCTCATCGGAGGCTGGTTGGACGGATACGTGGACGGGATGCTGGCTCTTGCCGAGCGCCTCACCTGCCCGAGACGGACGGTGATCGGGCCCTGGGGGCATTACCGGCCGGCGACCGGCGTCCCTGCTCCCACACTCGACCACCTGGGCCTGATGACACGCTGGTTCGGGCATCATCTCCGCGGCGACCCCAACGGGGTCATGGATCTGCCTGAGGCAGCCGTCTTCGTGCGAACCGAGCCCCCGTATGACGGCGAACGGGCCGCCGGGTACTGGAGGGCGGAGCCCTCCTGGCCACCAGACGACCTTCGAATGGCGGAGCTCGGGCTCGCCGGTCTGGAACATGCCAGCCTGGTTTGGACCGGACCGCAGTGGGTTGGGGCCCATGCTCCGGCCTGGGATCGCGGCGGAATCGGCAGCATGGCCTCGCAAGCCGACGATGCCGCCTCGCTCTGTTTTGAGACAGCACCTCTGACCGAGCCGATCGAGATCCTGGGCTGGCCGGAGGTGGAGGTCACAGTCACCTCGGATCGCTCGACAGGAGTGGTTGCCGCACGTTTGTTGTCGGTCTCACCGACCGGTGAGACGCATCTGATCTGCCGCGGCAATCGCAACCTGGCGTTTCCGGCCGACCTGTCGACGCCGGCGAAACTCGAGCCTCGGGTCCCGATGACGATCCGGTTCCCCCTCCTTGCTGCTTCGGCGGTCATCGCCCGCGGTTGGCGCCTGCGTCTGGCGCTTGCCGGCGCCGACTTCCCCGTGGTCTGGCCACCAGGTCAGCGATTCACATTGACCGTAGACCCCCACACATCAAGCCTTCTGTTGCCGGTCGTGCCTCACCGCTCCGACGCGCACAATCTCGATTGGCCGGAGTCCGATCCCCCGCCGGCGCCGCCCACCTTCTTGCCCCACTCGGAGCGAACTTGGACCGTGAGTCGTGAAGGAGATGTCACCACCTACCGCCGTGACATCGCGAGCACCGAGGAGCAACCGGAGCGGGCGGGGCTCACCTATGACTCGAAGCAACGATGGGAGGTCGCTGTTGCCGATGACGACCCCGCCACTACCCGGGTGTGGTCGCAAAGCGAGATCCATCTCGAGCGCCCCGGATGGAGCGTGGGCACGATCGGCTCCCTGGAGATGACAGCCGACGAGAAGTGCTTTCACCTCGTGGTGGAGCTGAAGGCCTTGCACGACGGGGCCGCGATCTGGGAGCGCCGTTGGGACGAGGAGATTCCAAGGGAATGGGCTTGAGCCGACCCACCGAATCTGAACGGTGGCTCAGGTAGCCTGGTCGGCGTGATACCCACCCTGCCGCGCGATCGCTACGTGGCGTCCGAATGGTTCGCCCTGGAGCAGGAGCGGGTCTTCGAGAACCAATGGCTCTGTGTCGGTCGAAGCGAGGAGATCCCCGAGCCAGGGGATCATTTGGTGTGTCAGCTGGTGGGTGAATCCGTAATCATCACCCGCGCCCGCGACCGGAGCCTCCACGGTTACATCAATCTCTGTCGCCACCGCGGCTCGTTGCTAACCGACGCCGAGGGCAAACCGGGCCAAGTGGAGGTGGGCCCCACGGGAACATTCCACGGAGCCATCCAGTGCCCTTATCACGCCTGGACCTACTCCTTTGACGGACGGCTGAGGGCAGCTCCCTTTCTCGAGGAGGATGACGGCCTGCGCAAAGACGATCTGTCGCTGCATCGCGTCGGTATCGAGACCTGGGGTGGGTTCCTGTGGGCCCATCTCACACCGGAGAAGGCAGCGCCCCTCGGCCGGCAATTCCAAGAGACCGAGTCGTATCTGGCCAACTACCCCCTGGACGACCTGCGAACCGCGGTCAGGATCGTCTATCCGGTGGCCTCCAATTGGAAGGCGATCGTGGAGAACTACAACGAGTGCTACCACTGTGGCCCTGTCCATCCCGAGTTGGCGGAGCTGGTGCCGGCTTTCAAACGGCGTGGAGGCTCCGACCTCGACTGGGAGCACGGGATCGCTCATCGCGAAGGGGCATGGACTTTCACCGCCAGCGGCACCACCAACCGAAGGCCGTTCCCGGGTCTGTCGCCAGAGGAGGCAGAGCGTCACAAGGGACAGCTCGTCTACCCGAACCTGATGTTGAGTCTCTCCGCCGATCATGTGGCCGCATTCACCCTCTGGCCCCACGGGGCTGACTCCACAACGGTCGTCTGCGACTTTCTCTTTCATCGCGATGAGATGAACGATCCCGGGTTTGACCCTTCCGACGCGGTCGAGTTCTGGGACATGGTCAATCAGCAGGATTGGCGGGTCTGTGAGCTGGTCCAGAAGGGCATGCGATCCCGGAGGTTCGATACCGGGTTCTATGCCCCGATGGAGGATTACTCGATGGACATCCGTCGCTATCTGGGTGACCTCGGGTTGAAGTGACAGACCACCGCCTGATCATCCTCGGGCTGGGCGGGATTGGCAGTGCCGCCGCCTTCTGGGCCTCGCGACGTCTAGGGGACTCGGTGCTGGCTTTCGAGCAGTTCGAGGCGGGCCACTCCAACGGAGGTTCGGAGGACCACAGCCGGATCATCCGCCTCTCCTATCACACACCTGGCTACGTGGAGCTGGCCAAATCGGCCTTTCTCACGTGGGAGCAGGTCGAGGTCGCCTCCGGGGAGCAGCTGGTGCTGCGTACCGGTGGCTTGGATCTGGCTCCTGGCGGTGCCTCGATCGGGCTTGACGACTACCGGGCCTCGATGACCGCGGCGAGGGTCCCCTTCGAGGAGTTGACGGCCGAGGAGGTCATGCGCAGGTGGCCGCAATGGAAGCTCGGTGACGACGTCAGCGCTCTCTATCAGGATCAATCAGGCATTGCGATGGCATCACGTGCCAATGCGACCCATCGCCGCCTGGCCCGGGAGCAAGGGGCGACGATGATCGAGAATGTCGAAGTGACTTCGATCCAGGAGACCGGCGCCGAGGTCGAGGTGGTGGCGGGGGGCACATCCCACCGCGCCGAGAAGGTCGTGATCGCCGCCGGGGCCTGGACCAACCGGTTGCTGGCGCATCTCGGCGTCGAGTTTCCCCTCGAGGTGACCCAGGAGCAGGTGGTCTATCTGAAGCCGACCGACCCTCTCTCATTTCACCCGGGTCGGTTCCCGATCTGGATCTGGATGAATGAGCCCAGCTTCTACGGATTTCCCATCGTCGGCGAGCCCGCGGTCAAGGTCGCATGGGATCGCTGCGAGATCGTGACCGACCCTGACCACCGCAGTTTCGAGCCCCGCGCCGACGTCAACGAGGCGGTGCGCGGCTTTGTAGCCGATCACCTCCCAGGAGCCAACGGCGAGATCTACCTGGCGAAGACCTGTCTCTACACCCTGACCCCCGATCGGGACTTCGTGGTCGACCGGGTGCCGGGTCACCAAAACGTGTTCACCGCGGTGGGTGCCGGTCACGCCTTCAAGTTCGCCTCGTTGTTGGGGCGGATCCTGGTCGATCTGGCGATCGACGGTGCAACAACCGAGGACATCACCCCCTTCGCCGCTGATCGGGCCATCCTCACCGAGGTCTCCCCCGCCCGCTCCTACATGGTCTGAGATGGCCTCGCGGGCATCAGATTCTCACGCTTCCATCAAGAAGGTGCCGGATCAGGCCGATTTCATCACGAATGGACACCCTGGCCACCAAACGCGGGAGAGTTGCCGCCGCCCAGAACGAAGGTGAGCGGTTGGCGGCTCTGAACGATTTGGCTGCCGCCCTCTACGAGTATGACTCGAACGAAGCCGTCGAGGTGGCCAATGAAGCGTTGCTGCTGGCGCAGGCCACCGGCGACGCCCTCGGCCGGGCCTGGGCCATGCACAATCGGGGCTGGGCGCTCAGCTCACTCGGTCGTCTCGACGAGGCGCTCGATGACCAGTTGTCCGCTCGCGCCCACTTCGACCTCGAGGGCAACATGCAGGGTGTCGCCAACGCCCTCATGGCCATCGGAGACCTGTACGGGGATGTGGGCGACAGCGCTACTGCCCTGGAGTATCTGGAGCGAGCCGCGGCGCCGCTGAAGCTGGCCAACGACGAATTGGGGATGGGCCTCCGAACCAACCTCACCGGTATTGCGCTCAGCCACGAGGGGCGACACGACGAAGCCCTGGACGTCTTCGAACAGGCAGAAATGACCTACACCTCACTGGGAGACATGTTGCGTGTGGGTACCACCCAGATCAACCAGGCGTTCGAGCTACTGGTCATTGCCAAGGATGCCGGGAAGGAGCAGCGGGAATCACTCATCGCTCGGGCGCGAGACCTGGTGAAGAGGGTCGTCGAGAGAGGAGAGGAGCTCGGTGAGGACGGTCGCCACACTCTCGCCTACGGGAAGGCACTGATGGCCCAAGTTCACGCGGCAGCCGGAATGCGTGCCGATGCTCTCATGGTCTCCGCTGAGGCCGAGACAGCTGCCGGCGCCGCTGGACTCGACCAGCTGTCAATCGAGATCGCCCTCGATCGCGCTGGCTGGCTGATCGAAGACTGTCAGCTGTATGAAGCAGGCTCCCTTCTGGATCACATCGTCGCCAAGAGCGAAGAGATCGAGATGAAACGGCCAAGGGCCAAGGCCGCCGCCCTGCGCGCCGATCTTCTCGAAGCTCTTGGTGATCACGCCGCCGCATTGGCCGCCCACCGCGAGTTCCACCGGCTCGACGGGGCTCTGCACAGTGATGAGGCCGAGAAGAGGGCGCGCCTCACCGCAACCCGCTTTCAGGTCGAACGTGCTCGACGTGAAACTGAACTGGCTCAGGTGCGGGTGTCAGAATTGGAAGCTCTCGACCACGAGAAGAGGGACTTCCTGGCCAGCATCAGCCACGAGCTGAGAACCCCTCTCGCAGCGGTGCTCGGTTTCGCCTCGGAACTGGCTGAATACTGGGATGGCTTCGAGCCGGCCGAGGCCCGTGCCCTCGTCCGGCTGATCGCTACTCAATCGGCTGACATCTCGACGATCGTCGACGACCTGCTGACCGTCACCAGACTGGAAGCGGGATCGATGAGGGTCTTTCCCGCCGAAGTCAAGGTGTCCGAGCATCTGGCCGACGTGACGGAATCGGCCGGCCGGGAGGCCTCATCTGAGATCGGATGGGAGGGCGACGTGGTGGTTTGGGCGGATCCGACCCGTCTCACCCAGATCGTCCGCAATCTCCTCACCAACGCCATCCGCTATGGCGGTGATCAGATCAGAGTGGTGGTCCGCAGTACAGGGTCAGATGGTGTGATCGAGGTTCGTGATTCCGGGGGGCCGATTCCCGCATCCAGGGCCGAGACGATGTTCGAGCCCTTCGACCACTCGGACAACGGCGGGCATACCCCGAACTCAGTCGGCCTCGGGTTGGCCGTGGCCAGGAGCCTGGCCCGGGTCATGGATGGAGACCTGAGTTATGACTATGACGGAGAGTCGGTGTTCCGTCTGGTGTTGCCTCTGGTTTGATTGCCGGCCAACCGGCGTCAGACACCCCCCTCCCCGGCTACGCCGGTACTCCCCCCAACGTCGCTTCGCTCCTGGGGGGAGAAACAACTGCCCAGCAGGCGGCGGCCGATACGGCACCGACCGCCACCGGGCCCGGATCGTCGCTCGAGCATCTCGCCGCCACCTCGGGGGCAAGGGTGCCCGACTGGAGCAGAGGGCAGCGGGGGTGAAAGCGGCAACCGGATGGGATCCGGGTCGGGTCCGGTATCTCCCCAACCAGGATCTGTTGTTCCATCTCTCTGATCTCGGGGACAACCGAGAGCAACGCCTTGGTGTAGGGGTGTTTCGGGTCGCCGAGGATCTCCTCGGTGGGCCCGGTCTCCACGATGCGACCCAGATACATCACCGCCACCCGATCGGCGATGTTCCAGGCCAGGCCCAGGTCGTGAGTGACCACCAGGATCGCTAGATCCGCCTCGTCGACCAGATGCCGCATCAGGGCAAGGATCTCCCCGCGGATCGAGGCATCGAGACTGGCGACTGGCTCGTCGGCCAGAAGCAGACGTGGCTCCATGACCATGGCGCCGGCGATCACGACGCGCTGGCGCTGGCCACCTGATATCTCGTGCGGGTACATCTGGAAGAAGCGCTCCGGTGGGCGAAGCCCGGCCCGAGACAAGGCCTGGGCAACCTTGGCCTCCTCGTCGTTGGGTTGGCCTTGGATGCGCAGGCCTTCGGCGACGATCTCGTAGAGCGTCTGACGAGGGTTGAGCGCCCCCGTCGGGTCCTGGAACACCATCTGCACCGCCGGGTTCTGGAAGATGGTCTGAATCGCCTTCTTGGTCTTGGCGTCGATCGGCTTGCCCTCGACCCGGATGCTGCCCGAAGTCGGCTTCTGGAGACCCTGGATGGCGCGAATGAGAGTCGTCTTCCCCGATCCCGACTCCCCAACCAGCGCCAGGACCTCACCCCCGGCCACGTGGAGCGACGCCCCATCGACGGCCCGCGCCGGGCCGAAGTCGACATGCAGATCCTCGACCTCGACGAGCGGGGTCACACCAGGATGCACGCCGCCCTCCTCCCCGATCCGGAGATCCGCAAGGCCGGCTCCTCGACGAGACAACCATCCTCCGCCAGCGGGCACCGGGGGTGGAACGGGCACCCCTGGGGCAGATTCCCCGGTGTCGGTGGATCACCACCCAGCCCCGAAGGTGTCATCCGCGAGCTCTGATCCCCGATGGTGGGAAAGGCTGCGGCCAGGGCCCTGGTGTAGGGGTGCGAGGCGTAGGCAAAGACTTCCCAGGCCGGTCCCTCTTCGACGATGCGGCCGGCATACATGACCGCGAGACGCTGACAGGCGTAGGTGAGTACCGAGAGGTCATGGGTGATGAACATCAGCGTCAGGTCTCGCTCTTGCTTGAGATCATCGAGGAGCGCCAGGACCTGGGCCTGGACCATCAGGTCGAGGGCGGTGGTCGGTTCGTCAGCGATCAGGAGAAGCGGATCGCAGGCGAGGGCCATGGCGATCAGCACTCGCTGGCGCTGGCCACCTGACAGCTCGTGCGGATAGGAATCGGCGCGAGCTGCCGGTAACCCCACTCGTCGCAACAGATCAACGGTTCGCTCTCGGGCCACCTTGTCGTCGTCGGCAATCTCGTGGATCAACATCGGCTCCGCGATCTGATCACCCACGGTCTGCACCGGATTCAAGGCGTGAAGCGCACCCTGAAAGACGATGGCGCCGGCGGTCCAACGCAGCGCCCTGAGCCCGCCCGGCGAAAGCGTCAGGACATCTTTGCCGTCGAGTGTGATCTCGCCAGTGACCTCCGTTTCGGCCGGAAGCAGACGGAGCAGCGAGTTGGCCAGCGTCGACTTGCCGCACCCCGACTCACCGGCCAATCCCAGCGAGCCGCCCTTCTCCAGGTCGAAACTGACCCCTCGGACCGCAGGCACCGGGCCAGCCGAGGTGTGATAGGTGATGCTGAGATCCCGGACCGAGAGCAGCGCCTCGCTCATCAACGGCCACTGAGTCGGGGATTGGCGATCTCCTCCAGAGTGCGCCCGATCAGGGTGAAGGCGAGCACCACGGCGAGGATGCCAAAACCGGCGGGGAGGAAATACCACCAGGCATTACGGGTCATGGCCCCATTGACGAACGCCTCCTCCAGGGTCCTGCCCCACGACGCCGCCGACGGATCGCCCAGACCGAGAAACGACAACGTGGTCTCCGTCAGAATCGAGATCGGGACAGCCAAAGTGGCGTTGGCCAGGATCAGCCCACTGACGTTGGGCAAGATGTGATGTCCGACGATATGAGGACCACTGGCTCCCAGCGATCGGGCGCGATCCACGAACAGCCTCTGTTTGACGGTGAGGACTTGGGCCCGGACCAAACGCGCCGTCGAAGGCCAGGAGGTGATCCCGATCACGAAGATGATGTTCCATACCGACCGGCCCAGCACCGAGGCGAGGACGATGGCCAGGGGAAGGAAGGGGATCACCAGGAACCACTCGGTGATCCTCATCAGGAACCCATCCAGGCGCCCCCCGACGAAGCCGGAGACGATGCCGACTACCGAGCCGATGAGGATCGTCAGCACCGTGGCGGCCAGGCCAACGAACAGGCTCACCCGGGAACCCCAGACGAACTGGGCCCACACCGAGCGACGCAGATGATCAGTGCCCAAAGGACCAAACTCCGAAGGCGTGCCCCATTGTGGGTTCCCGGCCTGGCGGGCCAGGACCGGGTTCAGCTCTTTGATGTCACTCAGCAACGGTGCGGCCAGCGCCATCAAGACGAACAACCCCAAGACGGTCAGGCCGATCATCCCCAGACGGGAGCTGCGGAACTGCCCCCACACCCGGCTGGCGGTAGCCCGGCGACGCTGCATGGCGATGCTCATGCGCCCTCCACTCTCGGATCCAGCCAGGCGTAGGTGAGATCCGCTACCAGGTTGAAGAAGATCACGGCACCGCTGAACAACAGGAACAAACCTTGGAGCATGGGGAGATCCGGGCCTCGTATCGCATCGGCGGTCGCCTTGCCCAGACCAGGCCAGGAGAAGACCGCTTCCACCGCGATCGCCCCCGAGAGGACGAACCCGAAGTTGATCGCGGTCAAGGTGACCACCGGTAGCAATGCGTTGGGAACGGCGTGGCGATTGCGAACCACCACGTCTCGGAGGCCTTTGGCCCGGGCCACGGTTAGATAGTCCTCACCCATCACGTCCAGCAGCGAGCTGCGGGTGACCAAGGTGTACTCACCGAGATAGGCCAGGGTCAGGGTCAGTGCCGGCAGGAAGAGGTGATAGGCCTGGTCCAGGAGCAGGGTCAAACCAGTCTCCGATGACCCGGCGCCGGCCATCCCCCCGACGGGGAACCACCCCAGGACCACGGCGAACAGGACGAGGAGGATCATCCCCAGCCAGAAGTCGGGCATGGAATAGAAGACCATGGTTCCTGAGGTGATGGTGTGGTCTTTCCAGGTGTTCCAGCGCCAGGCGGCAATGACACCTCCGAGGGTCCCGATCACGGCCGAGAGCACCGCCGACACTCCAACCAGGACCACAGTGGGCGGGATTCGCTCCGAGATCTCGCCCCAAACCTCCTGTCTGCTCTGGTAGGAGACCCCGAAATTGAGCTGGGCCGTCTCCCGCAAATAGAGCCCGAACTGGGTGAGCATCGGTTTGTCGAGCCCGAACTCTTCCCTGAGCTGATCGAGACGCGCTTCGGGGACATTCCGGCCACGAAACAAGCTCCCCACCGGGTCGGTCTGAACCACCCGAAACAGAAAGAAGTTGAACACCAAAACGAAAGCGAGGGTCAGCAGCGACCCCAGTACTTTGCGCAGGACGAGCGGAGCTCTCCCTCGGCTGCGACGTTGGTCGGTTGTCAGGTGATTACTCCCGATCGTCGGCCGTGGAGGAGCGCCTCCTCATGGCCAGTACGATGCCGCCGATCACCACGACGGCTGCGACTCCGCCGATGATGAGCAGGGTGTCCGAACTACCCGATTCGCTCTCGCCTACCGGCGTCAAGAGGACGTAGCTCGGTGACGTGTTGGAGAACATCACTGGCCCCACCTCCGCCGGCTGTCGGACCCACCCATCGAACCTGTCGGTTCGATAGGCCTGGAGCTCAGGAGCGATATAGAGCGGGATGTACACCGCCGAGTCGTAGAAGATCCTGAGCATCTCATGGACGATCTCCAGTCGACGATCCGGATCCAGCTCTTCCTTCTGCTCCAGGTAGAGCTCCTCGTAGCGGGGATCGGTCCAGTTGGCGTCGTTGTAGTTGCCCACCTCGGCTGCGGTGAAGTAGGAGAGCATCGGGTCGGGATCGACAAATGGAACCCAGTTCCAATAGAAGGTGTCATAGTCCCCCTCGACGATGACCTCGAACAACTGGTCACCGTCGTAGCTCGAAAGCTCGACACCGATCCCGATCTGCTCCATCCAACCGGTGAAGAGATCGGCGATCGGTATCGCCAGGTCTTCACCGGTATGTACCGCATGACGCAAGACGATCGGGTTGGATCCATCGGGCATCTCCCGGACCCCGTCTCCGTCGCTGTCGAGGTACCCGGCATCGTCCAGGATCTGGTTGGCCCGATCAGGGTCGTAGGTGAATTGCTCGTCCTCAGGGATCTCGGGGACCCATTTCAGATCGGCTCCGGGACTGATCGTGGTCGCCGGGAGCGCCAGGCCGGCATAAAGGTCCTCGATCACCGCCTCCTTGTCAATGGCGAAGTTGATGGCACGCCGAACTTCGAGGTCGAGCAATGCCGGGTGGGGCTGCCCTTCTGCCGCCCCCCCGTTGATGGCGATCTCCTCGAACCCGCCCTGGAATCCGACCACAACCTCGACATTGGGCTCAGTCTCCAGATCGGCGACAGACGCAGCCGGAAGCTGATAGATGGCGTCCATCTCCCCTTGGGTGAGGGCGGCAACCATCGCGTCGGGGTTGGTGTAGATCTGAAAGATGATCTCGTCGACCGCCGGCCGCCCGCCCCAATAGTTGTCGTTGGCCACCATCCGCACCAACTGCTCGTTGGGGAACTCGTCAATGGTGAAAGGCCCGCTGCCGACGCCATCCAGGTTCTCATAGGCCGTGACCGCCACCTCATCGGTGGCCACCTCCTCCCAGATGTGCTTGGGGAGGATGTAGACATCCATGGTCGGAAGTTTGGGGTCGGGAACCGAACTGGTGATCTCCACGGTGCGGTCATCGATTACCACCGCGGTCAGGTTCTGAGTTGTCGACGCGTGATTTACCCAGCCTTGGTCGCGTGAGGTGTTCACTGTCCAGACGATGTCCTCGGCGGTCAAAGGCTCGCCGTCAGACCAGACCAGACCCTCCCGCAGCGTATAGGTGTAGGTGAGGCCGTCGTTGGAGGATTCCCAGCTCTCGGCCAGCCCGGGGATTGGAGCGAAGTCATCCACCGCCTTGTCGGTGAGTGTGGCGTATTGGAGGTTCCAGACCTCGTACTCATTTACGTTGAAACCCGCAGTGGGGTTGAGAGTGTCGAAGGTCTGAGTGTTTCCGACCCGGAGCACAACATTGTCGTCCTCCTCTTGGGCCGAGGCGATGGGGACTACTGAGACCGCGAGCAAAGCGGCGGCGAGGACGACGACGATGCGTTTCATCAGGACTGACTCTCCGTTCAATACGACCCGTGGGAATCTATATCCCGTTTCAACCCGGTGTCGGCTCAAACGCCTCTCGCCGCAACGGGGTCAGTGGGGGTAGGCCTCGAGGGCCCGTTCGATGACGGTCAGCGCCTCCTCCCGGGTGCGCCAACCGATCACTGCCGTCTTCTTCTTCTCCAGTTCCTTGTAGACCCGGAAGAAATGCTCCACCTCACTGAGCACGTGGGCAGGGATGTCGTCGAGGTTCTCGGCGTCCGGCCAGAGCGGATCCCCGAGGGGGACGCTGAGCACCTTGTGGTCAGCGTGTCCCTGATCCTCCATGAGGAAGACCCCGATTGGGCGAACCCGAATCCGACACCCCGGGAAAGTCGGCTCGCTGACCAACGCCATGATGTCGAGGGGATCCCCGTCTTCGGCGAGCGTGTCGGGGATGAACCCGTAGTCGGCCGGATACCGGGTCGCGGTGAACAGCATCCTGTCGAGGAAGATCTCACCGGTCTCGTGATCCATCTCGTACTTGTTGCGACTCCCCTTGGGAATCTCCACCACCATCGTGATTTCCATGAGACCCCTCTCACATACGAACTTGGATGCCGATCTCCAACACCTGATCGGAGGGAAGACTGAATTGCACCGCGGCGCTCGACGAATTGCGATGAAGGAAGCCGAACAGATGAGCACGCCAGGCTCGCAGCCCGGTGCCGGACTTAACCACCACCGACTCCTTGCCCAAGAAGTAGCTGGCATCCGAAGGATCGAAGCCGAACTCGGTGTCGACGATGCTGGCCAGAGCTCTCGGCACGTCCGGCTCCTCCATGAACCCGTAGTCGAGTATCACCTGATGGAAGTCGTTGCCGAGATCGTGGACCGTCGCCCGCCTCGCCTGGGGGACCTTCGCCACGTTGGCTGCGCGGACTGTGACCAGAACGATCGTGTCGTGGAGGATCTCGTTGTGTCGGAGATTGGCCAGCATCGCCGGCGGCACAAACCCGGGCTCCCGGATCAGATAGACCGCGGTCCCCGGCACCCTGCGTTGGGGGTGTTGGGCGATCGAGGCGATGAATCGCTCGATCGAGACCTGGCCTTGTCTCATCTCCAGCGACAGATCGCGCCGACCCCGCCTCCAGGTGACCATGACCACGAAGAGGATGGTGCCGATTACCAACGGGAACCAACCACCCGCCGGGACTTTGACGATGTTGGCGGCGAAAAAGGCCAGATCGACGGCAAGAAACACCGACATCGCCCAACCCGCCTTCAGTCGGCTCCAACCCCAACGCTCACGGGCGACCCGATAGAGCAGCAAGGTGGTGATGACCATCGTCGACGTCACCGCAACCCCATAGGCCGCAGCGAGGTTGCTCGAGCTGCGAAATGCCAACACCAGCCCGATGCACGCAAACATGAGTACCCAGTTGATGGAGGCGACATAGACCTGACCCACTTCCCTCGGTGAGGTGTGATCGATGTCGACACGGGGAAGGAAGCCGAGCTGGACTGCCTGCATGGTCAGTGAGTAGGCGCCTGAGATGAGAGCCTGGGAGGCGATGACCGTGGCCGCGGTCGCGAGGAGGACCAAGGGGAGCAGGGCCCATCCCGGGGCAAGGCGATAGAACGGGTTGTCGATCGCCTCAGGGTTGGCCAGGATCAGGGCCCCCTGGCCGAAGTAGTTCAAGATCAACGCAGGGAAGACCACAAACGCCCAGCCAAGCCGAATCGGCCGTCTCCCGAAGTGCCCCATGTCGGCGTACAGGGCCTCGCTACCCGTCGCCACCAGGAAGATTGCCCCCAGGGCCAGGAACGCCAATCTGGGTTGGGAAACCACGAACCGGACGGCGTAGATGGGATTGACGGCCGCCAGCACTTCGAGGTCGGACAGAATCTGGAACGCGCCCAGAATCCCGATCGTGGCGAACCACACGATCATGACGGGGCCGAACACAGCCCCGACGGTGCCGGTCCCGGTTTTCTGAATGGCAAACAGTGCCACCAGGATGACGATCGAGATCGGAATCACCCACGCTTCCATCGCTGGGGCCACGATCTCGAATCCCTCGACGGCGGACAGCACCGAGATGGCGGGGGTGATCATGCCGTCCCCATAGAGCAGGGCGGTGCCGAAGAGACCCAGGAGGATGAGCGCCCGATGCATCCCTCTGACTTTGATCCTTCGGTTGGGAGGGAGAATGAGAGCGGTCAGGGCCATGATCCCACCCTCACCTGAGTTGTCAGCCCTCAAGACGAAGACCAGATACTTCACTGACACCACGATCACGAGCGCCCAGAACATGAGCGAGAGGACGCCGAAGACGTTCTGCCTCGTCACCACCAGGTCGCCGGCAGCGTGGAAAGCCTCACGCATGGCATATAGAGGGCTGGTCCCAATATCGCCGTAGACCACCCCGAGGGCACCGACGGAGAGCAGGAGGAGGTAACGGGGCGACCGGGACCGGTCAGTTGCCAATGTCATAGACGTAACGGGGCACTGTATCGGCGCGGCGCGCCGTATCAGCCGTCCCCGTGGGCCGGAGCCTCCGCACCCGGCTGCCCGTGGTCGGAGTCCGGCATGCAGGCGTCGAGCTCAATCCTGGACATGTCGCCTGGCGGCGGTGACCGCTCACCGGCCTCAGGGAGAGATAGGCACCTCGACCTGTTCGAAAACCGGGATCGGTCGATTGTCACCACTCGCCGAGATCACCCAGAACGAGCCCTGCTCCCGAGACCACTCCTCGAGGATCCGGGCGGCAACCGGGCTGCCCGTGTTGTCCCGATGGGCTTCGATGAGCCCCCGAATGTCGTCGAGCTGGGAATCGGAGGGGCGTCGGGCCGAGGGTGCCGTGTCTGCGAGCATCGCCTTGAGACTGAGGCCCGGGTCCCATACATATGCAATGCCTCCGGTCATGCCGGCGGCGAAGTTGCGGCCGACCTCGCCGATCACAAGCACCTTGCCACCGGTCATGTACTCGCCCCCGTGGTCGGAGCATCCTTCGATCACGGCAGTAGCGCCCGAGTTACGGACTGCAAACCGCTGGCCGACCCTGCCCGCAAGAAAGACCCGGCCGCCGGTGGCGCCATAGAGGACGGCATTGCCTGCTGCGTGCGGGACCGAATCCCCGGGTCGGCGCGGTGAGACCGAGATCAAGCCGCCTCCCATTCCCTTGCCGAGGTAGTCGTTTGAGGTGCCTTCGAGATGCATGTCGACGCCACGGCACAACCAGGCACCAAAGCTCTGGCCTGCAGTCCCGGAGAGCTTGACGACGATGGTGCCATGGGGGAGACCCTCGGCGCCATGCCGGGCCGTGATCTCACCCGAGAGTCGTGCCCCAATGGCCCGATCGACGTTTCGGATCGGATAAGCGAGCTCTACCGGCTCGGCGTTGGCAATTGCTTCACGGCAATCGGCAACCAGCCTCACTGACAGACTGGACAACCCCACCTTGCGATATCCCTCGTGCTTCTTGCCTCCCTTCGAGGCGACCAGCATCGCCGACAGATCTGCCGAAAGCGGGTGCCGGGGATCAATAGGTCGGAGCAGATCCGCACGCCCGACCAGCTCGCCGAGGGAGCGGGCTCCCAGGCCCGCGATGTGCCTGCGCGCCTCTTCGGCGAGACGGCGGAACAGGAGGACGACCTGGTCGGCCGAACCGGTGAATTTGGCTCTGAGGTCCTCGTTTTGGGTGGCGATCCCGACCGGGCAGGTGTTCAGGTGGCACTGCCGCACCATCTTGCAGCCGAGAGCAAGCAGGGGAAGGGTCCCGAAACCGAACCGCTCTGCGCCAAGCAGGGCAGCGACCACGATGTCGCGACCGGTCCGAAGCCCGCCGTCGGTCTCCAACAACACCCTCGACCTCTGCCCATTCGCGGTCAGCACCTGATGTGCCTCCGCGAGTCCCAACTCCCAAGGGGAACCGGCATGTTTGATGGAGACCAGCGGCGATGCACCGGTACCACCTTCGGAACCAGAAATCGTGATGACATCGGCGTCAGCCTTGGCCACACCCACCGCGATGGTGCCCACACCCGGCTCACTGACGAGCTTGACCGATACCCGTGCGGTTGGCTTGAACGCCTTCAGGTCGTAGATCAACTGTGCCAGGTCCTCGATGGAATAGATGTCGTGATGCGGCGGCGGCGAGATCAGGGTCACACCCGGCTCGGTGTACCGGAGACGGGCGATCTCGGGCGAGACCTTGTGACCCGGAAGTTGGCCACCTTCGCCGGGCTTGGAGCCCTGTGCCATTTTGATCTGAAGCTCGTCTGCCGACTGCAGGTAGGCCGGGGTCACCCCGAACCGCCCGGATGCGACCTGCTTTATCGCCGAGTTCTTCGGCGTGTCGAAACGCTTCGGGTCCTCACCACCCTCACCAGAGTTGGAGTGGCCACCGATCAGGTTCATGGCCTCGGCCAACGCAACATGCGCCTCAGCCGACAGAGCGCCGAGTGACATCGCCGCCGTGGTGAAGCGACGCATTATCTGCTCGACCGGCTCCACCTCATCGAGTGGCACCGCCTCCCGCTGCACAAACGTCAGAAGATCGCGCACCAGGGCAGGCTCGCGATCCGAGATCATCTCGATGTAGCGCTCCCAGTCTTCGGGGTCACCGGAGCGCACCGCCTTCTGGACCGCGAGTACCACCATCGGGCTCGTGACGTGAGTGTCGGATCCACGACGGTGCTTGTAGAACCCGCCCGACTCGGTGGAGCCGCCGGCGTAGGCCTCATGACGCTGAAGTGCCTGGCGCGCCAGCTCCTTGAGCCCGATCCCCCGCAACCTGCGTGGTGCATTGCCGAACGCCTTGCGACAGACTCCCTCGGAGAGACCGATCACCTCGAACAACTCCGAGCCGCGATATGCGGAGAGGGTGCAAATCCCCATCTTGGACATGATCTTGAGCAGGCCGTTCTCCATTGCCAGCCGGTAGTTCTCCTGGGCCGGCACCGGGTCGACATCGATCGCGCCCGAAGCCGCAAGGTCGCGGGCGTGTTCGATCGCCAGATAGGGGTTGACGGCCGAGGCCCCGAAACCCACCAGACACGCGAGGTCGTGGGGGTCGCGTGGCTCGCCGGACACGACGACCAACGAGACCGAGCCGCGAACCCCCTGGTCGATCAAATGGTGATGCACTGCGCCCAGGGCAAGGAGCATCGGAATCGGCGCCCTGCCGGCATCGGTCTCCCGGTCGGAGAGCACGAGAATGGTCGCCCCGAGCTTGACCGCCTGAGCCGCCTCGTCGCAGATCTCGTCGAGACGCCCCTCCATGCCCTCAGGCCCGGATGAGACCGGCCAGGTGGTGGCGATCCAATGGGAGAAGAACCGGGGGTCGCCGGAGCGGACGATCGCCTCCAGCTCGGCGTCGGAGAGAATCGGGCTCGACAGTTCGATGAGGTGGGCCTGTTGGGGCGTGTCCTCGAGCAACGGGCCGCGGCGCCCGAGCTGGATCCGGAGCGACATGACCAGCTTCTCCCGGATCGGGTCCATCGGAGGGTTGGTGACTTGGGCAAACATCTCATGGAAGAACTGGGTCAACCGACGGGGCCTGCTGGAGAGAACCGCCAAACCGGTGTCGTCTCCCATCGAGCCCAGTGGATTGTCGCCGCGGGCCATGTCGGCGATGATCAGCCTCCGCTCCTCGGCGGTGTAGCCGAACACCCTGCTCAAGGCGGCAGCGTCGAATCTGGTATCGGCCAGGTTGTCGAAGGGGGCCTGGATCCGGAGTGTCTCGGTGTTGACCCAGTCGCCGTAGGGCCGGGCGGCCGCCAATGCCGCCTTGACCTGGTCGGAATGCTGCACCTCTCCTGTTTCGCCGTCGAAGACAATCAGCTCGCCGGGCCCGAGCTGCCCGGTGGCGGTGGCCCTGGCCTCCTCCTCGGGGCAGACCCCGGCCTCAGACGCCACCAGGACCACTTCCGGTGTGATCGCCCATCGGGCAGGGCGCAGCCCGTTGCGGTCCATCCCCACCAGCAATGACGACCCATCGGTGGCAGCAATCGCCGCCGGGCCGTCCCAGGGCTCGGTGAGGAAGGCGTGATAGGCATAGAACGAGGCGAGATCGGGTTCGAGGTCGGGCACATTCTCCCACGCCGCCGGCATCAGCATCTCTTTGACATGAGTCAGCGACCGGCCGCTTTGCATCAGCAGTTCGAACGCGTTGTCGAGGCTTCCCGAGTCGGAGATGCCCGGCTGGAGAAACGGAAAGACATCCGGGAGCCGATCACCCCACACCCCAGGGGTGGCGCCCTTCTCTCTGGCCACCATCCAAGAGCGGTTGGACTGGATGGTGTTGATCTCCCCGTTGTGAGCCAAGGCACGGAACGGTTGTGCGTTGTCCCAGGAGGGGAAGGTGTTGGTCGAGTACCTCTGGTGGAAGATGGCAAAGGCGGTCTCATAGTCAGGGTCCTTCAGGTCCGAGTAGAAGTTGGAGATGTGGGACGCAGTGAACAGGCCCTTGTAGACGATGGTGCGGCTGGAAGCGGAGGGAATGGACAGACCCGGTGTCGCCGCGCGCTCGATTCTCTTCCTCGCCAAGTACAGGCTGCGCTCGAAGTCAGCTCCCACCTCGGCACCGGTGACGAAAGCCTGCTCGATGAGGGGTAGGACGAGTCTGGCGTGATCGCCCAGCATCGAAGGGTCGATCGGCACCGATCTCCAGAAAAGGACGCGCATCCCCTCGGCTTCGATGGCATGGGTGACTACCGCCCGTGAGGCAGCGGCTTCGGTAGGCGAGAGGAAACACATGACCACCCCGAGCTGCTCCTGGGAAACCTGGTGGCGATGGGTGCTCAATTCCCGGCTGATCAGACGCAGGGGAATCTGGGTGAGCAATCCGGCTCCGTCACCGGTGCCATCCGCGGCACGGGCCCCACGATGATCCAACCGCTCGAGACACTCCACGGCGAGGCGGGTGATCCGATAGGTGGGAACGCGGTCGAGGGCGGCGATGAACCCGACGCCACAGGCGTCACGCGGAGGGCCAGGATCAAAGAAAGGTGCAGTCATCACTCCCTCGAATTGGGGGAGCGAGAGAGTCTAAACAGCTTCTCTCCTCGCTTCGCCAGTAGGAAAGCTGTCGTACTCGGTGCTCAGTACTTGGTACTGAGCACCGCGAGGCGCTCGAGGGCCTCCTCCAGGGTCCTTTCGTCCTTGCAGAACGCAAATCTGACGAGCGACGCCCCGTCCTCGGGGCGGTGATAGAAGACACTCGGCGGAATGGCAACCACCCGGGCGGTCTCCACCAGATGACGGCAGAAGGCTCGGTCGTCGGGAATACCGAATCGATCGTGCCCCGCCATCATGAAATAGGTCCCCTGAGGTGGGTAGACCTCGAACCCCGCCCGGTTGAGACCACCGACCAGAAGGTCCCGCTTGCGGGCATAGCTCGAGCGCAGGTCATCGAAGAAGGAATCGGGGGCGCTGAGAGCGGCGATGGCCCCATGCTGGACGGGAGTCGGGGTGGTGAACGTCATGAACTGATGGGCGGCCCGTATTCCCGCCGTCAGTTGCTCAGGGCCGATCCCCCATCCCACTTTCCATCCGGTCAGCGAGAAAGTCTTCCCGAGAGAAGAAAGCGTCAGAGTTCGATCCCACATGCCGGGGAGGCCGGCGAGCCTGACATGGGTTCGCCCAAAAACCATCTCCTCGTAGACCTCGTCGGTGATCGCGATTGCGTCGTGCTCCTGGCACAGGGCGGCTATGGCGCTCAACTCGTCGATGTCGAAGACGCGACCGGTCGGGTTGTGTGGGTTGTTGACGACAATGGCCCGTGTCTTGGAGGAAAAGGCAGCCTCCAACTCCTGGAGGTCGATCGCGAAATCCGGTGGCCGCAACGTGACGTATCTGGGCACGGCACCGGTCAACACCACGTCCACGGGATAGGCGTCGTAGTAGGGCTCGATCAGGATCACCTCCTCGCCCGGGTTGATCAAACCCAGAAAGCTCGCAGCGAGGGCCTCGGTGCAACCGCAGGTGACAGTGACCTCGTTTGCCGGATCGAGCTCCCTGTCGAGAAGTGGGCCGTAGCGACGGGCGATCGCCTCCCGCAACTCGGGCACTCCGGGGCTGGGCGGGTACTGGTCGTGACCGCCGTCGGTCATCGCCTTGGCGGCTGCTGCCTTCACGAAGTCGGCCCCGTCCCAGTTGGGGAAGCCCTGGCCGAGATTGATCGCCCCATATTCCTGGGCAAGAGCGGTCATCTCACTGAAGATGGTGACACCGAACGGCGCAAGACGATCCGAGACCGACATCGAGCAAGGATAAAGGTCAGGTGTGGAGACTGGTGACAGCCAACCCGGCCATCAACGGGTCACCTCCCACACCCTGGCTGTCCAGAGCAGGCGGCTCCCCCGCTCGGTCAGTTGAATCACCTTCTCCCGAAGCAGGCCCAGGACCGCCGGTTGCTCTGCAAGGGACGAGGGAAGCGGGATGCTGCGCTCCGAGAGCTGGCGGATCGAGCCAAACAAGGATTTCGCCTTGTCCAGAATCGAGTTCTCGTCTTGGAGGGTGCCAGTGGGAAGGAGCAGTTTGCCGCCGCGGCGAAGGATGCGCTTGGCTTCTTCCAACATTCTCATGGGAAGTTCGGCCCCGCTCGGCCCCCCGGAGAGCCCTGAGGGAAACCACCCGGAAACCGTGGCCAGGTCGTCAGGAATGCCAGACACGTCACCAATCACGACATCGGCCTCGACGCCCTCAGGGATGGGCTCGAACATGTCGCCTTCGTAGAAGGCCGTCCGGTCCTGCACAGCCTGGGCTTTGGCGTTGGCGGTGGCGATCTCGACCGTCTCTGCGGCGGCGTCGACCCCGTAAACCATCTTGGCACCGAGTTTGGCGGCCACGATCGAGAGGACGCCCGAACCACACCCGGCGTCGATCACAACCGAGCCCTCGTCGATCACCATGGAGTCGGCGAGAAGGGTTGAAATCGTCGAGGGGCGGAACGTGTCCGGCGCCACTTGCAGTTCAAACGGGCCGCAACGCCCTTTCCATACGATGGTTTCGGTGCTCATGTACCACAAAGCCTATCTGAAGAAACACCACCTTCGTGCGAAGGGGTCACATTCGGGCGGCGACTCGACCGCCGATGAAGTCCCGATACCAATGGCCGCTCGCCTTGACCGTCCGTTCCATCGTCTCCAAATCGACCCAAACGATCCCAAAACGCTTCTCGAAGCCCCGGGCCCACTCGAAATTGTCGATGAGCGACCAGACGAAATAGCCACGGATATCGACCCCCCGCTCCAGCGCTTTGTGCATGGCTTGGATGTGGTCCGCCAGATAGGCGATCCGGTCGGGATCGTTCACTGTTCCGTCCGGAGACACGAGATCCGGGTAGGCGGCACCGTTCTCGCAGATGCAGAGGGGGACGCCCGGATGCTCACGGCCGACCCGCTCCAGAATCCAGGTCAAGCCCTCGGGCTCCACACCCCAGCCCATCTCGGTCCGACGACCCGGAGGAGTGATCATCTTCGCCTCCCACGACCCGGGCCAGTTGGCCATCGCAGGAGCCCCAGGCGCATGTTGCACCCGGTTGACGTTGTAGTAATTGATGCCAAGAAAATCCACCGGTTCGAGGGCTCGAGCCAGCTCGGCGGTGTCGATCTGGCTTGCAACTCCGTAGCGGTCGACATACCCGAGGATTTCGGCGGGGTAGCGACCATGGAAAACCGCCTCGGTGAACAGCCGATTGTTCACCGCGTCCACCGACGCGGCAGCGAAGGCGTCCTCGGCCGAGTCGGACGCCGGCCAGGCCGGGATCAGATTGAGGACGATCCCCAGCTGATCGTCGTCATGTGAGTTGGTGTTCCTCAGGACACGGATCCCGGCATGGTGGGCAAGCATCAGGTGATGAGCGGCGACGAAGGACTGGGCCGGATCGGTGATACCTGGGGCGTGCTCGCCGGAGCTGTAGCCCAGGAAGGCGGTGCACCAGGGCTCGTTGAGGGTGGCCCAGATCCTGATGAGGTCTCCCAGCCCCTCTTTGGTGACCGCGGTGTACTCCGCGAACCAATCGACCGACTCCCGATTCAGCCAACCCCCGCGGTCCTGCAGGGCCTGAGGCAGATCCCAGTGATAGAGGGTGACGACCGGGGTTATCCCCGCCCCCACCAACTCCTTGCACAGCCGCCGGTAGAAGTCGATGCCGGCCTCGTTGACCCGGCCGGTGCCTTCGGGCAGGATCCGGGACCAGGCGATCGAGAATCGGTAGGCGCTGATTCCGAGGTCGGCCATGAGAGCCACGTCGTCGGCATATCGGTGGTAGTGGTCGACGGCAAGATCGCCGTTGTCGCCGTTGCGAGTGCGCCCCGGGGTGTGGCTGAAGGTATCCCAGATCGACGGCCGACGGCCGTCTTCGGCAACGGCCCCCTCGATCTGATAGGAGGCGGTCGCCACCCCCCATAGGAAGTTCGGCGGAAACTCCGATGCAGCTGTCATTGGTCGGTCATCCTCTCCCGTTCAACTCTCGCCGGAGCCTATTTCTGGACACCAGACAGATCGATGCCCTGCAAGAACACCTTCTGGGCGAAGAGGAAGACCAACACCGGGATGATCAGGGCCAGCAAGGCGCCCGACTGGATCAGGTTGGGCTGTGAGTCGTACAACGTGTTGAAGAAGCGCAGACCGACCGAGAGCGGTTGCAGGTCGGTCCGTGTCGACAAATAGATCATCGGCTCGAAGAAGTCGTTCCAGGCGAAGTAGAAGTGAAAGAGCGATACCGCCACAATTGCCGGCTTCAGCTGGGGCAGGATCACCGACCACAGCGTCCGGAACGAGCCCGCACCGTCGATGGTCGCCGCCTCATCGAGCTCCTTTGGAATGGTCATGAAGTACTGGCGGAGGAGGAACACATTGAAGGCGTTGGAGAAGAAATGGGGCACGATGAGGGGCAGGAAGGTACCCACCCAGCCGATCCGGTAGAAGAGCGCATAGGTGGGCACCAGGGTGACGAATCGGGGAAGGATGATGGTTGCGATCAGGATCACCATGATCGTCCTGAGGAACGGGATCCGGAATCTGGCGAGACCGTACGCGACCAGGATCGACGAAGCCACCGCGCCCAAGGTGCCGAGCCCGGCGATGATCAACGTGTTGCGGAGCAAGATCGGGAAGTCCATCAGGTCCCAGGCCCGTGGGAAGTTCTCCCACTGCGGATCGAGCTGATAAGAGGGCTCGAGAACCCGCCAGTTCCCCTCCCACTCGATGGAGCCCGCCCCGGGGTCGTTGGGATCTATGAACTGGGACGCCTGGCGCCCGGGCTGGAGCATCGCCAGCTCCCGTTCCGAGCCGTCCGGCATGGGAACAGTCAGCATCTCGAGTTGCTCGCCCTCGTACTCGAACGTGGCCGGAGACCTGGGGAGGATCGGCCCGGTCAGGTTGCCGATCATCTGTTCCGACTTGACCGAGGTCACCAGCATGTAGCCCAGGGGCATCAAGAAGACGAAGAGCACCAGACCGGTGATACCTGTGATCAACCAGCCCCGGAAACGGGGCTTGGGAGGCGTCGAAGCCTCCTCGAAGGGGACACCGGGTCTCCGTCGAACAGTCTCGACAGGCTCGCCTACTTCGATAGCCATTGCTCAGTCTCCCGAGTACTCGTAGTGGACCCAGAACTTCGCCGACCAGAAGAGCAACCCGGTTATGGCCACCGCGGCGATGAAGAGCGCCCAGGCCAGGGTCGCCGCATAACCCATGTCGAAGAACTGGAACCCGACCTTGAAGAAATTGAGTGCATAGAAGTTGGTCGCCCCCCCCGGGGCCCCACTCCCGTTGTTGAGAACGAACGGCACCAGGAAGTAGTTGAAGAGCCCGATCAAGGCAATCACCAGGTTGTAGAAGATGATGGGGGAGATCACCGGGATGGTGATATGGCGGAATGATTGCCACTCAGAGGCCCCGTCGATCTTGGCCGCGTCGTAGAGCGTCGCCGGGACCGAGTTCATCGAGGCGATGAAGATGATCATCGCGTTGCCCACGCCCCAGAGACCGATGAACACCAATGACGGGTAGATCCAGGTCCTGTCGAGGAACCATTCGGGCCCGTCGATTCCAACCAGGCCCAGGATCTTGTTGACCCAACCGATCTGCCCGTTCATCACCCCTCCGAAGATGAGCACCGCCGCCACAAACGGGATGATCGAGGGCATGAAGAAAAGCGTGCGAAAACCCTGCCGCCACCTCAGGTTCTTGGAGACGAGCAGGTAGGCGAGACCCATCGGGATAATGATGGCGAACGGCAAGGCGAAGGCCCCGAACTTCAAGGTGACCAGGGCCGAATTGCGAACCTCGGGATCAACCAGGAGCTTCTGCCAGTTGTCGAGCCCGATGTACTTGACCGGCTCGGCGCTGACCAGGTCGAAGTCGGTGAAGGAGAAGTAGAGGGAAGCGCCCATCGGGATGGCGTACCACAGGAAGAACCCGATGACCCAGGGCATCACGAACCACAGGCCCGCCCGGCCTCGTCTCTGGGCGAGGGTCGCCCTCTTTCGTGTTGATGGGGCGGCCGGCCCTCCGGCCGCCCCATCGTCAGTCAGTACGGTCAATTGCCGTATTTCTAGCCGTTTTCTTGGAAGATGGTCGTCAGATCAGCTTCCAATTGCGGGATCGCCGCATCGAGATCCAGGGCTGGGTCGGTGAGGAGCGCGCTCTTTAGCGTGTCCATGGCCTCCTTGTACTGCTCCCATCCCGGCACGAACTGCTCATGACTCGGTGAGTCGGCATAGGCAGCGCTGTCCAACGCCACTTGCCAGTTGACACCCTGGGGGTACCTCTCATCGAGAGCCGCGAAGTACGCCTCGGTCAGAGCCGGGTCCGCAGGGGCCGCACTGTATGTCGTAAGCAGCTCCAGAGCCGCGTCTGTGAGCAGATAGGTGAGCACCGTGAACGCCTGCTCCGGCACATCCGTCGACGCCAGGATCCGGAAGGTGTCGGCGTGCATGTTGGTGGTGACCACACCGTTGTTGGACGGCATGATCGCCAGGTCCCAGAAGTCGCCAGCGATGGCGTTATCGTCATCCCGGATACTCCCGGCGTACCAGAGGTGGGTGCCCGCCATGGCCACGTTGCCCGACTGGAAGGCATTGCCCCCCAAGGCGTCGAGCTCGGCCTGAGCCGGAGCGAATCCGGTACCCCACACCGCGTCGTGATACCAACGCCACTCGTCTTCCCATGCTTGGGGTATGTCGGCAGTGCCGTCATCGGCGAGCGGGTTACCCGCTCCCCAGAAAGACCCCTGTTGGAAGAGACGATCGACGAACTGCCAGACGAACCCCCACTGGACGGTGTTCTCACCGTCGAAGTCGGCGCTGGTGGCATCGTTGCCGTTGGCGTCAACGCTCAGGATCGCACCGATCTCGGCCACCTTGGCGAAGTCCCACGGGCCTTCCCACTCAGTTCCTTCCCCGTACACAGCGGTGCCATCGGCGCCGTATTCCTGTGGCGGGTAAGGGAGCCCGGCCTCGTCGAACAAGGCCCGGTTGAAGTAGATGAACGATGGGAACGAACCAAACGGCAGACCCGGTAGGGTCCCATCAGCCTCACGGAAGTTCTCGATCGTGTTTTCCGGCCAGATCGAGGTGTCGAAACCAGTTGACTCGATCAAGGGAGCGAGGTCCAGGTACTGACCTACGAAGGCGTTGGACCCGTCACGGCCAACCGGGCCGACAATGTCAGGTGGGTTGTCCGAAGCCATCTGGGTCGCCAGAGTCTCATAGGCCACGTCGTTGTCGACGAATTCGGCGACAAGCTCAATCTCGTCTTGGGAGGCATTGAACGCCTCCACAACCGCCTCTTCGGCCGCGATCTGCTCGGGCTGGGCACCGGTGCCGATCCCGACGAACCATCTGACTTCGACTGCCTCTCCGGAAGACGCCGCCGTTGTCCCCGGCGCGCCCGTGGTGCTAGTTACGGCACCGTCATCGCCCGTGGTGGTGGTCTCCCCTGCGTCGTCGCCGCAAGCGGCGACGATCATAAAGAGGGCTACAACCAAGGCGATGCTTTTCCATCGTTTCATATCTCTCCGTTCGTCACCCCCGGTATCTCACCGGTCAGCCGACCAGTGCGGCCTGCCCCGGGGACGGGCAGAGCCGTGTCTCTTCGGGCTATCCCGAGAACCCTCCAACCGTTGAGTGTCTGATCACCAACTCGGTTGGAAGAAGAACCCGTCGAGGCCCGCCCTCGGGATGTTCCAGAAGACTTAGAAGAGCCTTTGCCGATTCGCTGCCCTGGGCGTGAACTCCCTGACGAATCGTTGACAGGGGAGGGTCGAGCTCGGCGGCAAACGGCAAATCGTCGAATCCGGCGAGAGCAACGTCCTCGGGAACCGACAGGCCGCGGGCCCGCACCGATTGCAGGGCGCCGCTCGCCGTGGCGTCGTTGGCACAGAAGATGGCGTC
>DATDPT010000109.1:0-8353 GCA_035292605.1 Acidimicrobiia bacterium
CTCGGGGTAGACCTCCGGTTGGAGGATCTGCTCGAGGACACCGAGTTTGGAGACCTCTTTGGATCTGAAGCTCTCCGGGTCGTCCAATACCTCACCATCGCGGTTCCCAAGGATGTTGGTCGAGAACCAGCCCCTGATCCCGAGCATCCGAGCCTTGAGCCCTGGGGCGACGATGGTCTTCATGAGCGTCTGTCCGGTCTTGAAGTCCTTGCCCGCGATCGGGAGCCCCTCCTCGGCGGCGAGCTGGACGATCGCCGGCACGTCGACGGTCATATTGGGGGCGCCGTTGGCGAAAGGAACGCCCATTCTCAGAGCTGCGTATGCATAGATCTGAGAGGGGGCGATGGTCGGGTCGCTCTCCTTGAGGCCCTTCACGAAGGCGTCGAGGTCGACGTGGGCCTCGGACAGATCCCGATAGGCCTCGGTGGAGCCACACCAGACCATGACCAGCCGATCGACCATTTTCTCCGCGCGGAAACGGTCGATGTCCTCCATGAGGCTCTCGGCGAGGTCCATGTAGTTGGTCCCCTCCTTGACCTGGTCGACCCCGTCGAGGTTCTTGACCCAGTCCTCCGAGAAGACAGCCGACAGAGGCTTGACGGATCGGAGCTCTTCTCCGATTCCCTCGAGGTGACGGGGATCGAGAACCCCGGCCTTCATCGCCGAGGTGTAGGCGTCGTCGGAATAGGGGTCCCAGCCGCCGAACTCCAGGTCATCGAGACCGGCCAGAGGGACGAAGTCCCTGATGAGCGGATTGCGCTGCTCGGTGCGCTTGCCGAGCCGGATGTGGGACATCTGGGTCAATGAGCCAAAGGGCAGGGCATCGCCCTTCCGTGCGGCCAGCACGCCGGCGATGAAGGTGGTGGAAACCGCACCCATGCCAGGGGTGAGCACGCCTAGCTTCCCGATGGCGGGGGCGATCTGGGGTATGTCTGTCATCGATCCTCCTGGCGGGAACGATAGGAGAGCAGATGGGGTCTGCGGAACCCGGGTCTAGTCTCCTCACGTGGATCTCGCCCCCGATTCGCTGGGCCCAACGGTCGACGTCGCCCTTCTGGCGGACGCGGTCCAGGCGGTCAGGGGCAAGTTGTTCGTGCTCGGCGGCGGTTGGGACACCCTCTGGGTAAGGTCGTTTCCGGCCCGACATCCCAGTTTGGCGATCGGACTCAGACTTCGCGTTCCATCGTCTTGGGGTGAGGAAATCCTCAAGGTTGCTGTCGAGCTCCAGGACGCCGACGGTGCCCCCATGCTTCCTCACCCGCTGGCGCACACCGTGCAACTCCCCACGCACGCCGAGTCTCCGACCACCACCGACTTCGGGTTGATTCGATCGTTCACGTTCAACAACCTGTTGTTCCAGAAAGAAGGCTCTTACTCATTCGTGATCTCGGTCGACGACGAGCCGGTCTCGCGGCTTCGGTTCGCAGTGAGGGCCCGTTCTACGGAGGGAGAGCCCGCTTCCTGAGGCGAATCGATGTTTGATAGTGCCAGCGTTCGCATAGCCTGACCCACTTGCACGGGACAAGAGGACCGTCCCGATCCTTCCCTATCTATGGAGGTCTTTCTGTCTCTGCTGCAACGTCCTTCTTCGCGCCTGTTCTGGCGTGTGGCGTTTGCTCTGGTTGCCGTGACGACCCTTCCGTCCCTGTCGGCCTGGGCAGCGGACGAGCCACCTTTCGAAATCAGGTTCCCCCAGGAGACGCAGATCACGATCTTTGCCTCGAGCTTCGGCGCCGGGCGCTCCGGCGGGCGTCGTCATCATGGGGTTGACCTCATGGCTCCAAAGATGACCCAGGTGTACGCAGCCGAGGACGGCTACGTGGCGCGGGTGGAGACCCATTCGCTGGCCGGTCGCTACATCGAGATCTCACATGGCGGCGGTTGGTCCACTCGGTACGTCCATCTCAACAACGACAATCCGGGAACGGACGACGGTGACGCCGATTGGGCGTTGACCTTGGCGCCCGGCGTCCGCCTCGGGGCGTGGGTCGAGGCTGGTGAGTTGATCGCCTGGGTGGGCGATTCCGGTAACGCGGAGTGGAGCGGCTCTCACACCCATTTCGAGCTTGTCATCGATGGGCGCCCCATCGACCCCTATCCGTTCCTCGAAGAGGCATGGGAACGGGATGAGAAGAGGTACGAGGCCCACCTCTGGGATCTCTTGCACCCACTTGCCTCAATCGAGTGGTCTGAACGAATCATTGGATGATGCGGGCGTCGTCCAACTCCAGCACCCGGCGGGCAAGACCCGGGTCGCCAGGGGAGACCCTCGCCATTTCGGGCACCTCGACTGCCGGCGGTTCCCGGTCCAACACCCAGATGACCCGATGGACTCCGGCGTTGACAACCGCACGACCCCAGGCCTCGAGGACGTCGACTTCGCTGGCGGCAAAGGACCGTTCCCGATCGTCTCGGGCAGCATCGGTGACTAGGACCGCGGTGAAGCAATGCAAAGCCGCTCCTTCGATGTGGCTGTCGTCGGATACATCCCCGAGCGCCACCTTGACCCCCCTCCGTTTGAGTTCGGCGACGATCTCGGGGTCCGAGACGAAGGCACGCACCTCCCGCCCCGGTTGGGTCAATGCGCCGATGATCGCCAAACCTGGCCCGGTATCTGCGCCGATCACGATGACTGGCATGGCGGCGAAACTAACGTATGGCGTCCTGTATGAGTGATGTGGTGCTTTGAGCTGGGAAGATCAGCGCTCGTGGCACCTGATGCGGCCACTGGTGTACTACCTGCGGGAAGATTTCATCTCGCCCGCCATGGCTGCGGGTCGCGACATCCTCGACTTCTCCGCCGGGCTCGGGGACCTGTCCCGATACCTCATCGAAAGCGGAGCCCGCAGTGTCACTGCCACCGTGCCCGAAACCTCGCCCCCCGCGCCCACCGACGCGGTCAGATGGGTGGGGGATGTCGCCGCGGGCAGCATCGCGGAACGTCTTCCAGAGTCGTCGTTCGATATGGCCGCGGTCCGAATGGTGTTCCAGTTCCCGACCTGGGAAGGGGATAGGGCCGATCCCGACACGATGGTCGAGGCGTTGGCCCGGGTTCTCCGGCCGCATGGTCGGCTGGTGGTGTCATTTCATCAGTTCCGTGCCTTCGAACCGGTGCCCGCCCAAGGCGATCCCCCGACCGCTGACGAGGCGCTCGACAAAGCCACAGGGGAGCTGGCACGGCTGGCCAGGGTGGTTCGCTACCTGGGTCTTCCACCACGCGAGGGACCGTCAGGGGAGAGCGGATTCGGGTTGAAGATCCCGATGTTCGTCACCACCCTTCAGACCCACGGGTTCGACATCGAGACCGCCGATCATCCGGAACCTTTCACTTTTCCCCTCGATCTCGATGGCAGAAGCGACGAGGACATCACCGATCTCGGTCGTCGGGTGATGGATCTGAAGAGCCGATACCTGTCCGATCCCGGTCAAAGCCCCTATGACAGACCGGGCGCTGTGCGCAGGATGCTCATCGAGTTGAGCGGGATGGTCGAGTTCGTGGCCTGGCCGATCGTCAGAGTGGTGGCCCGACTCCGAAACTGAACTTTCTCGCTGGTCTGCTCGATCCGGTACAATCCCACTATCGGGATAGTGGAAATTCGTGACACCACTTTTCCGTTCACAAGAAGAGGCCAATCGAAAAGATGCTTGAGGTGATCAACCCGTGGCCACTGTCGATCTAGATCTTGGTGGGTACCGGCTCGGCTGGCATGACGACGTCGAGTATGCCTTCACGCCGCGCAAGGGCCTAGACGAGGACGTGATTCGCGAGATCTCGGCTCTGAAGGGCGAGCCGGAGTGGATGCTCGCCTTCCGGTTGAAGGCGTATGACCGCTTTCTGAAGAAGCCGATCCCGCAGTGGGGCGGTGGCGGTCTGCTCAACACCATCGACTTCGATGACATCTATTACTACATCAAGCCGGCCGGTGAGCAGCAGAAGGACTGGGACATGGTCCCCGAGGGGATCAAGGCCACTTACGAGAAGCTGGGGATTCCCCAGGCGGAGCGCAAGTACCTGGCGGGGGTAACCGCGCAATATGAGTCAGAAGTCGTCTACCACCGCAATCGGGACGACCTCGAGAAGCTCGGAGTCTTGTTCACCGACATGGACACCGCCCTCCGCGAGTACCCCGACATCGTCAAGAAGTACTTCGCGACCATCATCCCGCCCAATGACAACAAGTTCGCCGCGCTCAACTCGGCAGTGTGGTCGGGCGGCTCGTTCATCTATGTCCCGCCGGGCGTGCATGTCGACCAGCCGCTGCAGGCCTACTTCCGGATCAACTCCGAGAACATGGGCCAGTTCGAGCGGACCCTGATCATCGTCGACGAAGGGGCCTACGTGCACTACGTCGAAGGCTGCTCCGCTCCGGTGTACACCACCGACTCCCTCCACGCCGCCGTGGTCGAGATCATCGTGAAGGAGGGGGCGCGCTGCCGGTACACGACCATTCAGAACTGGTCGAACAACGTGTTCAACTTGGTCACCAAGCGGGCGGTTGCCTATCGCAACGCGACCATGGAATGGGTGGACGGCAACCTGGGAAGTCGTCTCACCATGAAGTACCCCGCGGTATGGCTCATGGAGCCGGGGGCCCATGGCGAGGTCCTGTCCATCGCCTTTGCCGGCGAGGGCCAGCATCAGGATGCGGGCGCCAAGATGGTTCATGTCGCTCCCGACACCACGTCCACCATCGTCTCCAAGTCGATCGCCAAGGGCGGCGGGCGCTCCGGTTACCGGGGTTTGGTACGCGTTGAGCCTGGCGCCGAGAACGCCAAGAGCTTCGTCCGCTGCGACGCTCTCATCCTCGACGAGAACAGCCGGTCCGACACCTATCCGTATATGGAGATCGAGGAGAACGACGCCGAGATCGGGCACGAGGCCACCGTCTCCAAGGTGGGCGAGGAGCAGCTCTTCTATTTGATGAGCCGCGGTCTGAGCGAGGAGCAGGCGACATCGATGATCGTGGCCGGCTTCATCGAGCCGATCGTCAAGGAGCTGCCGATGGAGTATGCGGTCGAGATGAACCGGCTCATCGAGCTCAACATGACGGAGGCAGGCGCCGTCGGCTAGCAGGCGGCCCCCGGCGGACGGTCCCGCCGTGCGTAATTGGGATCCACAGGTCCGAATATGGCCCCTGTCCGTCCAATTACGGGGAGGCGTTCCCCAACGTCAGCAGCCTCCGGTAGGGTTTAGATCGTTCGGTCGTGGGAAGGCAACTTCGGAAGACAAGACGATCTGAAAGGGATCTTCCATGGCGATTCTTGTTTGGCTACTAATCGGCTTGATCGCCGGGGCCCTGGCCCGGCTGGTGGTCCCCGGCACTGACCCGATGGGCTGGGTAGGCACCCTGATCCTGGGTTTGGCCGGCTCGCTCGTAGGTGGGTTCCTCGGGAACCTGATCGCCGACCAGGAGTTCGACGTCAGCACCGCCGGCCTTCTCGGCTCGGTGGTTGGTGCGGTGATCGTGCTCTTGATCTTCCGCTCGATGCGCGCCAGAACCTGACCATCCGGGCGGGATTCTCGGTGGGGTCGTCCCCTAAACGTTGCTGCGGCCGACGACGTACCCGAGGATGAGGCCCCCGGCTGCGCCCCAAACGACCGAGAAATCGTCACCCACCGTGTAGATCCCGGGGGCTCCGCCGATTCTCATCACCGTGGAAAACGAGATGCCGCCGATGACGCCCATCAGCACAGCCCCGAATAGGTTGTCGGCGCTGGCTATCAAGCCGCCGATGAGTCCGGCGACTCCACCGACGATTCCGATGACGGCCAAGGCTTCCCAGGTGGAGGCTTCAAGGAACATGAGATCAGACTAGACAGTCCTGGGCCGCCGGTCGATGAGTGTTTCCGATCGTCAGATCGAGACGACTTTCTCCTCCAAGACCGCCGTCATCGGGAACTGCACCGAGCGCCCGGCCATGCTGAACGGCTCGGTCAGCAATAGGACGATGGTGGAAGGGCCGCGACAGACGACATGCCCCGTGTAGGTGTGGAAACCGCTCTGATCCTGGGTGATGAATGTGACGACCATTTGCAATCGACTCTCTGGTGGCTCCGACTCTCTGAATCGGCATTTGGTTGCAGAATCCGTAGAGCCGATGTCCTCTATTTGCGCGGGGACTCCCGAGTCCGGTGTTTACCCGATCCTTATCCGACCGGATCTAGTTTCATTGGGAAGTGCGCCTGCTCGTAGTTGAGGATGAACCGGATTTGGCGAAAGCGATCGCGAGGGGTCTGCGTCGTGATGGCCACGCGGTCGATGTCGCCTTGTCCGTCGGCGACGCCGACTTCAAGGTCCGCACCTCGGGTTACGACTTGATCTGCCTCGATTGGAACCTCCCAGACGGCTCTGGTCTCGATCTGTGCGCAGCATTGGTGGCCGGTGACGTGCCTACCTTCGAGGGGGA
This sequence comes from Acidimicrobiia bacterium, assembly GCA_035292605.1. Classification (GTDB taxonomy): domain Bacteria; phylum Actinomycetota; class Acidimicrobiia; order Spongiisociales; family ZC4RG35; genus JALYNX01. The sequence continues at coordinate 6,409 of DATDPT010000109.1, forward strand.
TCGGCCCCGCATCCTGATGCTCACGGCTAGAGATGCGGTCGAGGATCGGGTGGCCGGGCTCGACTCGGGCGCCGACGATTACCTGGTCAAGCCGTTCGCATTGGCCGAGCTGTCGGCGCGGGTGCGAGCCCTGTTGCGTCGAGAGGACGCGGTGGACCCGGTGATCGAGGTCGGAGGGCTCCGGCTCGATCCGGCCAGATTCGAGGCCACTCGGGACGGTCGGCCTCTTGTGCTGACCGCCAAGGAGTTCTCCTTGCTCCACTATTTCATGACCCATCCCGGTTCGGTGCTCAGCCAGGAGCACCTCCTGGAGCACGTGTGGGACGAGATGGCCGACCCTCTCACCAACGTGGTTCGGGTGACTCTCAGCAACCTCCGCAAGAAGCTTGGAGCCCCGCCGCTCATCACCACTGTTCCCGGCCGGGGGTATCGGCTGGAGGACTCGTGACCCTCTGGCGCTCGATTCGTTTCCGACTGTCGGTTCAATACTCGGCTGTCGTCTTCGGGCTCGGCGGCGCCCTGCTGGGGTTGGTCTATCTAGCCATCCGGAGGATGCTCCAAGCCCAGACCATTACCCAGTACGTGGTCCGTGGCGAGCCGGTGTTCGTCGACGGCGTCCAGGTCGACGTGATGCCGAGACTGGAAGCAGCGGAGTGGCGCACCCTCGAGTCGCTTTTCAACGAGTACGTGCTCAACCAGCTCGCCCGTTACACGATCCTGTCGCTGATCGTCCTCTTCATGCTCAGTCTGATCGTCGGGTGGGTGATGTCGGGACGAGTCCTCAAGCCTGTGCAGGAGATCACCGAAGTCGCCAGTGACATCCAAGCCACGGACCTCAGCCGCAGGATCGGGTTGCGTGGCCCCGATGACGAACTGACGCGTCTCGCTGCGACCTTCGACGGGATGTTGGAGAGACTCGACCGCGCCTTCTCCAGCCAGCGACGATTCCTGGCCGATACCAGTCATGACCTGCGAACTCCGCTGGCAGTCATCAGAGCCAATGTGGAGGTGGTTGCCGATGACGACACCGCCAGCATCGAAGACTGGAAGGAGGTCGGCGGCGTTATACGACGCAATGTGGAGAAGATGTCCGAGATGATCGAGGGTCTCCTCGCCACAGCCCGGCTCCAGACGGGCCGCGCTGAGGCGGTGACCCTCGACCTGGCTCAGCTGGTCACGGCCAAAGCGACCGAATTCGAGCATGTCGCCGGGGAGGTCGGCGTCTCCCTCCAATCGACGGTCAAATCTGCTGTGATCGAGGGTGTCGAAGTCCCCTTGGATCGGGCCTTCTCCAATTTGCTTGACAACGCGCTCGGCGTCTCTAAGCCCGGGAACGTGATCCGTGTCGGGGCGGGAATGATGTCAGGGTGGGCATGGATGGGTGTCGAGGACCAGGGCCCGGGTCTGCCGGACAGCCCCGAAGGTGGCCGGATCGGTCTTGGGCTGTCCATCGTGACCCAGATCGCCGAGGCCCACGGCGGCCAACTCTCCCCGTATCCGGGTCGGGAGGGTGGCGGCACCACCATGGTCGTCTGGCTCCCTAGCCAGGCCTCGCTCGAGCCCCATCCCGACTCTTCACCTTTAGCCACTCTTTAAAGGCTGTTTATCGGGCGTTTAGGGGGCGGGCAATAGCGTGGTCGCCCAGGAGGTCTCTGCAAACGAGATGATCGAACAAGAAGCCACTCAGGAAATCACCAACCCCAGCGAGGCGCTGGAGCCGGCAGATACGGCTGAGCCGGTGGAGCCGGACCGGGGATCTACCCCGCCCGTCTTGCCCGCCAAGTCGGCTCGTCGCCATATCTGGCCCAATCTGGTCAGCGCCCTGCTGCTGGTGGTGGCATCGTCGGGGATCACCTATCTGGTCGTCACCGATTCCGAACCGGATACTGGCGTGGTAGCCGGGTCGGAGTCAGACTCTGGTGACGACGTCTCGGCAGGCAGCGAC
>DATDPT010000110.1:0-7394 GCA_035292605.1 Acidimicrobiia bacterium
GCCCCAGGAAGTGGGAGCAGATGGATCATCCCCACCAGGTGGGGAAGATCACTCACAGATAGGCCTTGGCGACCTGGAGGGCTTTTCTGGCGTATTCGCCTTCGTACTTGAGACGGGTGGTCTCGGGCTTGACCCTTCTGACCGCCACTCGAGCCCAGTCCGAGGCCGAGCCCTTGACCACCTGGTTGGTGTCGGCAGGGCCATAGACCCATTTGGCATAGCCGGGGCCGATCACCTCGACTCGCACCGGCTCGTAGTCCTCACCGGCCTCCTTGAAGGCATGGGGCAGGGTCTTCCACCCCAGCCAGCAGACGTGACGAATGCGTGAGGTGTCCTCGATCTCGAGCCCGAGCGTTGCATAGATATCGAGACCATGGGCCCATGTCTCCATGAGACGGAACGTCGCAAACGTGCGTGCGCTCATGTCTCCGTCGATCCATTCGATCCTCGACTCTGCGCCCATGTGGGAGAGGGGCTCGACGACCTTGGCCCGACCGCCGCGCCACCATTCGATTACGTCCTGGGGACGCATGCCCCGCCCCTTCTTGATCGCCTCCTTGCGCAGGGAGTCGAGGTCCGAGGCGTTGCGCCAGCGTTTGATCATGTTGCCGCCGGCGATGGTGTCCGCAGCCAGCTCCTCGAAGTCGGCGAGGTGGGCGATGGTGTCGCGCACGGTCCAGGGCTTGGAGGGAGTGACCATGTCCCAGATCTTGATCGGGATCCTCTGTAGGGACTGATCGAGGAACTGCTGCTCGGCTACCAGGTCGGAGAGGATGTCGCGCACGTTGCAATGGTAGTAGCCCTCTCCAAGCTATTCCCAGGCGAAACTACCCTCTCACCAGGGTCTTTCCGCCTGCTCTTCCGTCATCGGCTCGGGCAATTCGAAAGTCTCCGGTGTCACGACCAGGTCGTTGAGATGGTCGATCATCTGGCGGAGACGGCCGAATTGGCGGCGATCGAACACGAATGCGATGCGATCGGTGTCCAGGGCGTCGGCGTCGCTGATCTCTGGTGGTGCCGGCACCGCCCGCTCGATCCTGCCCTCGACCACGATGTCGGCGAACTCCTGGTTCAACTCCTCCAGTTGAGCGTCGTCGGGGCCACGCACAAGACGGAGGATCAGCCGGCCCCCGGCATAACGCTGCGAGTGGTAGTTGGCGTAGAAACGCCAGATGTGCTCGCAGGCCTCGATCGGGTCGGTGGTGTGGAGGAAGAGGGCCAGGTCGGGGGCGGAGATCAGCCCCCGTCGCAACTGGTCTTCCTTGATGAAGTCGATCATCGGCTCCCAATAGTTGGTGTCCGGGGCCTCCAGGAGGACGATCGGGTGCATGTCACTCTTCCCGGTCTGAATGAGAGTGAGGAGCTCGAATGCCTCGTCCAGGGTCCCCCACCCGCCGGGCAGGATGGCGAAGGCATGTGATTCCTTGACGAAGGTCAGCTTGCGGGTGAAGAAGTACTTGAAATTGACGGTTCGGGAGTCATCGAGATAGCGGTTGGCCGCCGCCTCGAACGGCAGCCGGATGTTGACCCCATATGAGCGCTCCGGCCCGGCGCCGCGATTGCCGGCCTCCATGATCCCGGGGCCGGCGCCGGTGATGACTCCCCATCCCCGGGTCACTATCCGTGCCGCAAACGCTTCGGCCAGCCGGTAATTGGGATCGACCTCGGTGAGACGGGCTGAACCGTAGATGGTGACCTTGGGCTCGCGGTGACGGGAGAACACCAGGTTGGAGTAGCGCATCTCCTTCAGGGCGGTGTTCATCAGCCGGAGGTCGGCGCGGGTCGCTCCGTCGCGATGCAGCTTGAGAACCGTCGTGACCAGCTCGGCGATCAGCTCATCGTTGTCATGGCTCGAGGCCGCAGCAACCAGCTCCCGCACCTTCTCGTCGAGTTCGGGGTTCCCCAGGTCGTAGGCCATTACGTCAACTTATCCCCGTCAGGTCAGAAAGGGCTGACCGAGGGGCCCTTTCGGACAACAGCATTCCACACCGTCTCGTAATGGTCCCGGTCGAACTGGTCGACATGAGGGAGCACGTACTCCTCCCAGGTGCTTCGCAACGGGTCGGAGCCATCCTTGTAGACGATGAGACCGGTTGGGATCCGGTCGAGGATCGAGCGCAGGGAGAGCGGGGTCTCCACTCGCACCCCACTGTCCTGGGCTTCGAAGGATTCGTTGACCTCGACCGCCAGCCGGGCAATCGCTTCGACGTAATCCGGCTTCAGCTCGGGGTAGCGGCGGGTCAGCATCGCCTCGACCTGCTCGCTTCCGGGAAAGCTCTTCTCCCAGATCACCCAGCGGTCGGCGAAGGCCTTGTTCAGGGTTTGGGTGCCGGCATAGTCGCGAAGGTCGGTGGGATTCATGGTGCCGAAGATGCGGACATCCTCACGGAGAGCCACCGTCTCCCCGTGGGGGAGGTCGAGTGCCGCGTATCGATCCAGAAGGCCGTGGAGGGCGAACAGGGTCTCGGCGCCGGCGGCGTTCAGCTCTGAGAGGTTGAGCAGCGAGGGCCCACGCAGCGCCCGGGTGATGTCCCCATCCTCCCAACGGCTCTCGGTCCCCCCTTTACCGTCACCATGGAGGCGGGTAGAGCCGATCAAGGTCACGTCGCGGACTTCCCCGGTGAGGGGGATCCGGAAGTAGGGGAGGCCCATCGCCGCCGCGAACTGCTCGATGTCGTGGTCTTTGCCCGTCCCCATGTGCCCCCGGACGGCCACGTGGAGAGGGACCAGGCCTGGAGCACCGGACCTTCTCGCCTGTTCGATCTGGGCGAACCGGTAGAGCATGCCCAGATCGACGTAATACGGGTCCGGCTCGGGGATCTTGCGTATCCGCAGATCCCCGTCCTCGAGACCTTTCGGTATCTGGAACCGATCGAGCTCGATGGTGGGACCCTCTCCGCTCGGATCGTGGAAGGTGGCGGTTTCAGGCAATGAATCTCTCCTGTTTGGTTCGGTAGCCAGAAGGGCGCAGCCACCAGGTGTCCATGCCCCACAAGGCGAGACTGCGCCGCAACGCGCTGCGGGTTCCGTCGATCATGGCCTGGGCCAGGCCCTCGGGCTGTTCCACGACCTCATGTCGGCGGTAAGCAAGGTCGACGGTGTGGTCGCCGATCCCGATCCCGATCACGGTGGTCCCCCCGCTCTCGACGGCTCCTACCGACCTGGCGAGAGCTTCGACCGAGCCTCGGGTCATTCCGTCGGCCAACACCATGAGCACTCTCACCTCGGCGCCGAGACGGGCCATTCGCTCGGCGGCATGGATCACGTTGAACTCGTCGACGTTGGCCGCCTTCTCGAAGAGGGAGACGGGAGGGGAGCCCTTGGGGTCGCGACGGGCCAGGGTGGCGGCCGCCCTTGGCTCGGCGGCCGCGTAGAAGAGGCCTGCCAGAGCCGGTTCCGCCTCCCGCCATCGACGCTCGAAGGGCTTGACCACGTAGTGGTTGACGGTCGAGGTGAGGCGATCGGCAGCTGTGCCGTGTGTCTGTTTGAGGCCTGCCGCCGCGGACGACCGCTTGTGACGGTAACTGTGCTCGGTATCGTCGGGTCTGGCGGCGAAGCCCCGGTTGAAGAGAGCCACCTCGAAGTCGATCTGAAGCTCCTCGCAGAGATGGGCCATGGTCCACGCCCCGAGGAGGGCAGCCGGCATCGCCCAGGATGAGCGGGTCCCCGGGTTGCGTCTCGGGCTCAGCATGCTGGCCGAGGCATCGACCAGCAAGGAGACTGCGTACTCACGCCTGGTGCGTACCGCTCTCCGTTCGTACAACCGTTGGTAGAGCCCGGCCCCGATGAAGAGGGCGGCGTGGGGGGATACGTCGCCCTGGTCGTAGCCCGACCTCAGGCCTCGGCGTTGATTGGCCGTGAACAGGGGGAAAAGCTCTCCTGAAACCCTGCGCTGGGCGACATCCCAGCGTCTCGAGGCTGTTCGCAGCGAGACCAGGCCCTCTTCGGAGAAGCGGGCGAAGCTCGACGGTATCGGGGTCACCACCACCTTGCCGCCCTGTCCGGTGGGGAGGAAGACATCGGGGGCTTGGCTGACCCGCAACAACTGGTCGGTCGAGTCCTCACCGGCGATATCCGACGCCCCGCGGCGGTCGGAGAGCGCGGAACGGGCGTCTGCCGAGCGTCTCGTGTCCTGGTAGGAGTCGGCGTCGGCGAGGATCGGCGAGGTCATCCGGACGGCATCCACGCCGTCGCGGGCTTTCTCGGCTTCGGCTTCGGCGGCGATCTGACGTTTGGCGTGGGTGTCCATGGACTGCGCCTCGGAGATCAACCCGTTGGCCCGGGCGATCGCCTCCAGCTCGAGGGCCAGTTGGGCCACCTCCCATGGGTCGCCGGCCTCGGCGGCCATCTCACATTGTTGCGACCCATCATCCAGGGCCAAGGCAGCCTTGGCCTCGAACCGACGTTCCAGGATGTCGCGCTCGACGTAGCCGCCGGTCAGGAGGAAGCATCCGAGCACGAACTGACTCAAGGCTCCGGAGCGGGAAATGGCCTGTGCCAGCGAGGACATGTAGAGGTCGGCCAGGACCGAGCGCGCCCCCGGGTACACCGACAACCCCTGACGCTCCTGTCGGGCGTCTTCGAGAGAGAAGAACAGGATCTCGGCCACCGGACGATTGGTGAGGTCCAGGGCAGTCAGGAGATCGACCGGGCCGCCGGGCGGGTTGTCGCTCTCGATCGGCCAGCTCTCTGGAAGCTCCCGGGTCTCATCCAGGTTGGTGGTCACCAGATGCATGACCTCGTGGAGGGCCGAGGCCAGCGCCACCTCGTCGGGGGTGACCGGTGCATTGCGGGTATAGGCAGCCTGGAAGATACGGGGGTCACACACGACCTCGTCATCCGACGCCGCGGCCTGCGAGCCGAGCCGCACCCTGAGGTTGGGGTTCTTGGCCAGGGTTCGGGCGAATCGAGTCACCGCCGGCGCCACCCGCTGATAGCGGCTCACCACCGCTTCGATCGCCCTCTCCTCAGGGGCGATCAGATCAGAGAGAAAGGTCTGTTCGCGTCCGCGCATAGCGGGTCATTGTCTCACGAGTGTCAAACTCAACTTCGTCGACTCTGAGGGTCTCGAGCCTCGAGTCTCAAGCCTGGACGCCATGACTGTGGCCTGTGGCTTATGAGTTGTGGCCCAATACACTCCCGGCGTGCACTACGACCTCACCACCCTCCCCAATGGGATCCGTGTCATCACCGAGCCCATGCCGTCGCTGCGGTCGATCGCCCTCGGGTGCTGGGTCGACACCGGGACCCGCGACGAGCTCCCCAACGAGCAGGGGGCCTCGCATTTCCTGGAGCACCTGCTGTTCAAGGGCTCCGAAACCCTGTCGGCCCGCGAGGTCTCCGAGATCTTCGACTCCATTGGCGCCGAGTCGAATGCCTTCACCTCCAAGGAGAACACCTGCTACTGGACTCGCCTCCTCGACCAGGACCTGGGAACCGGGTTCGACGTCCTCTCCGAGATGATCCAAAGACCGGCCTTCCGCCAGAACGAGATCGATGCCGAGCGTCAGGTGGTCATCGAGGAGATCAATATGAACGAGGACGACCCCGACGATGTCGCCTTCGAGAACTTCACCACTGCCGTCTTTTCCGGCCATCCGCTGGAAGCACCGGTGCTGGGGACCCGGGAGTCGATCAGGGGCATGTCCCGGGACGACATCCTCGGTTACTGGAAGCGCCGCTATGGCGCAGGCTCGATGGTGGTGGCAGGCGCCGGCTCCCTCGAGCACGAAGCTGTCGTTGAGATGGTGTCGTCGCGCTTCGGCGATTGGTCTGGAGACTCGGTGGACCACGAGCACCTGCCGAACACCCCGGTTTCGAGCGTTTCGATCACCCGTAGGGACACCGAGCAGGCCCATATCGTCCTCGGGGGCAAGGGTCTCAACCGATCCGACGAGAAACGCTGGGCCTTCGAGGTCATGAATCACGTGGTGGGCTCGGGCATGTCGTCTCGTCTCTTCCGCGAGGTCCGTGAAGAACGCGGGCTCGCCTATGCCATCTACGGGTTCCGGCTCGCCTATGCCGACGCCGGGGCCTGGGGGGTTTACGTCGGGACCACACCCAGCCAGGCCGACACCGCCCTCAACGTGATCCGTGACGAGCTGTCAAAGGTGGTGGCCGAGGGAATCACACCTGAGGAGTTGGAGCGGGCGAAGGGATCGATGCGGGGCGGCCTGGCCCTGTCCTTGGAGGACCCGAACAGCAGAATGGTCCGTCTCGGACGCGACGAGCTTTCGGGGATGCCGCATCTCTCCGTCGATGAGAGACTCGCCAAGCTCGAGGCGGTGACACTCCAGGATGTGCAGGGGATCGCCACCGATCTGTTCACAGGAGAGCGAACCCTCGGCGCCGTCGGCCCATTCGATGAAGCCGACCTCGAGCCCTACCTGGTCGCCTGACCCTCGATCTCGAACCGAAGCGTCATCGGCCTCTCGCCGAAATCGATGACACCTGCGTCACCGCGGGCCGGACGCTCCATCATCAATGCGCCACCCAGCTCGTTGCCGGCGGACTGCGAGGGCCAACCCTCGACGACAAAGCTGGTGACGTTGCCTGAAAGCGAGGTCCACAGCACGTTTTGGCTTCCCTGGAGGATCTGGATCAGGTTCTCCGAGCCGCCAGAGGGGACGAGATCGGTCCCCGGGCGCGGCGCCTGGAACAAGGCACTGCCACTCAGGGCGAGCACGGCGGCCAGGGCGGCCACGGCGAGGGAGGCGGTGCGAACGGGCACTCTTGGCATCGACCCTTCACGGTAGGTGGTTGCGGGGTTTTCTAAACGGTCAATTCGACGAATTGCGAAAGGACTAGTCCGTAGGCTACGAAGACCAGCAAGAGAGCCAAGGATGGTCCGAGCGGGCGTCGGTCCCGGTTTCCGGCCCAGCGGGCGACCCCGAAACCGAGCACCACCCAAAGCGTCACATCGAGAGGCCAGGCGACAACCACCGTGTCGGTGAAGAAGCCGATGATTGCCGAGATCGGGCCCCCCGCATAGAGCAGGCTCAGGCCGACGGTCTCGCAGGCGCCATCGCATGCGTCACGATTGATCAGCGTCAACCCGATGGCGAACAGGACGATCCCGAAACCGAGCAGGAAGCCGGTGGCTATCGCGGCGTCCCGGCAACCGGGCGGTTCATTGGCTCTGGGCACGAGAGCACCGATGGTATGCCCCTAAAGGCCGTCGCCAATTCGATAGCTTGGTCGAGGCGACAACGGAGGTCTCATTTGGAATTGCGCGACATTCTCTTGGTGCTCCACATTGCCGGAGCCGGCACCTGGTTCGGAGCCAACATCGTGCAGGCGGTGGTGCCCTCGATGGCGTTCAAGCAGGCCGGTACCACCGCTTCGGGGTGGTACCGGATCGCGGGGCGTCTCTCGACCGTTCTCTACATGCCGGC
>DATDPT010000111.1:0-18346 GCA_035292605.1 Acidimicrobiia bacterium
TGATCCCGATCACCGTCGCCAGGAAACCCAACGTCAGCATCACTGCGAACTCAGCAGCCGTCGTGTAGGGATTGGCGCACGCCTCGAGACCCGCCGGACAAAGCCCCCAGCCGGTCCCCCCGTCGAGGAGGTCGATCAGCACCAGGATCGGCACGACAGCGATCCCGATGGCAAGGGCTGACAGCACAAAGGTCCCGAGACGGATGAAGAACAGGGCCATGTTGCCCGAAACGGTAACCGGATGACTCCCCAAATCGGCATACAATCGGTGCCAGTGCCCGTCTACCACCAGGAAGCGTTCACGGCCGAGGAGACGGCCGTCCTGGGGAGGTTCTTCACCAATACCGAGCTCCCTGTCTTCGGATTGATCAACCTCCCCGAGGTGGTGAAAGGGGCGCTATTCGCCAGGTACTCCCGATCCGCAAAGTCGCTGCGCCGTCTCTTCCTAGACGAATTCGTCACCGACGCCGACTTTGGCATCGACACCCTGACAACCGTGATCTCCGCTGATGAGATGGGGTCGACCCGGCACGCCGAACAGCTCTACCAGAGGATCTTCTTCGACTACGGGGACGACTCGGTCGCACAACTGGGTGGTGCCCATCTCGCCTGTGAGCAGGCCTCGAACCTGCTCACCAAGGTCCTGGAGTGGGGTCGGCTCGCGGCGTATCTCGAGCAGTCGACCCGTTACATCCGTTACGACTCGCAACTTGGGGGCAGGCATCGCTATCTGGTGCCCGACGAGATCGGAGCCTCCAGTCACGCCAAGGCCTACCTGGGGCATATGGAACGGACTTTCGAGGTCTATAGCCGCATGGTGGCCTACATGACCGGTGTCTACGAGCAGGGTTATCCCCGAAGCGAGGACGACTCCAAGATGGTCTGGAACGCCACCATCCGGGCCAAGGCGTGCGACACGGTGCGCGGTCTCCTACCGGTGTCCACCCTCTCCAACGTCGGCATCTATGGCACCGGCCAGGCATACGAGATGTCCCTGATCCGGATGCAAGCGAGCCCGCTTCTCGAGGTCCGGAGTTACGGCGAGATGATGCTGGGCGAGCTCCGCCAGATCATCCCCTCTTTCCTCACCCGGGTCGATCTCGAGGACCGAGGCGTGCGCTGGTCTCGGTACCTTGCGGAAGTCCGCAGCGACCTGGAGGCGATCGCCGCCCAACTCGGCCCTCCTTCCGATGTCGGGCCCTCGGTGACCCTCACCGACTGGGATCCCGACGCCGAGACCAAGATCGCGGCCGCCGCCCTCTATGCGGTTTCAGAGCTCCCCGATGAGGCCCTGCAGCGACTGGTTCGAGAGATGACCCAGGAGAAGCGAGCGGAGTTGATCGCGGCCCTTGTGGGCCAACGGGCAAATCGGCGCCACAAACCGGGTCGGGCGATGGAGCGAACCATGTATCGCTTCGACGTCAGCTGTGACATCGGTGCTTTTCGCGATCTGCAGCGCCATCGACTGATGACCCTCGAATGGCAGCGCTTCTCCACCCGCCTCGGCTACGACCTCCCACAAGACCTCCAGGAGCATGGGCTGGCCGACGAGTGGGTTTCGGTCATGGATGATGCCGGGTCGCTCTACGAGGACATCCGCTCGGATCTCGGCGTCGAGGTGGCGCAGTACGTGGTGCCCTTCGCCTATAACGTCCGGTTCGTCATGGAGATGAGCCCCCGTGAGGCATTCCATCTCATCGAGCTCCGCAGCCAGCCGGCCGGGCACCCCGCCTACCGGGCGGTAGCCCACGCCATGCATCGAGCAATCCGGGATGTCGCCGGGCATCGTCTCATCGCCGACGCCATGACCTACGTCGACCACACCGACGTCGACCTGCAACGGCTGGAGGGCGAGCGCAAAGCCGAGGCCCGACGGGAGACGGCTCTGGGCTTGAGGCTCGAGGCTTGAGTCGGGCGACGCATTAGCGTTGCCCCCATGTCCCAATTCGACGTAGACGCCATGCTGCAACGCTTCCAGGAGCGCGCAGCGGCGGTCAAGGATCGTCCCCTACCTCCGGTTGCCGGAGACGAGCGCAGGCTGTTCATCGAGCAGGCAGAGCGCGATTACACCGACTACGCATTGGTCGGGAATGCGATCTGGAGCGTCGAGGACGACCACCTCGTGCTTCGGATTCCACTCAGCGGCAGCCAGTGACCGACCGCTAGTGCTCGAGAAGCGTCTCCTGATGGTCTCCGGAAAAGGGGGCGTCGGGAAATCTGCGGTGGCCGCTGGTCTGGCGCTTCTGGCCCAACGCCGCGGTCAGCGGGTCCTGGCCATGGAGATGGGATCTCCCGGTGGCTTGTCGGCCCATTTCGGGACCGGCGCCCTGGGGTTCCAGCCCCGGGAGGTCAGACCCGGTTTGCATTCGATGCAGATGGTGCGTTCCGACGCCCTGCTGGAGTACCTGGCGATCCAACTCAACATTCGTGGCTTCTCCGGGTTTGGTCCGTTCGCCCGCGCCTTCGACGCCCTGGCCACCACGGCTCCGGGGATCCGCGAGATCATCACCATCGGGAAGGCGATTTGGGAGGTGAAGGAGGATCGGTGGGACGTGGTGATCGCAGATGCACCTCCTACCGGTCAGATCGGCTCCTACCTCCGTGCTCCTTCGACCATCGCCGAGCTGGTCCCGGGAGGAAAGGTTCGAGCCCAGGCCGACATGATGCGCGACATGCTCGCCGATCCCAAGATCACAGAGATGGTCCTCGTCACCCTCCCCGAAGAGCTGCCGACAACCGAGACCGAAGAGACAATGGAGTGGCTCGCCACCGAAAAGGTGATTCCGACCCCCCGGCTCATCGCCAATCGTGTCCTGCTCGAGCTCACTGATCCGTCCACCCCGCGGGGCCCGCTCGGCGAGGCAGCCGAGCTTCACCGTGCGCTCTGGCGCGGCCAGCAGGAGTGGCTGCGGCGCCTGCCACCCGAGCACCAACTCCCCTATCTGTTCGGAGTGTTCACCCCGGGCGAGGTGGCTGCCCGAATGTGCGACGAGTTCGAGACAATCACATGACAGCCACCCTTCTCGTCACCGGCGGCGGCGGGGTCGGCAAGACCACGGTCGCGGCCGCGATCGCGATCCGGGCCGCCCGCACGGGTCTGAGAACCCTGGTGGTGACGGTCGACCCGGCGCGGCGTCTCGCCACCACGCTCGGAGTGACCAACCTCGGCAACGAACCACAGCCGCATGAAGATGAGCCCAATCTCTGGGCAGCAATGCTCGACGCGAGCGCATCCTGGCGAGCGGTCGCGATGCGACATGCCGACCCTGACGTAGCCATCCGGCTCGCCGACAACGAGTTCTTCCGGGCCGCCTCCGAGCATTTCCCTGCATCGCAGGCGTACGCGGCCGCCGACCAGGCCGCCACGTTCGTGCAGGCCAAGGCCTGGGACCTGGTCGTCGTCGACACCCCACCGTCCGGCGGTGGCATCGACTTTTTCACCGCGCCGGCGCAGATGGCCGACCTGGTAGGTGGCAGGTTGCTGCGTTGGATGACGGGAGGGCCGCTCCCCGGACGTCGCCTGCTGTTCAATGCCGCTGGCCGCCCCGTGCTTCGCATGGCCGGCTCGATCCTCGGTTCCGATCTGCTGGAGCGTGTCGCCGAGTTCCTCCTCGACCTGCGCACCACCTACGACGGAGTGTCACGGCGGGGACGTGAGATCGAACAGGTCATGAGGTCGGCAGCCATCCTCGTTGTCACCACATCCGACCCTGCCCCGGTTTGGGAAGCGATCAAGTTCTATCGGGAGTTGCCCAAGCTGGCCTCCACCCCGGCCGCGGTCGTCTTCAATCGGATCCTGCCCGAGGGTTGGGCCACCGCGACGTCGCCGGTTGGAGCCTCACCGGTCCTCGCCAACAACCTGGCCCGATGGAGTGCGGAGACGGTCCGCCAGCGCGACGTCCGGGACGAGTTCTCGGCCCGCTACGGGGCCCAGGTGGCGACCATACCCTGGTCGACGAGCCCACCCACCGACCTCGACGGCTTGGCAGGGATGCTGGAGCACGCCCACGGAATGCCATGGGGGTCTTTTGGAATCGAATAGCGGGAATATCCTCTATGGAATGGCGAGCAGCGCAGCATTCTTCGATCTCGACCGCACCCTGATCTCGGGCGCCTCGGCCTTCCCCTTCGGGATCGAGGCCTGGCGGCAGGGTTTGGCCTCAGGCGCAGACGTGGGGAAATGGGCGGTCGCCGCGGTCAGCTTCAAGCTCATGGGCGACAAGGGCGGTACATCCCAGAACGTAAAAGGCGACCTCCTCACCGGTATCGGCGGCTCTTCGGTTCGCGCCCTGGAGAGTGTGGGAATCGCAGTGATGCCCAAGCTGGTGGCCAGGGTCCGGCCCGAAGCGCGCAAACTGATCAACATGCATCACGAGGCCGGTCGTGAGACCTGGATCGTCTCGGCCTCACCTCACGAGATCGTCGATCCCCTCGCCCGCTCACTGGGGATGACAGGGGCCATCGGGACCAGGATGAAGGTGGTCGCCGGGCACTACACCGGTGAGCTCGACGGCCCGTTCGTCTATGGGATCGGCAAGGCGGAAGCGATCGAGAAGCTCAGCTCAGACCTCGGCTACGACCTCGAACGGAGCTATGCCTACTCCGATTCGATCTCCGATCTCCCGATGATGGGGATGGTCGGACATCCGGTGGCGGTCAACCCGGACTCCGAGCTGGAACGAGTGGCTCACGAGAGAGGGTGGCCGATCGTGATCTTCGCCCGCCGCACCAAACGGGCGGTGGCGGTGAGCGCGATGGGAACGGTGGCGACGGCCGCCTTTGCCGGCGCCTACGCCCTCGGCCGGCGACACGGCAGGGCCAGTGCCCTGGCCCGGGTTGCCCACCAACAAACCAAGCTCTGGCGCCGCTGACTCAGATCACGGCCCTCTGACCGAGAAGCTCCTTGAGCTCGGCGAAGAGGGCGGACCTCGGCTCCACCCGGTGGGTGTCGCTCAACTTCAGGACTTTGGTGCCGCTGTCACCCACCATATGGAGGAACACAGTGGCCGACCCGGGATGGTTGGCGAGGATGCCTTTGAGCCTGGTGACCACTTCCGGTGAGAGGCGGCCGGCTGCCACCTGGAGCTTGACCGAGTAGTCGTCGCGTACCTCGAGCTCCTTGATCTCCCTGGCTATGACCTTGACGTCGTCACCCCGATTGTCGAGATTGCCGCCGACCACCACCACCGCGTCCTCGACAATGGCCGGACCGAAGTCGTGGACCGTGCGGGGAAAGGCCATGACCTCGACCGAGCCCTCGAGGTCCTCCAACTGGAAGAAGATCATCGGCTCCCCGGCTCGGGTCCAGCGGCGGGTAATCGAGGCGATCAAGCCCCCGACGGTCACCGAGGTCCGATCCACCATCTCCTCCAGGTCCCGGATTCCGTTGCTCACGGCAGCGGCCAGCGACGGGCCTATCGCCAGCAGGGGATGGTCCGAGACGTAGAGGCCGAGCATCTCCTTCTCGAACCCGAGTTTGATCTTCTGCGGCCACTCCATACCCGGGATCTCGACGTGACTCTCTCGGACCGCCTCCGTGTCTCCTGCAAACAGGCTGAACTGACCCATGTCTTCGTTGCGCCGCCGCTCGACGGTGGCGTCGAGGATCTGCTCGTAGACCATCATCAGGCCCTTGCGCGGGTCGCCGGATGCGTCGAAGGCACCGGCCTTGATCAGCGACTCGACCGTCCTCTTGTTGAGCGCCGAGACGTCGACCCGGTCGACGAAATCCTGTAGTGACGCCAACGGCTCTTCGGCGCGGGCCTCGATGATCTTCTCGACCACACCCTCCCCGACGTTGCGCACCGCGGAGAGGCCGAAGCGAATTCGACCGTCGAGGACCGTGAAGTCGCTACCCGACTCGTTGACATCGGGGACCAAGACCTTGATCCCCATCTGGCGGCACTCGTTGAGATAGACCGCGGTGCGGTCCTTGTCCTTCTTGGTGGCGGTGAGCAGCGCAGCCAGGTACTCGGCGGGGTGATGGGCCTTGAGATAGGCGGTTTGATAGGCGACCAGCCCGTAGGCGGCGGAGTGTGATCTATTGAAGCCGTAACCGGCGAAGTGCTCGATCAGGCCGAAGATCTCCTTGCCCACCTCCTCGGTGTGGCCCTGGCTCATGCATCCCTGGACGAACCGCTGCTCCTGGGCCACCATCTCTTTCTTGATCTTCTTGCCCATGGCCCGGCGCAGGTCATCGGCTTCGACCATGGAGTAGCCGGCCATCTCCTGGGCGACTGTCATCACCTGTTCTTGGTAGACCATGATCTGATAGGTGTCGGCGAGCTTGTCGGTCAGGGCGGGGTGCAACTGTTCGATCTCGGCCCGGCCGTTCTTCCGGTCGGCGTAGAGGTTGTGCATGTTCGCCCCCATCGGGCCCGGGCGATACAGGGCGACCAGGGCAATCACGTCGTTGAATGAGTCAGGCCTCAACGATCTGATCAACGAGCGCATCGCAGTCCCCTCGAGTTGGAACACCCCGATGGTGTTCCCGCTCTGCAGGAGCTCGAAGGTCTTCTCGTCATCGAGTGGCACCCCGTCGATATCGACCCGCTCCCCGCTGGTCTCCTCCACAAGCTCGAGGCAGCGCTCGATGATCGACAGGTTGCGAAGACCGAGAAAGTCCATCTTCAACAACCCCAGAGACTGCACCCCGTACATCTCATACTGGGTGACGACCTCGGCCCCTTCGCCCTTCTGCTGGATGGGAACGATGTTGATCAGCGGCTCCGGCCCGATCACCACCGCCGCCGCATGGATCGAATCCTGGCGACGGAGCCCCTCGACCCCGCGGGCGGCGTCAACCGTCTCCCGCACCGCCGCGTCGGCCTCGTACAGCTCGCGCAGACCCTGGGCGTTGGCATACCAATCCTTGACGGTCGAGTCGGCGTCAGCGGGTGGAGGGGTCAGCACCTGCTCCAGGGTTGGCTCCTTGCCCAGGATGGCCGGCGGCATCGCCTTGGCGATCCGATCGCCGACCCCGTAGGCGTGACCGAGAACCCGAGCCGCGTCCCGAATCGCCTGCTTCCCCTTGATAGTGGAGAAGGTGACGATCTGGGCCACCCGGTCGGAGCCGTACTTCTGAGCCGCGTACCTGATCACGTCGGCGCGGTACCGCTCGTCGAAGTCCATGTCGATGTCGGGCATCTCCTTGCGCCCCGGGTTGAGGAAGCGCTCGAAGATCAGGCCATAGGTCAGCGGGTCGAGATCGGTGATCCGAAGGCAATAAGAGACGATCGACCCGGCCGCCGAGCCCCGGCCCGGGCCGACCCTGATCCGATTCTCGCGGGCATAGCGAATGAGATCCCAGACGATCAGGAAATAGGCAGGAAACCCCATCTCCTCGATGATCTTCAACTCGTGCTCGACTCGTTCCCAGACCTCGGATGAGGGGTTGGGCCCATAGCGCTCCCGGGTTCCTTGATCGACGAGTTTTCTCAGATAGGTGACCTCGGTCTCCCCTGCCGGCACCGGGAAATGGGGAAGCAGGATCTTGCCCAGCTCGAGGTCGACCTCCGCTCGTTCCGCGATCCACAGTGTGTTGTCACACGCCTTGGGGAAGCTCTCGGCCGGGAACAGCTGACGCATCTCGGCGGCCGTCTTGAGGTAGTGGTCGCTCCCATCGAATCGAAGGCGCCCGGGGTCGCTGCGCAACGAGCCGGTCTGGATGCAGAGCAGGACGTCATGGGCTTCGTGCTCGGTGCGCCTGGTGTAGTGGGCGTCGTTGGTTGCCAGCAGCGGGGCGCCAATCTGGCTGGAGATGGCGAGGAGATCGGGCATGATCGCCTTCTGCGCCGCCAGTCCATGGTCCTGGACCTCGATGAAGAAGTTGTCCCTGCCGAAGATGTCCTGGAACTTCCCGGCGGCGCCCA
Organism: Acidimicrobiia bacterium; assembly: GCA_035292605.1. Lineage (GTDB taxonomy): Bacteria > Actinomycetota > Acidimicrobiia > Spongiisociales > ZC4RG35 > JALYNX01. The sequence goes on from DATDPT010000111.1 coordinate 7,872, forward strand.
AGGCGGCATCGAAGTCGCGGACCTGCCCCTGGTTGCCTTCCTCGCTCATCGAGTCGGGCGCCAGCAGCTGGGGCACCAGCCCTCCCAGACAACCCGAGGTGGCGATGATCCCCTCGGCATGCTGGGACAAGAGCTCGAAGTCCATCCTCGGCTTGTAGTAGTAGCCTTCCAGATAGGCCTTGGACGAGAGCTGCAAGAGGTTGCGGTAGCCGACCTCATTCTCGGCCAGGAGGTTCATGTGGTAACGCTTGTTTGCGCTCCCCAATGGGCGATCGAATCGTGAGCCGTCGGTGAAATAGGCCTCGATCCCGATGATCGGCTTGATCCCGACCTCTCGGGCCGCCTTGACGAAGTCGACCACCCCGTAGAGGACGCCATGGTCGGTGATGGCGATCGCCGGTTGACCGTCGGCGGCTGCCGCCGAGACCACATCGTGGATCCGGGCCGCGCCATCGAGCATCGAGTACTCGGTGTGAACGTGGAGGTGGGCGAATGACACGGCTGTCATTCAACGTAGCACACCTTCCAAGCACTTTCAGACGGTGAGCAAGAGGGGTGAGTTCGAAGAGATTGGGCGACGCCGACAAGCACGAAAGAGTCGCGAAACAAACTGAGGCGATCGCGAAATCTCGGGCTTCGCGGTCGGGCGGCCCTAGTTTACCGTCCGTCCATGCTGGATTGTCTCAGAGACCAAACTAGGGTAGAGCGAACATATGTTCGATATGCACGAAGGGAAGCCCTAGTATGACCGAGTTCTCATTGCGTTTACCGGCTCGGAAGCTGTCGGTGGAATTGATTGCCAGACTCGATCAGGAGACTCGCGACCAGTTCAATGCTCAACTTCTCGATGCTCTTTGGGACGCGCACGAAGCAGGAACCCTGCCTGCGACCATTGTCGTTCTGCTGCGCGATTGGACCGCCAAGGCGCACTTTGCGGACTCACCGGTTGTCCAGGAACGGCTGGCAGAGGCTCGGGGAAACGGCGCCACTCCTTAGCTGAGTTCATCCAATAGCTTCACGGCCTTGATCAGCATGACGTGATCGTCATCTGTCGGGAAGATCAGAACGTAGACGTCGGTATCACCGATCCACAGTTGCGTTGTGTCAGTCTGCGTGATGTGGAGATCTGGGTTGGTCGGACTCGGGTCCTCCAAGAATCTGGGCCTGACTTCTCGGAGCCATACGTTCCAGACGACTGGGCCCATTGCTTCTAGTTCGTCTTCGACTCCGTAGGGGTCGCTCATCTCCCAAGGCATGACGACCAGCCTAGAAACGGGCTTACTCCAACGTCCGTTTCGCTCCTGGGGAGGAAACAGGCGACGTCGCTTCGCTCCCGGTGGAGGCCTCCCTACCTCAAATCGAGACGGTGACGACGGCCAGCGCCGCCACCGCAAAGCCGACCGTGGTGCGAAGAGCCGTCGCCCGCGGCCCCTGGATCTTCGCCCAGACCTCACCTATCGCCAACCCGGCGATCAACCCGCCGAGATGGGCCTGCCACGAGATGCCGGGGAAGATGAACGGGAGCGCGGCATTGATCAGCAGCAGGAACCCGAGCTGGTTGAGCACCGCCCGGCCGTAGGTCGTGTTGCGGCGGTGAAGGGCCCAACTCAACCAGATCCCGAACAGGCCGAAGATCGCGCCGGACGCCCCCACTCCGACATCGAACGGCCCCCCGAAGTAGTAGGCGGCCGTCCCCCCCACTCCGGCCGCCGCAACGTAGAGGCTGACGAAGGGCCAGGTGCCAACACCTCGCTCCACCTGGGGCCCGAGCACCCAGAGCGCCCACATGTTGAACAGGATGTGGGTGATGGACCCGTGGAGCAGCACCACCGTGAAGATCCGCCACCACTCCCCGACCGCCACTGCCTGATTGTCCTGGGCCAGCGCCACGAAGATCTCGTCACCGAAGGTCCCGAAGCTGGTCACCAGGTAGAAGAAAACGGACAAGGCGACGAAGACCCTGGTGGCGGGGGCGCCGATGGTGGCAGACCCCGGTCGTCGCACCGGTCTGATCACCTTCTGCAACCCCTCCTCACGGATGCACTCGGGGCACCGCTGACCGACCGTGGCGTCGATCGAACAGGAGGCGCAGATCGGGCGCCCGCAACGGCTGCATTGGAGCAAGGTGTGGCGATCGGGGTGCCGGTAGCAGACCGGGGCCTCGGTGGTGTGATCCTGGGTCACGACGGAAACGGTAGAGGTATCAAGCGGTTACGGGTTGGTACCGGATCGCAGACTCAAGAGAACCCGGGTGAGATCCTCAGGGAGTGGCGATTCGACTTCCAGCGTCACACCGGAGGTGGGGTGGATCAGGCGTACCCGGCGGGCATGGAGGAAGACCCTCGGTGCCTTGACGCTGGTGTTGAACGGGGAGTAGGTCCGATCCCCGATCACCGGGTGGTCGATGGCAGCCAGGTGGACCCGGATCTGATGCGTCCTTCCCGTCTCGAGACGGACTTCGATCAACGAGACGTCGTCGTCGGGGTATTCGCCAATCACCTCATAGTGGGTGACCGCGGGTTTACCGGTGGGAATGACGGCGCGGCGCGTAGGGCGGGACGGGTCGCGCCCGATGGGGGCATCGATGGTCCCCGTGGGCGCCGAGAAAAGGCCATGGACCAAGCTGAGGTAGGTGCGACCTATCCTTCTCGCCGCCAGGTCTGTCTTCAACGCGAGGTAGGAGTCATGGTTTCGGGCCACGATCAGGGTGCCAGAGGTCTCTTTGTCGAGGCGGTGGATCAGGCCCCAACGTCCCCGGTCCCCGACCCCCTCCAGCTCGGGGTAGCGATTGAGGAGCCCGGCGGCGAGGGTCCCGCCTCTTGTCCCCGATCCCGGATGGACAACGACACCGCTTGGCTTGTCGACCACCAGAAGGGCCTCGTCCTCGTAGAGGACTTCGAAGACAACCTCCTCGGGTTGGAGGCCGACCTCAGCCATCGGGTGTGGTGTCTCGATCATCGACCCGGTATGCACCCGATCTCGAGGCCGGGCCGGGCGCCCATCCAGGAGGACCCCGCGTTCCAGCAACTCACGGGCGGCAAAGCGGCTCACCCCAAGCAGCGAGGACAGTGTCTTGTCCACCCGGGCCCCGTCGAGTGTCGCCGGCACTTCGAGGGTCAGCGTGTCCGCCACGACTGAACCAATAACAGCACGACAGCGATCGTGATCGACATATCGGCGAGATTGAAGGTCGGGATCCACCACAGGTTGACCCAGTCGATGACCTTGCCGTCGAGAAGACCAGGGCCCCGGAAGATCCGATCGACGAGGTTTCCGATGGCTCCCCCGATGATCAGGCCGAACGCCACCACCTCGAGACCGGGTCGGGAGCGACGCAATGCCCATAGCAACCCCGCAGTCACTCCTATGGCGGCCACCCCCAGGATCGGCCCCGCATTCTGGAGGGAGCCGAAGGCAGCGCCAGGGTTTTCGGTGTAGGTAAAAGTCAGAAACCCGGGAATGATCTGGAGCGGATTGCCCACGAACCGGATCGACGCCAAACGTTTGGTCACTGCGTCCGCCAGGACGATGAAAGTCGCGATTCCGATCGCGAGGGCGCAGCGCCGGGTCAACTCTTGCGAGCGCAGTCGACGCAGCGGGTCACATAGGGCAGGACATCGAGACGGGCCATCGGAATCGGTTTCCCACAGCTCTCACAGATCCCGTAGGTCCCCTTGTCGATGTTGTCGAGTGCCCGCTCCACCTTCCCCAGCAGGTCGACCGTGTTCTGCTCGATGGAGAGCTCCTTCTCGTACTCGAATTTCATCGAGCCCGCCTCTGCGTTCCCGGGGTCAGGGCTGCGATCCGACGAGCTCTCGGTCAGTCGGGCCTCCTCGAGTTCGAGCTCGTAGTCCAAGATCATCGCCTGGAGCCGGTCACGCTCGTCCTCGAGACGTTTCCGATACCGCTCGACCGTTGATTTGGCGAGATTTCTGGCCACCACTCGACCTCGTAAAGGGCGGGAACCTTATCAATTCCCTCGTGCTACGTCACAGGAGGGCCGAGACCCTACGATTCGCGGTCCCGGACACCCGAAAGACTGCCTGCATTGACCAACGAAACCGGATTCCAAAGGGTCGACCCTGCGATCGACCTCCCCCGCCTGGAGGAAGCGGTGCTCGCCCTTTGGCGTGACACCGATGCATTTGCCGAATCGGTGCGTCGGCGCCCTGCAGATCGTGAGTACGTATTCTACGATGGACCGCCCTTCCCCACCGGCAGCCCTCATTACGGCAACCTCCTGGCCGGCGTGATCAAGGACATGGTGCCCCGCTATTGGACCATGAGGGGATATCGGGTCGAGCGGAGGTTCGGGTGGGACACCCACGGCCTCCCCATCGAGATGGAAGTCGAGAAGCGACTCGGCATCTCGGGGCCCCGCCAGATCGCCGATTACGGGGTTGATCGATTCAACGAGGCTTGCCGGGTCGAGGTGCAGGCCAACACCGAGGCCTGGGAGACGCTGACCGAGCGCATCGGGCGATGGGTCGACTTCGAGAACGACTACAAGACGATGGACCCCGATTTCATGGAGTCCGTGTGGTGGGTCTTCAAACAACTGTGGGACAAGGGCCTCATCTATCGGGATTTCAAGGTTCTGCCCTACTCCTGGGGCGCCACCACCCCATTGTCCAACTTCGAGGCCAACCTCGACTATCGAGACGTCGAAGACCCCTCGATCACGGTTCGATTGGCGGTGCTCGAAGGCAACGCTGCGGCGCTGCCCGGCGACTACCTCCTCATATGGACCACCACACCCTGGACGTTGCCCGGCAACCTGGCAGTTGCGGTCGGCGAGGACATCGAGTACCTGAGGATCTCCGACGACGGTGACCACTATTGGATCGCGGCCGCCAGAGCGCCGTCCGTGTTCGGCGATCGGGGCCAGATCATGGCTCGTGCCAAAGGCCGGGACCTGCTCGGTGTCACCTACGAACCACCCTTCGACTATTTCGCCGACAAGCGCTCCCTAGGGGGTTTCCGCATCATCCTCTCCGAGGAGGTGACCGTCGACGAGGGGACCGGGCTGGTCCACATGGCACCCGCTTACGGCGAAGTCGACTTCCTGGCACTCCAAAACGCAGGGATGGACATCCTCGTCGACCCGGTCGACGCCGGGGGCTCCTTCACCGAGGAAGTTCCCGACGTCGCCGGTCAGAATGTGAAAGAGGCCGACGCCACCTTGATCGAGCTGCTCGCCGGGTCGGGCAAGCTCGTCCACACCGGCCGCATCGTCCACTCCTATCCCTTCTGTTATCGCACGGGCACACCGCTCATCTACAAGGCGATCCCGACCTGGTTCGTCGCTGTGGAACGGTTCCGTGACCGCATGGTGGAGCTCAACGACACAGTGCATTGGGTGCCCGAGTATGTCGGCTCGCGCCGCTTCGGCAACTGGCTCGCCAATGCTCGAGATTGGGCGATCAGCCGCAACCGCTACTGGGGCTCCTGCATCCCGGTCTGGGAGTGCGACTCCTGTGAAGAGCAGGTGGCGGTTGGATCACTGGACGACTTGGAGCGGCTCTCCGGGCAACGCCCCACCGATCTCCACAAGCACATCATCGACCAGGTCACCTGGGCGTGTGCCGGTTGCGACGGTGTCATGACCCGCATCCCCGAAGTCCTCGACTGCTGGTTCGAATCAGGCTCGATGCCCTACGGGATGCTCCACTACCCGTTCGAGAACGCCGAGCGGTTCGAGGCCACCTTCCCCGCCAAGTTCATCGCCGAGGGGCTCGACCAGACCCGAGGCTGGTTCTACACCCTGATCGTGCTGTCCACTGCGCTCTTCGACAGGCCGGCCTTCGAGAACTGTGTGGTCAACGGGCTGATCCTGGCCGAGGACGGCCGCAAGATGTCGAAGAGCCTCAAGAACTACCCCGACCCTTCGGAGATCTTCGACCATTTGGGCGCCGATGCCCTGCGGGCCTTTCTCATCAACTCCCCCGTCCTGCGTGCCGAGCCGCTCCGTTTCAGCAAGGAAGGGGTGGCGGGGGTGGTGCGGACTGTCCTGCTGCCCTTGTGGAACACATACAGCTTCTTCACCACCTACGCCGAGGCCGACGGGATCACTATCGCCGACTTCGCCGGGGCGGCGGCTCCCGAGGACCGGCCGGAGATGGACCGATGGATCCTCTCGGTGCTTCAGAGCCTGGTCGAGGAGGTCAACACCCAGATGGAGGGCTACTACCTGTACAACGTGGTGCCTCCGATCCTCGGCTTCATCGACCACCTGACCAACTGGTACGTACGTCGCTCACGGAGGCGTTTCTGGCGGGCAAGAGGCGAGTCGGGTGAGGGCGATGCCGACAAGCTGGCGGCGTTCGCCACCCTCTACCAGGTTCTGACCACCTTCGTCGAGGTGCTGGCGCCGATCCTGCCCTTCATCGCCGAGCATCTGTACCAGGACCTGGTAGCCCGTCACGACCATGATGCGGTGCGCAGCGTCCATCACCGGGACTACCCCGAAGCACGAGAGTCATTGATCGACATCGAGCTCGAGGCCTCGATGGCGGTGGTCCGTGAGGTGGTGCGTCTTGGCCGCAATCTTCGGAAGAAGGAGGGACATCGGGTTCGCCAGCCTTTGGCCGGTCTCACCGTCCTCAGCCACGACCCCGAGATCGCGGCAGCCGTCAAGGCCCACGGCGACATCATCTCCGAAGAGCTCAATGTGAAGCAGGTGACGGCCACCGGCGACGAAGCCGCTTTGGTCCATCTCTCGGCGAAGGCCAACTTCAGAAAGCTGGGACCGGAGTTGGGATCCGAGATGCAGACCGTGGCCGCGGGGATTGCCGCACTCACCGCCTCCGACCTCGAACAGATCCTGGAAGGCGGATCGATAGAGGTTGCCGGCCACCGAGTCGCCCTCGAAGACTTGATCGTGGAGCGGACCCCGATCGACGGTGTGATCGTGGAGACCGGCGTCGACTTCGCCTGCGCCCTCGACACCACTCTCGACGAGACGCTGGTATTGGAGGGCGTCGCTCGTGAGATCGTGAGCCGGGTGCAACGACTCCGCCGGGAAGCCGGTCTCGACGTGACCGATCGGATCGCCCTCACCTGGAGCAGCGACGATCCGGAGGTGGCGGGTGCTTTCGCCACCCACCACGACGTCATCGCAGGGGAAGTGCTGGCGAGATCGGTGACGCCCTCCAGCTCAAAAGTGGGCGAAGTATTCGATCTCGATGGTCGCCCCGTCTGGCTCTCCATCGAGCCCACCGACTAGGGGGCCCCGCTCAGTCGGGCTCCTCGGACTCCCCGTCGTCTTCTTCTTCGCCGTCGTCTTCTTCTTCGCCGTCGTCGTCCCCGGCGCCCTGGTCCGAATCGTCTTCCATGGCTTCCTCGGTCTCGAGGTCGGCATCAGACTCGGTTTCGGAGCCCAGGTCGGCGCTCTCATCGGGGACCGCCTGGTCGATCTCGGTGGTGTCGAGGTCCAACTCGGCCGTCTCCCCCTGCTCCGCGGCGACACCTTCGGTCTCTGGTGTCATCTCGTTGACAACCATCATCTCGGCAAAGGCCTGTTCGGCCCCGTTGCCCGCCTCGTCGACGATCACTTCCAGATCGTTGCTTTCCTCGGTCAGGGCAACAAGATCGGCGGCGCCGATCGAGGAGTCCATCTCATCGAGCCTGTCGGCAACAGTGGTGGCCAGAACCGCAAGCTGGTTTCTGACACTGGCGACCATGATGCTCAACTCCGCCATCTCCGCTTTGGCGGCCTCCCGCCGTTGCTCGCGGTCGGCCTCGAACGAGTCGGCCTCGGTCCGAGCCTCGCTCAGCGTGCGCTCCGCCTCCCCACGGGCATCTTCCAGCAACCGATCGGCTTCGGCGCGGGCCTCTTCCAATGTGCGATCGGCTGCCTGCTGGGCCAGGATGAGCACCCGGCCCACCGAAGCCTCGTCACCACCGCCACCGCCACCGCTTCCCTTGGCCTGCTCCAACTCGGCGATCTTGGCCTTGGCGGCAGTCAACTCGCCATGGAGATCGCGCAGCGCCACCACGATCTCGTCGAGGAAATCGTCCACCTCGTCGAGGTCGTAGCCACGGAGGGCGGTTGAAAACGTCTTGTGTTCGATATCGGATGATGTGATTGGCATCAATGAACCTCTCGGGTTGGCTTTGAGGATACGAAACGGGCCCTCCGGCTCCAAGAATCACCCGGCATTGGCCAGGATCCTGATCAGGATGTTGATCCCCAAGAGCAAGACGATCGGAGTCAGGTCGAGCATGCCGCCACCCAGTCGCAAGGGTGGGATCACCCTTCGCAGAGGGAGGATTACCGGATAGATGATCCGGTCGAGGAATATCGAAACCCGCCCCAACGGATGGGTAGAGGAGGTAGGGATCCAGGAGAGGATCACCCATGCCAGGACCGCATAGAAATAGACCCGGAGGATCAGGATGATGATTCCGATGGGGTCCAAGGTCAGTCGTCGAGGTCGTCGATCTCGTAGGCCCCCAGCGTCGTCAAACGGCGCTTCTCGTCCCGGCTCAGGATGACCCTCGGCGGGAGCACAAGCACAAGACCGTCCCCCACCTTCCGCATCGAACCGTCGAGGGCATAGATGAGCCCCGAGGAGAAGTCGACGACGCGCCGCACCAGGTCGGGAGTGGCCCTCCTCATATCGAGGACCACGGGCGTCCGGTCACGCACCCGATCGGCCAGGATGCGGGCATCTCCGAACTCTTCCACCACCAGGATGTCTGACTGAACCTCAACGGGTCGCACCAGGCCGATGGTATCGGATGAGCCGGCGCGACTCTGCGGGCGGGTGGCGGCACGGGCTGTGGGAGGTGGCTCGACCCTGCGACTCTGCGGAATCACCTCAACTGGGCGCCGGGTGGCCTCCTCGACGCCGCCGTTCGATGACCGCTCGGCGGCCTCCTCGTCGAGTTGGTCCTCGTCCACCAATCCCAGATAGACGAGAGCTTTTGAAAAGAGTGACATTCACCCACTCCAGGGTCAGGTTCGGGAGCCAAAGATAGCCCGTCCGACACGGATCAACGAGGCACCCTCTTCGATCGCTATCTCGAAATCGTCGGTCATCCCCATCGACAACTCCTTGACCTGGCCGTGAAGTTCCATGAGCTGATCCCTGACCAGGCGCAGCTCCCGGAAATGAGGGCGCATCTCCTCGGGGTCGTCACTGAGCGGTGGAATCGCCATCAACCCCCGGACCTCGACCCCGAGTCCGAGGAGTGTCTCGAGCAACGCCGCCACCTCGTCGAACTCGACGCCTGCCTTCTGTCGCTCCGAGCCGGTGTTGACCTGGATCAGGACCGGCGGGGCAAGACCGATCCCCTTGGCCCAGGAGAACGCCAGGGACTCGCGGTCCATGGAATGCAGCAAATGGGTGATGGGACGCACGAGACGGGTCTTGTTGGTCTGAAGGGCCCCGACGAAATGCCATCTGATGTCGTCGGGGAGGACTGCGGCCTTCTCCGCCATCTCCTGGGCCCGATTCTCACCGAAGTCCCGATGGCCCGCCTCGTACAGAGCGGCGATGTCGGATACGGGTTTCGCCTTGGAGACGGCAACCAGCGTGATCTCGGATGGTGCCCGGCCGCAACGATCGGCGGCGGCTCTGATCCGGTCGAGAACCTCCTGATAGCTCATGGGAGCCATCCGATCGTGGCCAACCGCGCCGACGTCTGATCCCTCCGGTAACTGAACCAACCGGGCTGATGCAGCGTGCAGGCACCGGCCGTCCAGACCTCGAGGTCGGCCAATTCGGACACGATCGAGGAGGCCAGATCGACCGAGCCGGTGCCCCAGGAGGTCACGGACCTGTGGTCGTCGAAATCCGAGGCAACCTCTTCACCGACCTCGAAGCAACAAGGACCGATTCCGGGACCCACCGCGGCACCGATCGGGGGATGACCGGCTTCGACCATCTCGTGCCGGAGTCGGGTCACCAAGCCGGCCCTGGTCCCCCGCCACCCGGCGTGGGCCACCCCCACCGCGTCGGACGCATGGAGCACAATCCCGAAGCAGTCTGCGGTGAAGACGACCAACGGCAGGCCGGGAACCGTCGACCAGAGGGCGTCACCCTCTCCGGTCTCACCCGGGCGGTCGACGCGGTGGACGACATTCCCGTGGACCTGACGGGCCGACGCCCACTCACCCGACACGCCCAAGGTGGCCGACACCTTGGCGCGGGACCTCTCATCCAGCCGTTGGTCACCGTCTCCGGCTTCGGTGAACGCCACCCCGCCCAAACCGGGGGGTCGGATCATCCCTGGACGAAGGTCGGAATGTCGAGTGCGTCTTCGTCGTAGTCGGAGAGGATCGGAGTCCGGGTGGAACGGCCGCCGCTGCTTCGCTGACCGCGACGGACCTCAAACCCGGCGGCGATCACGGTGACCTTCATCTCCTGATCCAGGTCGTCGTCGACGATCGCCCCGAAGATGATGTCGGCGTCTTCGTGGGCGTGGTCTGAGATCACGCGGGCCGCCTCGGTGGCCTCGTGCAGCGTCAT
>DATDPT010000112.1:0-20760 GCA_035292605.1 Acidimicrobiia bacterium
GCCATCATCTAGGCCAATCGCGATGATCACCCTGGAAGACATACAAGAGGCCCGTTCGAGGTTCGAGGGCCGGGTCACACGGACCCCGCTCGTGTGGTCGCAATCGTTCAGCCGTCTCACCGGTCGCGACGTCTTCCTCAAGGCCGAATGCATGCAGCGGGCCGGGTCTTTCAAGATCCGTGGGGCGCTGAACGTGGTTACGAGGTTGGAGCACCAGGCTGTGGTCGCCGCCTCGGCCGGCAACCATGCCCAGGGCGTTGCGCTCGCCGCCGCTTTCTGCGGCTCGAAGTGCACCGTTTTCATGCCTGAGGGAGCCGCCATCCCCAAGATCAAGGCCACTCAGGATTACGGGGCCGTGGTCGAGCTGGCCGGCACCTCGCTGGCTGATGCCGTCGAGGCCGCCACCTCGTATGCGGCCACCACCGGAGCCCGGCTGGTCCATCCGTATGACGACCCGCTGATCATCGCCGGACAGGGGACGCTTGGACCTGAGATCCTCGATCAGCTGCCGGAGGTGGGCACGGTCGTCATCCCTACAGGAGGCGGAGGTCTCCTCGCCGGCACGGCTGTGGGCATCCGTTCCCTGAAAGCGGCCGTCAAGGTCATAGGTGTGGAGATCGAGGCCGCCGCGGTGTACGCAGAGAGCCGCCGCCAGGGACAAGTCGTTCGAGACTTTCCAAGGGGAAGACCCACGGTGGCAGACGGTATCGCGGTCTCTGTTCCCTCGGACCTGGTTTGGGAGATCGCCGAAGAGCTCGTCGATGACTTCTTGGTGGTGAACGACGCTCAGACCACGGCCGCCCTGACGCTTATCTTGGAGAGGTCCAAGCTGATGGTGGAGGCGGCTGGAGCGGTGGGAGTGGCGGCTCTCATGGAGAAGCTGATACCGGACGACGCTCCCGATCCGATCTGCATCGTGCTCTCAGGAGGCAACATCGACCTGATGTTCCTGGGCAAGGCGGTGCGACACGGTCTCGAGGCTTCCGGCCGATTCGCCAAGTTCAAGGTCCTGGTTCCCGACCAGCCCGGCAACCTCTTCCGGATCCTAGGGGCGATTGCGGAAAACGGGGGAAACCTGGTGCATGTCGAGCACCACCGCGAGGGGTTCCAGCTCCCCTTCGGCACCGTCGAGATCGAGCTCTCGGTCGAGACCAGAGATGCCGATCACGCTGCCCGCATCGCCAGCGCCCTCGATTCTGTCACCAGCTGAGATCACCCATGGGGGAGATCCCCCAGGGGAAGGTCCCCATACCGTTATCAGGCCCCGGACTGTCCAATTGACATCACGGCCGACCGCGATGGCCGCTGAACGACAGGAGGACAAGTTGTCACGAAAGTCCGCCAAGAAAGCCGCCCATAGGCCCGAGAAGGCCAGGTTCGCCATGGATGGGGGACGGCTCCGCCAACATTCGATCGATGCGGAGCCAGCCCGCAATCCCGTTTTCGACGCCATCGGCAGAGGATTGATGACCCTGGGCCAGAAGGTCAGGACCCGTGGGGTCGATTCGGGCCGGATCTGACCTTCAGCCGGGCCCGAGCCCTCCCGGCCCGTAGCCGACCTCCCACAACGTCAACCCGTGAGCTGGGGCGACGGTGGCAATTCGGCTCCGATCGCCGGCCTCGATGATCTCTGAGATCGAATCCACCGCAATGAAGCCCCGTCCCACGTCGTAGGCGAAGCCGACCAGGGATCGAACCATCTGGTGACAGAAGGCGTTGGCCTGGATCCAGAACGTCAGTAGGTCGTCACCCGAGTCCCACCGGGCCTCATCCACCACGCGGACATTGCTCCTGCCCTCGACTGATCTGCAAAAGGCGCTGAAGTCATGCTCGCCGAGCACTGCCGCGGCTACGGCCCGCATCGCAGCGATGTCCAGGAAACGGCCCAGGTGCCACACCTGGTGGCGTGTGAGAGGATCAATGGCTGGTGCCGTTGACAAAAGGTAGCGATACCGTCGGAATGTCGCAGAGAAGCGGGCGCTGAAATCGTCTTCCACCCGGATCACTCTGGAGACCGCGATCTCGGGTCCCAGGATCCCGTTGAGGGAACGTGCCAGGTGAAGCTCATCGATATCTCCCTCGACTTCGAATGAGACAACCTGGCTCCGGGCGTGGACCCCGGCATCAGTCCTTCCGGCCACCGAGGTCGAAGGCATCACCCCGAGCACGGTTTCCAGCGCGGTTTCGAGATCGCTCTGGATGGTGCGCTGGCCATCCTGGCGGGCATAGCCCCGGAACCCGGTGCCGTCGTATGCCAAATCGATCCGGTAGGAGGGCATCAGAACAGGGCGCTGAGCGCCGCAAACGGCACGCTGAGCAAAGCCCTGAACACGACGGCGACAGCGAATCCGATCAACACCGACACCGCCGCATCACGCAACTTGAGATCGGTCGCCTCCCGGGTTGCCACCACCAGGATCACCAGGTACCAGACCAAACCGAGCCCGCCGATGGCGGAGCCGAAGATATCCAGCAGGAGGGGAGCGACGGCCAGTCCCTGGAGGCCGATCATCGTCTGCGGCCGGGAAGAAGCCCCAAACAACCGGTTGGCTACGAACCAGGTGGCAAACCCCAACACCAGCCATGAAACGACCCCGGCGATCACCACCCTGAACATGTCGGCAATCGAGAAAGCGCCCAGGACGCCGAGCCGGGCCAGTGTCCCGACATACACCGCGGCCGCGACCAACGAGACGAGGATGGCCGAATCCGCGGGGGCATCCCCATCGAAGAAGGCCTCGGTGAATGGCTTTCGGTCCAGGAGGCTGGCTCTACCCGCTCTGAAGAACATCTTGATCACTGTCGGACGAGGGTAACCCCCCGTAATTGGGATGCACAGGTCCGGATATGACCCCTGTAGATCCCAATTAAGGAGCAGTGGCGACCTTCAGCGACGAAGCCGGACCAATTGGACGGAGTGGTCCTCCGCCTTCTCCAGGATCAGCGACGCCCGCTCCCGGGTGGGGAGGATGTTCTCGACGAGGTTGACCCCGTTGATTCGCTCCCAGATGTCGAGAGCCACCCCGGCAGCCTCTTCGTCGGACAGCCCCGCATAACGGCGGAAGTAAGCGTCGCTCTGGGTGAACGCAGTGTCCCGAAGGGTCAGGAAGCGCTCGATGTACCACTTACGGATGTGTGTCGGATCGGCATCGACGAAGATCGAGAAATCGAAGTAGTCCGAGACGAAAGCTCCGGCGTCCCCGGCCTGCAACACGTTGAGCCCTTCGACGATGAGGATGTCCGGTCGCCCTACCACCCGAGCCTCATCCGGAACGATGTCGTAGGCGATATGTGAGTACACCGGCGTCTCGAGATGCTCATCACCAGCCTTGGCGCTGGCGACGAAATCGAGGAGGCGACGCCGGTCGAAGCTTTCGGGGAATCCTTTTCGATCCATAAGGCCCCTTTCCTCGAGCACTCGGTTCGGATAGAGGAAACCGTCTGTTGTCACCAACTCGACCCTGGGATGGTGGGGCCAGCGGGCGAGCAGCTCTTGGAGCACTCGTGAAGTCGTCGACTTCCCGACCGCCACCGACCCGGCAACACCGATCACAAACGGGACCGGAGTCGGAGGTGAGCCGAGGAAGGTGTCGGTCACTGTGGCCAGTAGATGACTGCCCTGGACGTGGAGGTTGAGCAACCGCGACAGCGGAAGATAGGTGTGCTCGACCATGTCCATGTCGAGGAGGACATTGATTCCCCTGATCTTCTCGATGTCCTCCTCGGTCAGTGTCAGCGGGGTGTTGGCGCGCAATGCCGACCACTCGGAACGGTCGAAATCGAGGTATCGAGGCTGAGTCACGTCGGATCAGGCTACAACCGAGGCCGTTTTGGGCGACACGGACCTGGAACGACGTGCGATAATCGAATCCATGACCGAACGCCCCTACCCGGAAGCGAGCCAGGCCACCACCGCACTCGTGTTGGGAATCCTGGGGATCGTCCTCTGTCCGGCCCTGGGTCCGTTCGCATGGTCGATGGGAAACAAGGAGATGCAGGCCATCGACGCTGGTAGTCGGCCACCCGAAAACCGGGGCACCGCCAACGCGGCCAAGATCCTGGGGATTATTGGCACCGTCCTTGTTGTCATCGCCGTCGCCATACTTCTCCTCGTCGTGGTCTTTTCCGTCTCGTTTTCAGTCTTCGATTCCTGACGTTTTCCGCGCAAGTCGGGCCCATACCTGCCGATAAATGACCCCATGGGCCAATTCAGTGCTTCCCTGAAAGTCCCCGGTGACACCAGTTCTCTTCCGGCCACTGTGGATATCGCCGGTGGCCGACTTCGGGTGGCATCGGGCGATCATGAAATCGGCAACTGGGCTCTGGTCGACATCGACCTCACCCCGAGCGCCGAAGGTGTTCACGTCTCAGCCGAAGGCGAGGAACTGATCCTCCAATTCAGCGATAGCGCCGCCTTCGAAGAGGCGGCCGGTCTCAACGGGCGCAAGAAGTTGGCGGTGTCCCTGCCCAAGCCCTTCAAGATGCCGACTCTCTCTAGGGCCCCGAAACATGTTTCGCCTGCCCGGTTGGCAACCCATCCCGAAAGTGCGCCGCCCCAGCCCATTGCCGGGAAGGCTCCGGCGCCCGCGAAGACGGCCGCGGTCAAGGAAACGAAACCGCCCAAGCAGCCGGGGTCCATCGACCGGGCTCTGGAGCGAGCAGAAAACGCGGTCGGAAGCCACCTTCCGAGTTGGGTGTTCACCCGAGGCGGAGCGCTGGTGGTTCTGGCGTCTCTCGCCGTAGCCATCATCTTCCCGACCCTGGTATCCACCTTGCTGATGATCGCAGGCGTGGTCCTCCTGGTCCTGGGAGGGGTGACGATGCTCGACGTCGTCCTTGCGGCTCGCCTCCTCAAGGCCAAAGTGACACCGACCCAGACCCTTGTCGTCGGCGGTGTCCTGATTCTGCTCGGCGTCCTCTTCGCGATGCTCGCCTGATTCATTGCCGGCCGACCTCTTTATTGCCGGCCGACTTCGTCCGAGACCAACCCTCAGCCCTCTAGCCCACAAGTAGGTCGCGGCGTCGCAGTCTCGAACGAACAGACGCCGGTCGGCCCGGAGCTGCCGCCTAGCCCTCGGCCCGCAATCAAACGAGTTCGATTATCGCCTCTTCGGCGCCATCTCCACGACGGGGGCCGAGTTTTGTGATTCGGGTGTAGCCACCGGCGCGATCCACGTAGCGGGGAGCTACGTCATCGAAGAGCTTGGACACGGCTTCGCGGTTGCGGATGGTGCGGAGAACCGTCCGTTTGGAGTGAAGATCGCCTTTGCGCGCCTTGGTGATCAGCTTCTCCGCCAGCGGTCGCACCGCTCTGGCCCGAGGCAGCGTGGTCGTCACCTTCTCGTTCATGAACAAGTCGGTCGCCAGGTTGGCGAGAAGCTTGCGCTCATGAGACGGCGAGCCACCAAGCCGGGCGCCCTTGCGGGGTCTGGGCATCAGGAGCCGCCGGTAGCGTCAGCCAGGCTCAGCCCGAGCTCGTCGAGCTTGGCTGTCACCTCTTCGAGGCTCTTCTGACCGAAGTTGGTGATGTTCAACAGGTCATCGGAGGTCCGCTCGATCAGCTCCCCCACGGTCTTGATCTGGGCGCGTCGCAGACAGTTGCGGGGCCGCTCGGAGAGATCGAGCGCTTCGATCGGCAGCTCCTTCTCCGGGAAACCGGCATGCTCGGTCTGCACGTCGCCGAGCTCGAGGCCCTGGCCCTCGCCTATGTCGGCGAAAAGGCCCATCAGCTCGCGGAGGGTCTTGCCGGCGGACGAGACTGCCTCACCCGGATCAACCGCCCCGTTGGTCTCGACATCGAGGACCAGCCGGTCGAAGTTGGTCATCTGGCCCACCTGGGTGTTCTCGACACGGTAGGAAACCTTGCGAACCGGGGAGAAGATCGAGTCGACAGGGATGACACCGATCGTGGAGACCGAGCCCTTGTTGGAGTCGGCGGTCCGATAGCCGACACCGGGGGCGACAGTGAGCTCCATCTCCAGACGCCCGTTGGCGCTCATGGTTGCGATGTGTAGCTCAGGGTTGACGATCTCGACGCCGGCGGGGAGTCGGATGTCACCGGCCTTGACCTCACCGGCTCCTTTGGCCGTGAGATGGATCACCTCGGTGTCGGTCCCCTGCATGCGCACCACAACCCGCTTGATGTTGAGGATGATGTCGACAACATCCTCAACGACACCGGGGATGGTCGAGAACTCGTGCTCGACTCCTTCGATCCGGATCGAGGTTACGGCTGCACCGGGGATCCTGGACAGCAAAGTGCGACGCAGGGTGTTGCCGAGGGTGTATCCAAACCCGGGCTCCAATGGCTCGACGACGATCTTGGACCTGGTATCTGAGATCGATTCCTCTTCGATCTGGGGACGCTGAACGATCAACAAAGGATTACCTCACTTCGAGTAGAGCTCGACGATCAACTGTTCGTTGATGTCCGTGTCGATCTGGTCCCGTCTGGGCTGATCCTTCACGGCCACCTTGCGCTCACCGAGGTCGACCTCGAGCCAGGCCGGGGCCTCGCGACCCTGGGTGTCCACGGCGTGCTGGATGACGATGCTGTCCCTGCTCCGGTCCTTGATGGTGACGGTGTCGCCAGGGCGGACTTGATAGGACGCGATGTCAACTTTCTTCCCGTTGACCCGGAAGTGCCCATGATTCACCAGCTGGCGGGCTTGGGGACGGGTTGCGGCAAGACCTGAACGCCAGACGACATTGTCGAGACGCTGCTCCAGGAGACGGAGCAGGTTCTCGCCGGTGATGCCGGGACGACGAGCGGCTTCTTCGTAATAGCGACGGAACTGTCGCTCGAGGACGCCGTACATCGTGCGCAGCTTCTGCTTCTCGCGAAGCTGGACCAGATAGTCGCTCTCCCGGATCCGGCCGCGACCGTGCTCGCCGGGCGGATAGGGCCGTCGATCGACCGGGCAGCGCTTCGACTGGCACAGAGGGGTGCGAGCGCGACGGCACGCCTTGTGGCGGGGACCTGTGTAGCGACCCATTAGCCCCGTCTCCGTTTCTTGGGCCGACAACCGTTGTGTGGGATCGGAGTCACATCACGAACCCAGGTGACCTCCATGCCCATGTTCTGCAGGGTGCGCACCGCGGTGTCACGGCCGGAGCCGGTGCCACTCACGATCACGTCGAGCTTGCGGATCCCATGCTCACCGGCCCGCCGGGCCGCTTCTTCGGCTGCCACCTGGGCCGCGTAGGGGGTCGACTTCCTCGAACCCTTGAACCCCACCGACCCACCAGAAGTCCAGGCGACGGTGGCCCCGGTCTGGTCGGTGATGTTGATGATCGTGTTGTTGAAGCTGGCCTTGATATGGGCCTGGCCGTGCGAGATGTTCTTGCGCTCTCGACGCCGTACCCGCTTTGCTCCTTGCTGCTTCGCCACCTACAAACTCCTACTTCGTGACTTTTTTCTTGCCGGCAATGGCAACGCGGCGGCCTTTCCGGCTCCTGGCGTTGGTATGGGTGCGCTGACCGCGCACGGGCAACCCGCGACGATGGCGGATCCCCTGGTAGCTGCCGATCTCGATTTTCCTCTTTATGTTCTGTTGGACTTCACGTCGCAGGTCACCTTCCACCTGAAAGGTCGCCTCGATGTAGCGGCGGATCCGGGTCACTTCATCGTCGGTCAACTGTCGGATTCGGGTATTCGGATCGACATCGGTGTCGGCGCAGATCTTCTGGGCACGGGTCAGGCCGACCCCATAGATGTAGGTCAATCCGATCTCGAGCCGTTTGTCCCTGGGCAGGTCGACTCCTGCGATTCGTGCCACTCAGATCACCCTTGCCGCTGCTTGTGACGAGGATTGGGGCAGATCACCCAGACGCGTCCGCGACGCCGGATGACCCGGCATTTCTCGCACATCTTCTTGGTGGAAGGTCGAACCTTCATCATCAACTCCAAAATCTCGGTGTCGCGCCCTGGGAGTCCGTGAAACCGACCCGGGCCCGGGTTTGACCCCCGGGACGTGCGCGAGTATTTCCCAGGCCACAAACAGACCCCTAGCCTGCAAAACGGAGGGGAACTGCGTGTCCTGGGCATCTCCGAACCCGTCGGACGGGTCGGGTAGACCACGCAATGCTAACCACGGGTCGCGCTCTGCTCAAATTCGACCGCGACCGGCTCTTGAGCGGCAGTGAACACCTGGACCCCGTCCGGAGTCACGCAGACGGTGTGCTCGAAATGGGCCGAGAGGGAGCCGTCCTCGGTCCGAACAGTCCAACCATCCTGGTCCACCTTGGTGTGCCGGGCCCCAAGGTTGAACATGGGCTCGATGCAGAGCGCCATCCCGGTTCGCAACTTGAGCCCGCGCCCCGGCGTCCCGAAGTTGGGAACCTGCGGTTCTTCATGCATCTGTCGGCCGATCCCATGACCGACGTACTCCTCCACGATCCCGTAGCCGTGGGTCTCGCCGACGGCCGACACCGCAGCCCCGATGTCGCCGAGATGAGCCCCCTTGTGAACGGACGCGATCCCCGCCCACAGCGCCTGCTCGGTGATCTCGATCAGGTTCCGTGCGGCGTGATCGATGGTTCCGATGGGCATGGTGAAAGCGGCGTCACCGTGAAAACCCTCGAAGATGGCACCGGCGTCAACCGAGAGAATGTCGCCTTCCACTAGTCGGTACTCGTTAGGAATGCCGTGCACAATCACGTCGTTTGGGGAAAGACAGAGGTTCTTCGGATAACCGTTGTAACCGAGGAACGACGGGACACATCCCCGGTCGGCGATGATCCTGGCGCCGATCTCGTCGAGCTCGAGGAGACTCAACCCAGGCGAGGCGGCCTCGCGAACTGCTTCGAGGACCGCGGCCACGGTGGCGCCCGCCTTCTGCATCTTGGCGAACTCGCGGCGGCTCTTGATAGTGATCACGACCAACCCTCCGGGTTGGTCGTGGAGCCTGGTACCTGGTACTTGGTGCTGGACACAGCGGAGAGGATTCGATCGGTGACCTCGTCGATATCGCCCATGCCATCAATCGAAACGAGCAGCCCGCGTCTCCCGTAGATCGCGAGAAGGGGGGCGGTCTGGTCACGAAAGACCCGAAACCTGTTTCGGATTGTCTCCTCGGTGTCATCGACCCGCCCCCTCGTCAGGAGACGTCGGACCAACTCGTCCTCGTCGACCTCGAATACCACCACCCCGTCCAGTCCATCCTCACCAATCAGAGAGTCGAGGGCAGCTACCTGACCTTCGGTTCTGGGAAAACCGTCGAGTATGAAGCCGTGCTCGGCGTCAGGCTCGGCCAGGCGCTCCTCGAGCATGGCCACCGTCAGTTCGTCGGGGACATACTCCCCGGCCGCCATGATCGCCTGCACCTTGCGCCCCAATTCGGTCCCTGCGGCGGCATGGTCACGGAACATCTCCCCGGTGGAGACGTGGGGAACCCCTAGGACGTGGGCCACTCGGCTCGCCTGGGTCCCCTTGCCCGCCCCGGGCGGGCCCACAAACAAGAGCCTCATCTTGATTGCCGGCCGACTTTGCCCGGGAACCTCCAAGGCATCGCAGTCGCGGCGTGGCCGGGGACCAATTCAATCCAACAAACATCGAGCATTTGACGTCGGGCAAACAGACGCCGGTCGGCCGGAGCTTCCGCCTCGCCACCAGTCGGCCGGCAAATCAAGTGAGGATCCCCTCGTAGTTTCTCATCGTGAGCTGAGATTCGATCTGCTTCATCGTCTCCAATGCCACCCCGACCACGATCAGGATCGAGACTCCGGAAAACGCGATCGAGATGTTCCAGATCGCACCTGCGATAGCTGGAAGCACTGCGATAACGGCCAGGAAGATC
Organism: Acidimicrobiia bacterium; assembly: GCA_035292605.1. Taxonomy (GTDB): domain Bacteria; phylum Actinomycetota; class Acidimicrobiia; order Spongiisociales; family ZC4RG35; genus JALYNX01. Next base: position 9,798 of record DATDPT010000112.1, read on the forward strand.
GATCCCGGCAATGTGATCCGGTTGAGGATGAACGAGAGGTGCTTCGAAGTCTGACGACCAGGGCGAACTCCGGGGACGAAACCACCTTGACGCTGGATCATCTCCGCCTGCTTCTCGGGATCGAACTGAATGGCGGTGTAGAAGTAGGTGAAGAAGATGATCAACGAGAAGAGAATCAGGATGTACCACCAGCTCACAGTCCCGCTTCCCCCCAGGTTCCGGTCGATCCAGCCGTAGACCCGCTGGATCCAGGCGGCATCCGAGGGGATGGCGGTGATGATCAGCGAGGGGATGAGGAGCACCGAGGTGGCGAAGATGACCGGGATCACACCTGCGGTGTTCACCTTCAAGGGGATATAGGTCGACTGGCCACCCATCACCCGCCGCCCGCGCACCCGTTTCGCGAACTGGATCGGGATCCGGCGTTGTGCCTGATCCACATAGATGATGGCCCCGATCATCAACAAGAACACCGCCACCACCACGATGAACCTCATGTACAGGCCGACATCCCACGTCTGACCCCAGATCTGCCCGAATATGAACGGGAACTGGCTGAGGATCGAGACGAAGATGATCAGCGACATCCCGTTGCCCACCCCCCGTTGCGTGATCAGCTCTCCGAGCCACATCACCATGGCGGTGCCGGCGGTCATGGTCAGCACGACCAGGATCACTCGACCTGTCGTGTAGGTGGGGATCAGGTCGATCCCGTCGGTGAACCGCCCGACATGGAAGAGATAGGTGAAGCTCGTCGATTGGATGAGGGCGAGGACGACGGTCAGATAACGGGTCCACTGGGTGATCACCTTGCGACCCGATTCGCCCTCGTCCTGAAGTGCCTGGAGTTTGGGTATCACCACGGTGAGCAGCTGGAGGATGATCGAGGCCGTGATGTAGGGGATGATCCCGAGGGAGAACACCGAGAAGGACTCCAGAGCCCCGCCCGAGAACAGGTTGAGGAGACCGTAGATGCCGCCCGCCTGCTGTTGTTCCTGGAACAGCTCGACCGCCTGCAGGTCGATCCCCGGCACCGGGATGGTGCAGCCGAGCCGGTACACACCGAACATCGCAAGTGTGAACAGGATCTTGGCCCGGAGGTCCGGGACTTTGAACATGTTGCGGTAGATGGTCAGCATCGAGTTCCTCGGCCTTGAGCCCTAGGCCTCAAGCCTCAAGCCGGAATTATGAGCGACGTTCTGGCCTATGGGTTGGGGCCCATGGCCTAAGGCACTCATGAGATGATCTCCACTGTTCCGCCTGCGTCTTCGATCTTCTTCTTGGCCGCTGCACTGAAGGCATGGGCCTTCACCGTGAGCACCTTGCCCAACTCACCCTGAGCCAGGACCTTGACCCGGCCCTTGTGTCGGATCAGGCCACGTTTCCTGAGCTCCTCGGGATTGACTTCGCCACCTGCGTCGAAGGTCTCGAGAGCCGACAGATTCACGATCGCGAATTCCTCTTTGTTCGGGTTCTTGAACCCAGGTTGTTTGGGCAGTCTCATCGACATCGGGGTCTGGCCACCCTCGAACCCGGGACGCAGAGAGTTCCGGGCCTTGAGCCCCTTGGTCCCGCGCCCTGCGGTCTTCCCGCGCCGGCCGCCTTCGCCCCGCCCGACCCGTATGCGCTCCTTTTTGGAGCCGGGCGCAGGTTTGAGGTCGTGCAACTTCAGTTGTTTCTTCTTCTCTTCAGCCATCTTCAGCCTTCTTCGACTTCAACCAGGTGTCGGACTCTGGCCAGCATCCCGCGGAGACTCGGCGTATCCGTGTGCTCCCGAGTCTGATGAAGCTTGTGCAAGCCGAGGGATTCGACGGTCGCCCGCGTCTTCGGCTTCTCACCGATCACCGACCTCTTCAGGGTCACCTTCACTGTCTTCTCGGCCATCGCTCGACTCATTTCGTGTGGGCGCGCATCGACTCGGTGGAGCGGTAGGCGGCGAGCAGGCCGGGGGGCACGATGTCCTCGGCTTGCTTGCCCCGCAAACGGGCAACTTCATCGGGACGACGCTGGTTGGCGAGGGCGTTCATGGCCGCCTTGGCGACGTTGAGATGGGTTGGAGACCCCAGCGACTTGGCCAAGGCGTCTTTGACACCGGCAGCTTCCAGGATCTGTCGCACCGCCCCCCCGGCGATGACGCCGGTACCGGGTGCGGCCGGCTTGATCAGCACTCGTGAAGCGCCGTGCTCGCCTGTGGTCTGATGGACCACGGTCTGACCGGCCATCGCGACGCTGACCATTGCGCGTCGGGCGCTCTCCATTCCCTTCTGGATGGCCGCCGGCACCTCCTTGGCCTTGCCGTATCCGATGCCGACCCTGCCGTTGCCGTCACCGACCACGACCAGGGCGGTGAAACTGAACCGCCGGCCACCCTTGACCACCTTGGCCACCCGGTTGATCTGAATGACGCGCTCGTCGTACTGGTTTTGCTCCTGGGCCATTTCAGAACTCCAATCCTGATTCGCGGGCGGCGTCGGCGAGAGCTTTGACCTTGCCGTGATACTTGTAACCGCCGCGGTCGAACACGACCGTGCTGACACCGGCGTCCTTGGCCCGTCCTGCCAGCAACTCACCCACCTTGGCCGCAGTCGACATGTTAAGTGTGGACTTCCTCAGATCGGTCTCCTGTGAGGAGGCCGAGGCCAAGGTGCGGCCCAGGTTGTCATCGATGATCTGGGCATAGATGTAGCGGTTGCTGCGGAACACTGCGAGACGGGGACGTTCCCCTGTGCCGCGCACCCGTTTCCGAACCCGGGTGTGGCGGCGAGCCCGAGCATCCTGTCGGGATCCGTTCATCACTTACCTGCTTTCCCGGCCTTGCGTCGGACGTGCTCGCCGGCATAACGAATCCCCTTGCCTTTGTAGGGCTCGGGAGGGCGGATCTTCCGAATGTCGGCGGCAACAAGGCCAACCTGTTCCTTGTCGATCCCCGAAACCACGATCCGGGTCGGCTCAGGCACCTCAAAGGTGATTCCCTCCGGTGCGGGCACGTCCACCGAGTGGCTGAACCCGACCAGCAGCTCGACGTCTTCGCCCTTGAGCGCGGCGCGATAACCGACCCCCTGTATCTCGAGGACCTTGCTGAAACCTTCCGAGACTCCACGGACCATGTTGGCCAAGAGGGCCCGGGACAGCCCATGCAGCGCCCTCGACTCCCGGGTGTCGTCTTCGCGATCGACAGTCACGACCCCATCCTCGACCTCGAAACTGACACGATCGGTGAACTCACGGGACAACTCGCCCCGGCTTCCCTTGACAGTCACCCTCGTTCCCTTGATGTCGACATCGACACCAGAGGGCAGGGTCACCGGCATCTTCCCTACGCGACTCATCTCACCAGACCTCGCACACGATCTCACCACCGAGGCGACGACGACGAGCCTCTCGGTCCGGAAGCAGGCCTTGGCTGGTGGAAACCACCGCGACACCGAGTCCCCCCAGGACCCGCGGGATCTCGCCCGCGCCCCGATAGATACGGTGTCCTGGCTTGGAGATCCGCTTGATGCCTCCGATTGCAGGCTGGCGACGGGCGCCATAGCGCAACACCAGCTCCAGCTCGGGGCGGGCGCCGTTGTCCTTGACGTCGAAGCGGTCGATGAAACCCTCGTCGACGAGGATGCGGGCGATGCCCACCTTCATCTTGGACGCCGGCATCGACACCCGCTCATGCCCGACAGCGACGGCGTTGCGGATCCGGGTCAGCATGTCTGCGATTGGATCGTTGACCATTACCACGACGCCTTTCTGACTCCAGGCAGCTCACCCTGCGATGCCAACTGGCGAACACAGATACGGCACATCCCGAAGTCACGCAGATAGGCGCGGGGCCGACCGCATCGCTGGCAGCGGTTGTATCCCCGGACCTTGAACTTCGGCTCCCGGGCCGCCTTGACAACTAACGATTTCTTAGCCATTCATTCCTCCTTCAAACCCCCGTGATTGCCTTGCGGAACGGGAACCCGAAGGCATCGAGCAACGCCTTGGCGTGCTCGTCGTTGTTGGCTGTGGTGCAGATTGTGATGTCCATTCCCCGTGTCGATGAGACCTGGTCGAAATCGATCTCAGGAAAGATCAATTGCTCGGTGACACCGAAGCTGTAGTTGCCCCGGCCGTCGAAGGAGCTCGCATTGAGGCCGCGGAAGTCACGGATCCGGGGAATCGCCACCGCCAGGAGGCGATCGAAGAACTCCCACATGCGGGCACCGCGGAGCGTGACGGAGGCGCCAACCGGCATCCCCTCCCTCACCTTGAACCCGGCGATCGACTTGCGTGAACGGTTCAGCCTGGGCTTCTGCCCGGTGATGAGACTGAGCTCATCCATCGCAGAGTCGATGGCCTTCTTGTCCTGGACCGCCTCACCCACACCCATGTTCACCACGATCTTGTCGAGACGTGGCACCTCCATGACATTGTCGAGGCCGAGCTGCTTCTTGAGTTGAGGCCCAATCTCCTCGGCGTAACGGCTCTTCAGACGCGGCGCGGTCACAGGTCACCTCCACACTTCACACAGACCCGACGCTTGGCCCCCTTGTCGTCGAAGCGATGAGCGATGCGTGTCGGGCCGCATTTCTCACAAAGGATCATCACGTTCGAGACATCGATGGGCATGTCCTTGTCGATGATCCCGCCCTGCATGGTCTGACCCCTGGGCTTGGTGTGACGCTTGGCGGTGTTGACCCCCTCGACCAGGATCTTGTCGTCCTTGGGAAAGACCCGGCTGATGCGCGACTCCTTACCGGCGTCCTTGCCGGAGATCACCATCACCTTGTCACCTTGCTTCAGTTTCATCACAACACCTCCGGGGCGAGCGAGACGATCCGCATGAACTTGCGATCTCGGAGCTCCCTGGCCACCGGGCCGAAGATGCGGGTGCCGCGGGGCTGGGAGTTGTTGTCGATGATCACACATGCGTTGTCGTCGAATCGGATATAGGTGCCGTCGGAGCGCCGCGATTCTTTCTTGGTGCGCACCACGACGGCCTTGACCACCTCGCCCTTCTTGACCGAGCCACCCGGGTTGGCGTCCTTGACGGTTCCCACGATGACGTCGCCGATGCCGGCGTACCGCCGCGAAGACCCGCCCAGGACGCGAATACAGAGCAGCTCTCTGGCCCCGGTGTTATCCGCCACCTTGAGGCGGGATTCCTGTTGGATCATCGGGCACGCTCCACGATCTCAACCACCCGCCACCGCTTCTGCTTGGAAAGGGGGCGTGTCTCCATGATCCGGACCGTGTCGCCGACCTTGGCGTCGTTGCTCTCGTCATGGGCATGGAACTTGGTGCTATGGCGGACGACCTTGTCATAACGGGGATGGCTCATCTGGGTGGGGACCTCGACGGTCACGGTCTTGTCGCGCGCGTCTGAGACGACCACGCCGACACGGACCTTGCGGCGTCCTCTGGTGTTGTTCTCGGTCATCAGGCACGCTCCTCGGCCGGTGTCAGCGACATCTTGGTCTCTCGCTCCCGCATCACGGTATGGATTCGGGCGATATCTCTCTTCACCTCGCGGATCCGGGAGTTGTTGTCGAGTTGATTGGTGGCGAGTTGGAAACGCAGGTTGAAATGCTCCGTCTTGGCCTCCCCGAGGGCTTCGATCAGCTCTGCATCCGTCAGCTCGCGTATCTCGGTCGGGGTCATAGCTCCTCCCGGGAAACGAACCGGGTCTTGATCGGCAGCTTGTTCCCGGCCTTTCTCATCGCCTCGCGGGCGAGATCCTCGGGAACACCGGCAAGCTCGAACATCACTCGACCCGGCTTGACCACGGAAACCCAGAACTCCGGGTTTCCCTTGCCTGATCCCATCCGGGTCTCTGCCGGCTTCTGGGTGACCGGCTTGTCCGGGAAGATCGTGATCCAGACCTTGCCGCCACGCTTCACCGCCCTGGTGATGGCGACGCGGGCCGACTCGATCTGCCGCGCGCTTATCCAACCTGCCTCCAGCGCCTGCAGCCCATACTCCCCGAAATTCACCGAAGTCCCGGCCTTGGCCACACCGGACCGTCGTCCCCGGTGCACCTTGCGGTGCTTCGTTCTCTTGGGCATAAGCATGAGCGGTTACTCCTCCTCGCCTTCGGTCGGCTCGGTGGCGGCCTCAGGGGCTTCCGGCGCGGCGGCCTCCTCGACCTCAGGAGCTGTAGGAGCGTTGTCCCCCTGCTCTGCGGGGGGACCGACCGAGCTCTGCTCGGTCGAGGGGGGTGCATCAGTGGGCTCGATGGCCTCGACCTCCGTTTCCGGTGCGGCGATGGCCTCGACCTCCGTTTCCGGTGCGGCGATCTCACCCACAGGCACTTCGATCTCTTCGCGGGCGGACTCGTACTCGACCTGTGCCTCGGCGGGGGTCGGGCGACGCCCGCCACCGGCCTCGATCAGACGACGACCGCCTTCCTTCTTGCCGCCACCGGCCTCTATCAGACGCTTGCCGCCACCGGCTTCGATCAGTCTCGGCCTGCTGTCGGAGCCGGCCGCCTCCTCGGCACGGGACTTGATGCTCTTGCGGGTGCGGCGCGCCGGGCCTCCCACAGCCAGGTCGGCTTCGGCGGCGATCCTGTCGCCGGACACCTGGCCCCGGGATACGACCTCACCCCTGTAAACCCATACTTTGACACCGATGGTGCCAACCGTGGTGTGGGCGGTGGCTGTGCCGTAGTCGATGTCGGCACGGAACGTGTGCAGTGGGACACGGCCCTCTCGATACCACTCCCGGCGACCCATCTCGGCGCCTCCCAGCCGTCCCTTGCACTCGACGCGAACACCCTCGGCACCAGCCTTCAAGGCGGAGGCGATGGCGCGCTTCATGGCGCGACGGAAAGCGATCCGATTCTCGATCTGGTCGGCAATGCCCCGCGCCAGCAAAGCGGCGTCGAGATCGGGGTCCTTGACCTCGTTGATGTTCAGCTTGACCGGGCGATCGGCCATGGCTTCCAGAGCGCCACGTAGCCGCTCGGCCTCGGCTCCTTTCCGGCCAATCACCACGCCAGGGCGGGCGGTGTGGATGTCAACGATGAGACGGTCCCGGGTGCGCTCGATATCGACGCGCGACACCGCACCCCGCAACAACTCGTCCGTCAGGTACTTACGGATTCTCCAGTCCTCGTTCACAAACGCGACGTATTCCTTTTTGGAGAACCACTTCGACTTCCAGTCAGTGGAAACACCTAGCCGGAACGAATAGGGGTGAACCTTCTGACCCATCAGTTCACCTCCTCATTCATGTCCGACACCACGATCGTGATGTGACTGGTTCGTTTCCTGATCCGGGCGGCCCGTCCCCGGGCTCGCGGGCGAAAACGCTTGAGAGTGGGGCCTTCATCGGCATATGCCTCAGCCACCACGAGATCCTCGGAATCGAGGGCGTGGTTGTGCTCGGCGTTGGCCACCGCGGAGCGAAGCACCTTGGCGACTGGCTCGGTGGCGCCGCGTGAGGTCAGGCGCAGGACGTGCTCGGCCTCGGTCACTGGAAGCCCGCGGACGAGGTCGAGAACCAGTCGCACCTTGTATGGCGATTGCCGGATGTACTTGGCTTGTGCCTTGACCCTCATCGTTTTCTCGCTGACTTGTCTGCGTGGCCGCGGAAGGTCCGGGTTGGGGCGAATTCACCGAGTTTGTGGCCCACCATCGACTCGGTGATGTAGACAGGCACGTGTTTGCGTCCGTCATGGACAGCAATCGTGTGCCCGATCATCTCCGGGATGATGGTTGAGCGGCGGGACCATGTCCTGATCACACGCTTGCCACCGGAACTATTGAGCTCGTCGACTTTTGCCGCGAGGTGGTCGTCCACGAAGGGGCCCTTCTTGAGACTCCGAGCCATGGCTACCTCCGACCCTTCTTCGCACGACGACGCACGATGTACTTGCTTGACGCCTTCTTCTTGCTGCGGGTGCGCCCCTCCGGCTGGCCCCAAGGGCTCACCGGGTGACGACCACCTGAGGACTTGCCTTCACCGCCACCGAGGGGGTGGTCGACCGGGTTCATGGCCACGCCTCTGGTCTGGGGCCGAACGCCCTTCCACCGATTGCGGCCGGCTTTGCCCAGTTTGATGAGCTCGGCTTCGGTGTTGCCAACCTGGCCGACCGTTGCGCGACTATCGAGGGGAACCTGGCGCATCTCACCGGAGGGGAGCCGGAGCAGGGCCAGGTCGTTTTCCTTCGACATCAGTTGCACCGCGGAGCCGGCCGACCTACCGAGCTTGGCGCCGCCACCGGGGCGCATCTCGATGGCGTGGACGATCGTTCCCGCCGGGATGTTACGAAGGGGCAGGGCATTGCCCGGGCGAATCTCGGCCTTGGACCCCGACTCGAGCCGGTCGTCCACATTGACCCCGACCGGGGCCAGGATGTAGCGCTTCTCCCCGTCCGCGTAGTTGAGGAGGGCGATACGGGCGTTGCGATTCGGGTCGTACTCGATGGTCGCAACGCGGGCGGGAACGCCGTCCTTGTCACGCCGGAAGTCGATGACCCGATAGCGCCGCTTGTGCCCACCACCACGATGACGAGCGGTCACACGCCCGTAGGTGTTGCGCCCACCGGTCTTGCTGTTCTTGGCGATCAGCGACTTCTCGGGAGCGTCGGTCGTGATCTCGGTGAAGTCCGAGACCGTTTGGAACCGGCGGCCCGGGGAAGTCGGTTTGCGCTTCTTGACTGCCATCTCAGACTCCGAACACGTCGATCGAATTACCGGTGGCGAGCGTCACCAGTGCACGCTTGGTGTTCTTGCGCCGGCCCATTTTCCAGCCCTGGCGCTTCAGCTTGCCCTTGCGATTCATGGTGTTGACCCGGACCACCCGGACCCCGAAGACCTGCTCGACTGCAGACTTGATCTCGCTCTTGTTGCAGCGAGGATCGACCATGAAGGTGTACGTGTTGTTGTGCTCGATGAGGTCGTACGACTTCTCGGAGACCACGGGGGCGAGGATGACGTCACGTAGGTCTCTCATGCGGTCTCACCTCCCTCTTCCTCCTCCTTGACGACTTCGCCTTCCTTGACGAAGTCGCCCTCGCTGATCTCGTAGGAGCTGGACCGGCCGACCGAGCCCACGGTGTGGGTCGTGAAGACCACGTTGTCGGCCCAAAGGACCTCATATGGCGTGAGATGACCCGGCTCGGCGAGGATCACATCCGGGAGGTTGCGGAAGGAACGGCCGGCGACACCGTCGAGCTGGCTGAGCACGACCAGCGCTTTGCCCCCGGCGCCGATCGCCTCGAGCAGAGACACGGCCTGCTTCGTCTTCGGGGCTGCCCAGTCGAAATCGTCGATCACCTTGACCGCCTCTTCAGAGGCGCGTGCGGAGAGTGCGCTGCGAAGTGCGAGACGCTTCATCTTCTTGGGTGTTCGTTGGCTGTAGTCGCGGGGCTTCGGTCCGTGTGCAACGCCACCGCCGACCCAGTGCGGAGCCCGAATCGATCCCTGACGGGCGCGTCCCAACCCTTTCTGACGCCACGGCTTGCGCCCACCACCACGGACCTCGCCACGGGTCTTGGTTGACGCAGTTCCGGATCGGGCGCCGGCCAGTTGAGCCGTGATCACCTGATGGAGCACAGCGAGGTTGGGCTCGATGCCGAAGATCTCGGCGTCGAGTTTCACGTCGCCTTTGACGGTGCCATCGGAGGAGAACAGTGGGGCCTTGACGTCAGCCACGAGCCTTCACCGCCTCTCGAACCAGGACCATCGAGCCCTTGGGCCCGGGAACGGCTCCACCAAGCAACAACAGGTCGCGCTCGGCGTCGACTCCGACCACCTCGAGACTGAGGGTGGTCACCCGCTCACCGCCCAATCGTCCCGCCATCCTCATTCCTTTGAACACCCGCGCCGGGGTGGCGCAGGCGCCGATCGAGCCTGGGGCACGGTGCTTCTTGTGGGTGCCGTGCGAGGCGCCCTGACCTGAGAAATTATGGCGTTCCATCACTCCGGCAAAGCCCTTGCCCTTGGAGACGCCGGCAACGTCGGCCTTCACGCCGGGTTGGAACACGTCAGCGATCCTGATCTCCTGACCGAGTTTGTATGACCCAGGGTCGGTGACGCGGACTTCCACCAGATGCTTGGCCGGGGCCACACCGGCCTTGGCGAAATGCCCGGCCTCAGGCTTGTTGGCGCGGCCTGGCTTGATCTCCCCATATGAGATCTGGATGGCGTCGTAGCCATCCCGCTCCATGGTCTTGATTTGGGTGACGTGACAGGGCCCGGCCTTGATGACCGTGACCGGGATGGCCCGGGCCTGGTCGTCGAAGACCTGGGTCATCCCCAGCTTCTGTCCGAGGATGGCGTTCATGAGGGGCCTCCTCCGACCCTGCTTCTCCCCCCAGCGAACGCAGGGAGCATTTCTTCCGTCCTCATAGCTTGATCTCCACCTCTACTCCGGCGGGGAGCTCGAGACGCATCAGTGAGTCCACCGTCTTCGGAGTCGGCTCCAGGATGTCGATCAGACGTTTGTGGATCCGCATCTCGAAGTGCTCACGAGAGTCCTTATCCACGTGGGGACCACGGATCACGCAATAGCGGTGGATCTCCGTGGGGAGAGGGACCGGGCCTTTGATCTTGGCCTGGGTCCGCAACACGGTCTCGGTGATCTTCTTCGAAGACTCATCGACCACGTTGTGGTCGTAGGCCTTGAGCCGGATCCGGATCTTCTGCTGGTCGCTCATTTGAGGATCTTGATGACGCGGCCGGCGCCTACGGTGCGGCCACCTTCACGGATCGCGAACCGGAGTCCTTCGTCCATGGCGATCGGCGCGATCAACACCACGTTCATCTCGGTGTTATCACCCGGCATCACCATCTGCGTCCCCTCCGGCAACTGGATCGACCCGGTCACATCAGTAGTCCGAAAATAGAACTGGGGTCGATACCCCGGGAAAAACGGGTTGTGCCGACCCCCCTCCTCCTTGGTCAACACATACACCTGAGCCTCAAAATCGGTGTGCGGAGTGATCGAACCCGGCTTAGCCAGCACCTGACCCCGCTCCACC
>DATDPT010000113.1:0-28444 GCA_035292605.1 Acidimicrobiia bacterium
GCTCACCGTCCACCTTTCCAGTCAGGCCCCCCATTTGATGCAGGAGGAGTTCGCCAAGTCATTCGGGATGCCCCAGTCATCGGTTCGTGTGATCACCCCGTTCGTCGGTGGTGGGTTCGGGTGCAAGTACGACCTCGCCGAGGAGGAGTACCTCGCAGTCATCGCCGCCCGGGCTACCGGTCGGCCGGTCAAGTGGATCGAAACCCGTCGCGAGCATCTGTTGACCATCGGGCACGGCAGGGCGCAACGTCATCGCTGGGAGGTGGTGGCCGACTCCGAGGGCAAGATCATGGGGCTCTGGGTCGACAGCCGCCTCGACCTTGGCTGCCGTCATCGATATCTCGACTTCATCGACATCACCCCCCGCATCGGCACCGGCAACTACGACATCCCGGTCTACGGCTGGCGGCAGCGCGGGGTTTGGACCAATCGGGCTGCGCGGGGTATCTACCGGGGAGCCGGGCGACCTGAGGCGACCCTCACCATCGAACGGGTGGTGGAAGCGGTGGGCAGGGCGGCGGGTCTCGATCCGGTGGAGGTACGGCGCAGGAACTTCGTTCAACCCGGCCAGTTCCCCTATCGCTCTCGTGGGGGCTACACGTTCGACACCGGCGAGTATGAGAAGGCCCTGGACAAGCTGCTCGAGGTCGCCGACTACGAGAGTCTCCGACGATGGCAGACCGAGATGAGGGGCCAGGGGAAGTTGGTCGGGATCGGTTTGGCCGCCTATGTGGAGGTGTGCGGCTTCGAGGATTGGGGGGCGGCCCGGATCGAGGTTCACAACGATGGCTCGGTTTCCCTGCACGTCGAGACCCTCGACCAAGGTCAAGGCCACCGCACCACGTTTCCTCAATTGGTCGCCGCCACCCTCGGCATTGGGATCGACCGGGTCCACTTGGAGCAGGGAGACACCGCTTCGGCTCCGTACGGTTGGGGGACGTCAGGCTCGCGCAGTGTCGCCCAGGGCGGCTCTGCCAGCTACGCGGCGGCGGAGAAGGTGGCCGCCAAGGCGAAGCGGGTGGCGGGGCACCTCCTCGAGGCCTCGGCCGAGGACATCACCCTGGCGAATGGTGTCGCCTCGGTGGCGGGGACCGATGTGTCGGTGAAGTGGGAGGAGATCGCCGCCGCCGCCCTGGCCGGGAACGTGCCCGAGGGCGATGATCCTGGTCTCGCAGAGGAGATCCACCTTCGATCGGGTGGCCTCAACTTCCCCTTCGGCATGCATCTCGCTGTGGTCGAGATCGACCCCGAGACCGGGGTCCCTGATCTGCAGCGGATGTGGGCCGTGGACGACGCCGGCAACATCATCAACCCGATGCTGGCCGATGGTCAGCGTCACGGCGGCCTGGCCCAGGGGATAGGCCAGGCGCTTTGGGAAGAGGTGATCTATGACGAGGACGGCAACCTGGTCACTTCGTCTTTTGTGGACTATCTGATACCCACTGCCGAGTCTCTGCCGATGTTCACTCTGGCTGCCACTGTCACGACCACTCCGACCAACCCGCTGGGAGCGAAGGGGATCGGCGAGGCCGGCACCATTGGGTCGACCCCGGCGGTGGTCAACGCGGTCTGCGACGCGGTTGGCGCCGACCTCCAGGTCCCGCTGACCCCGGAGAAGATCTGGCGAGCGCTGCAGTCCTGACGGGCTACGCCGGTTCCTTCTCCATCACCTGGGCAAGACGCTCGATGAGGTCGACGACACGGTTGGAGTAACCCCACTCGTTGTCGTACCAGGACATCACCCGCACCAGGTTGCCGCCGAGCACCTGGGTTCCGGCAGCGTCGAAGATCGACGAGTGAGGGTTGCCGATGATGTCGGTGGAGACGATGGGGTCCTCGGTGTACTCGAGAATGCCCACCATCGGCCCGCTTTCGGCGGCGGCCTTGACCGCGGCGTTGACCTCCTCGACGGTTACGTTCTTCGAGAGCTCGACCACGAAATCGACGGTCGAGCCATCGGGCACCGGCACCCTCATCGCGATCCCGTCCAGCTTGCCTTCCAGGTTGGGAAGAACCTCGCCGACTGCCTTGGCGGCCCCGGTGGTGGTGGGGATGATGTTCTCGGTGGCGGCGCGGCTCCGGCGGAGATCCTTGTGGGGGACGTCGGCCAGCACCTGGTCATTGGTGTAGGCGTGGACCGTGGTCATGACGCCTTTGACGATCCCGAAGTTGTCGTCGAGGACCTTGACCAGGGGGACCAGGCAATTGGTGGTGCACGAGGCGTTGGAGACGATGATGTCATCGGCGCCAAGTTCTTCGTCGTTCACACCCAGCACCACGGTTTGGTCGATCTTGTCCTGGGAGGGGACGGTGAGGATCACTCTCTTGGCGCCGGCATCGATGTGCTGTTGAAGTGCGGCCCGGGATCGGAAGACACCGGTCGACTCGATGACGATGTCCACCCCGAGCTCGGCCCAGGGGAGTTGCGCCGGGTCGCGTTCCATGAGCATCTTGATCTGGTGGGGGCCAACTTTCATCACGCCGTCGGCGACCGTCACCTCCTGATCGAAGCGACCCATGACCGAGTCGTACTCGAGGAGGTAGGCGAGGATGTCGTCGTCGGAGAGGTCGTTGATGGCGACGACCCGGATCTCGGAGCCTGGTCTGGTGGCGATGATCCGGAACACGGCGCGGCCGATCCTCCCGAAACCGTTGATCGCGACATTCACCATTTCACTTTCCTCCATCCAGATAACCCGCGATCGTCGTCGTTACTTCCACCACCCGATGCGAATAACCCCATCCGTTGTTGAACCAGGTGATGGTCTTCACCAGGCTGCCCATGGTGACCATCGTCGCCAGGCTGTCGAAGACGCCTGAATGGGAGTTGAGTCGCACGTCCGAGGAGACGATGGGATCGGCCACGTACTCGATGAGCCCCTGGAATCTGGCCTCGACCTCCGCGGCCACCGCAGCATTGACCTCTTCCACAGTGGCGTTCACGCTTGTCTCGGTGGTGAGGTCCACCGTCGAGCCGTCGACCACCGGGACATTGAGTGCCACCACCGCCAGCTTTCCCTCCAATTGGGGCAGCGCCTGGGTCAGGATCTCGGCGGTGTTGGTGACCGCGGGGATGATGTTCTCGCCGGCGGCACGACTGGTCCGAAAAGAGTCGGTGGGGACGTCGGCCAGCCGCCCGGCATTGGACATGGCCTTCACCGTGGTCATGAAGGCACGCTTCACCCCGAACCTCTCGTCGATGATCCGCAGGATCGGGGCTACCGCGTTCGACGTGTTCGACCCCAGGGCGACCAGATGGGTGTCGGGCCCCAGAATCTCGTCGTTGATGCCTCGCAACAGAAGGGGGATCTCGCCGGGGGTCTCCGGGCTCGAGGTGAGCACCACCTTCTTGGCCCCGGCACCGAGATGACGGTCGAGTGATTCCTTGGAGCGGTAGCGGCTCGTGGTCTCGAGCACTACGTCGACTCCCAGCTCGCCCCAGTTGGCGTCGCCCGGCTCCTTTGCCTTCAGAAACGCGGCGTGCTTCGACCCGAAGGTGAGCTTGCCGTCGGAATACGAGGTGGGTGCGGGAAATCTCCCATAGATCGAGTCGTATTTGAGGAGATAGGTGAGCGCCTCGGGATCGGCGATATCGCTGATGGCGACCACTTCGAGGTCGTCGCGATTGTGAACCAGCCGAACGACATTGCGTCCGATCCTTCCGAAGCCCATCAACCCGATGCGGGTCGCCGTCATTCATTCCCCTTTCTGGAGCCTGAAAACTAGCGGTCGACCCCCTATCCAGTTGAATTCGGCGGCTATAGGGTCGGGCTCGGAGGGGAAATGCTGATCCAGATGGCTCTTTCGGCGGTCTGTCTCATCGCACCCGTCGACGGCCCGATTGTCGCCGCTTACTCACCCGTCGGCGACTATGGCGGGCATTGGGGCGTGGACTATGCCGCGCCAGTGGGTACCCCGATTCGGGCCCCTGCGTCAGGAGTCGTCACCTTCGCCGGCTCGGTAGCAGGCATGATCTCGGTGACCATCGAGCCGGTTTCCGGTTTCAAGGTGTCCCTGTCCTATCTGTCGAGTCACACGGTGAGCGCCGGGCAACAGGTGACCCGAAGCACGATTATTGGGTTGTCTGGATCCCCGCACGGGGTGCCTGGGGTGCATCTCTCGACGAGGATCGGGGGCAGCTATGTCGACCCCAAGTCCCATCTCGGGTGTCAGGTCACGGACATCACCCGTGCCCTCCGGTTGGTGACCCCTCCTGCGCCCTATCCTCGGCGTCGTGCGCACCGGCATCCTCGGCGGGACCTTCGACCCGATCCACATAGCTCATCTCCATGCCGGGGAGACCGCCCTCTATCAGGCCGACCTCGATCGGGTGCTGTTCGTGCCGGCCGGAGAGCCCTGGCAGAAAGGCGACCGTCCTCTGACCGGCGCCGCCCACCGTCTGGAGATGATCCGCCTGGCGATCAGCGACACCGAAGGGTTTGAGGTCGACGATCGAGAGATCGAACGTGACGGTCCCACCTACACGATCGACACTGTGCTCTCGTTCCCGGAAGACGAAGAGCTGTCGTTGATCCTCGGGGCCGACGCTGCTCACGGACTCCCCAGCTGGCACCGCTGGGAGGAGGTGTTGGACCGGGTGTCGCTGCTGGTCGTCCCCCGACCCGGCACCGATGCCCGCGAGGTGCAATCGGTG
This sequence comes from Acidimicrobiia bacterium, assembly GCA_035292605.1. GTDB lineage: Bacteria > Actinomycetota > Acidimicrobiia > Spongiisociales > ZC4RG35 > JALYNX01. The sequence continues at coordinate 4,655 of DATDPT010000113.1, forward strand.
CTCCCACAAGCCGTGTTCCTCGACATGGCGGTGCTCGAGATCAGTGGGACGGAGATCAGAGAGATGGCCCAAATCGGTGAGCCGTTTCGCTTCCTGGTGCCGCTGGCGGTGCACGACTACATCGAAGCGCTCGACCTGTATGCGGAACCCGGCCAACACGATAGGGTGGGGGGCTCATCCGATCAGGAGGACGGCTCGTAGAGAACAGTGCGGGACTTGCCCGGATGGCGGCCGATGCCATCTTCAGCAAAAAGGGCATGGACATCGTCTTGCTCGATGTCGAACGCCTATTCGTTCTCTCTGATGTCTTCGTGATCGCGACCGGGACCTCCCGACCCCACGTCCAGTCGCTCGCCGATCAAGTCGAAGAGAAACTCCGCGAGGAGAAGGCGATCAAACCGTTGCGGAGTGAGGGTCGGGCCGAGGCGGAGTGGGTGCTCCTCGACTTCGGCGACATCATCGTCCACCTGTTCCAGGCTTCGCCACGCGACTTCTACGGGCTGGAGCGACTCTGGGCCGACGCCGAGCGGGTCAAGTGGGTGGAGCCGGCAGTCGCCGACGGGTAGCCGGGTTACCCCTTGGGAGTGGGCTCCGAATAAACTCCCGTCTCCCATCATGGGGCTGTAGCTCAGCCTGGCAGAGCACTTGACTGGCAGTCAAGGGGTCAGGGGTTCAAATCCCCTCAGCTCCACAAGTTCTACAAGCGCCCCTACGGTTGGCTGTACGTCCCTTACCAGAACCATGTATAGGAGTCTCCGCTGTTCTCACGTGTGGCGGACACCTGTCGTGTCAGTGTTTCTGTGTCACGATCATTCGTGATGGAGGTGGAGAGTGAGCATCAGGAGTATGACCCTGGGACGTCTGCGGACAAGATGCATGTAGACGAGGTGGAAACCGACGAGTCTCTCGTGGGGCTGTTGTTAGCTGCGCAGTTTCCGCATTGGGCAGACCTTCCTATTGAGCGGGTGCGTTCAACTGGGACGGACAACGCGATCTATCGGCTCGGCGATGACATGGCCGTGCGACTTCCCCGCATCCAATGGGCATCCGAGCAGGTGGAGAAGGAGCACCTGTGGCTTCCGAAGCTTGCGCCCCACCTGCCACTCGCCATCCCTGTCCCGTTAGCGAAGGGAACGCCCGGAGCGGGCTATCGCTGGGATTGGTCCGTCTGCCCATGGTTCGAAGGCGAGACCGCAACGATCGATCGCTTCACGGATCCGCTTCAAGTGGCGACCGAGATGGCGGAGTTCATCGCCGCCCTCCAACGCATCGACCCCAAAGGTGGACCGCTCCCCGGAGCGCACAACTCTGGCCGGGGCGAGCCACTGGATATCCGGGACGCCTGCACCCGGGCTGCTATCGCAAGCTTGGTTGACTCACTCGATACCGATGCGGTGACTGCGGCGTGGGACACCGCTCTTCAAGCACTCTCATGGCAGGACCCGCCTGTCTGGATCCATGGAGACTTGTCACCCGGAAACCTGCTGGTCAAAGGAGGCCGTCTGAGTGCGGTCATTGATTTCGGGTGTCTCGGCGTGGGCGACCCCGCCTGCGATCTAATGGTGGCGTGGATGCTGTTCTCGGGCGAAAGCCGGGATGCGTTCCGTGCGATGCTCGCAGTTGATGAGGCGACGTGGGCGCGTGGCCGCGGCTGGGCGCTGTCCTGGGCGCTGATCTTCATCCCGTACTACCTGGAATCCAATCCTGTGGGCGTTGCCCTTGCGCGACACACAATCGATGAGGTCCTCGCCGATGATGCCTCCACCGACTATAAATGAGCAGCGAACACAGGCGTTCTGTCATATTGTGCGACGCAGCAGTTTCTCCAGATCAGCCGTTTTTCGTTGTAGTTCCTCGGTTCTTCGCTCCAGCACCGAGTTCAAATAGCGTCCCCTACGGTCCACCGCCCCTCAGATCGCAGTGGGTCTATCGACTCGCCTGCCCGGGGGTGAGCAGGCCGGTTTCAAAGGCCGCACCGACGGCTCCGGCGCGGTCGTTGACCCCGAGCTTGGTGTAGATGTGGAGCAGGTGTGTCTTCACAGTCGCCTCGCTGATGAAGAGACGCCCGGCGATCTCCTTGTTGGTTGAGCCTGCCGCTACCAGCCGCAACACCTCCAGTTCGCGCTGGCTGACGGCCTCCTTGCCCGGCCCTCGCACCTGACTGAGCAGCCGGGTGCCGATGCTTGGGGAGAGAACCGCATCTCCTCGTGCCGCTGCGATGACCGCACGAAGCAGCTCCTCACGTGGCGCGTCCTTGAGCAGGAAGCCGGTGGCGCCGGCCTCGATGGCGGGGAGGACGTCGGAGTCGGTGTCGAAGGTGGTCAGCACCAGCACCCGTGCCTCCACCTCTCTCTCGATGAGCTCCTTGATGGCACTGACACCGTTCATCTCGGGCATCCGCAGGTCCATGAGAATCACATCGGGCCGAAACGTCAGGGCGCGATCGATGGCGTCACGGCCATTCTTGGCCTCGCCCACCACCTCGAAGCCGTCCTCGTTGGCGAACATGCCCCGCAGACCATCGCGCACCACGGGGTGGTCGTCGACGATCAGAACCCGGATGGGTGGTTCAGTCATCGTCTCCCTCGAGCGTGATGGCGGGAAGAAACGCCGAGACTGCGGTGCCCGCGCCGGGCTCGGACTCCACCTCCAGCGTTCCGGAGAGACCCTCGACCCGTTGGCGCATCGCGGTCAAGCCGAACCCCGAGCCCGACGCACTGCCATTGATCATGGCGACCGGGTCGAGGCCGATCCCGTCGTCCCGTACGTCGATCGACACGATGTCACCCATGTACGAAAGGGTGACACCGACCCGCGAGGCGCCCGCGTGCTTCGACACGTTGGCCAGGGCCTCCTGGGTCACCCGGAGCACCGTGACCTCGACCTCGGGATGGAGGCGGCGGGTGCTGCCGGTGGTGATCAGCTCGGCGGGCACGTGATTCAGCGATGACCATCGTGCGGTCACCTCTTGGAGGGCGGCGGGCAGCCCCCTTTCCTCGAGGGGAGTCGGGAGAAGATCGCGCACGGCACGTCGTGCCTCGGAGAGACTGTCGCGGGCCAGGTGGATGGCGTTGTCGATGCGTTTCTGCAACTCAACGCCATCGCCTCGTGCTTGACCGGCTGCTTCGAGCTGGGTGATGACACCGGTCAGCCCCTGAGCGATGGTGTCATGGATCTCCCGCGCCATTCGCTGCCGCTCCTCATCGACTGCCGCCTCGCGGGCCTGCTCGACGAGCTGGGCCTGAAGGGAGGTGTTCTCCTCGATGACCTTCTTCAACTCCCCAACAGCCACACGTCTCTGCTCGCTCAGCTCGGATATCTTCTCGCCGCCGCTGACTCCGAAGCCGACAGCCACGGTCTGGATGACGACGATGATCAGATACGTCGACCAGGCGTCAGCGCCCCCCTCGGGGTACACGATCCTGGAGTTGATGACCAGCGAGTTCAGGGCGACAGCCACGAAGGCCACCGGGGCCGGCTTGAGGAGAAAGGCCTGGACGAACCCGGTGATCACGAAGACGAAGAAGCCGGGCCGGTAGAGCATCATCACTGCTCCGATGGCGGTCAGGCCAGCCATGTAGACCCTCATCCATGCCTGGCTCTCCCGACGAGGACCGGCCAGGGTGAACATGAAGAGCACCCAGACCACAGCCAGCGCTGCAAGCCCCAGGGCGAGTGGCGCCTGTGAAGGCTCGCCGATGGCATTCAGCAGTTCGAGGACCAGACCGATCAGCAGCGTGACATAGGGGATCCACGCCACAATGTGGTCGAAGGCACGCTCCCAGCCACTGCTCGACTCGAGAGTCAGCGCCGCCGGATCGGGTCTCATTCCCATCGGAAGAAGAGGGCGGCGAGTAGACCGAAGCCGAGGGCGAATGCGGCCATCACCAGGAGACTAGAACCCGGAGCTGCCAAACCCATCCAGGTGTCCTGTAGAGCCTGAACGGTGGCGCCTGCCGGCGTGAAGTCGCTCACCCTGCGCATTCCCTCGGGCATCACATCCCTGGGGAAGTAGACGCCGGCGAAGAAGAGCATGGGGAAATAGACCGCCATTCCGATTCCTTGACCGGACGAGGCGCTCGGCGCCACCGCCCCGATGAACAGCCCCACCGAGAGCATCGACAGCGCCGCGAGGAAGAAGGAGAAGACGAATCCGACAATATTTCCCGGCATTGGAATCTCAAAGACCAAGCCGGCGACGGCCAATGCCAGCAACCCGGCGAGGAAGGCCACCGACACCTGCAACAAGAGCTGGGCGCCCACCAGCCTTCGCGATCCGACGGGAGTGGTGGAGAGCCGTCGAAGCAGCCCCATCTCCCGATAGCCGGCGAGAAGCGGAGGGAGAGTGGCAAAGGCCACCGTAGCCAGGGCGAGGAAGAGGACGATCGGGGCGTAGAGATCGACGAGACGGAAGCCCCCGAGATCCTCGCTCGGCACCCGTCCGCCAGGGAATGCGAACCCGAGCAATAGGAGCAGCAGCGACGGAAAGGCGAGTCCCCAGAACACCGCCATCGGCTCCCGGGCGAACAGCTTTGCCTCGATAGTGGTCATCTTGGTCAACGCAGACATATCGGTCACACCTCCTCGGTGTCGGGCTGTAGGGAACGGCCGGTGAGAGCCAGGAAGGCATCGTCGAGGGTCGCCTGCTCCACCCGGAGCTCCTGGGGTATCACCTGGCTCTGGACGAAAGCGGAGGTCACGGCATGAAGCACATTGCCCACGCCCCTGACCACTATCTGGTCCCCGTGATGGGTCACGCCGGTGACCTCCGCCAGCCCGGCGAAGACTGAATCGTCCATAGGGCGGGAAGGCCGGAACCGGATCACCTGTTCGTTGTCCGTCGAAGCGATCAGTCCGGCCGGGGTGTCCAGGGCCACCACCCTCCCGGCGTCGATGAGTGCGACGCGATCGGCGAGACGTTCGGCCTCCTCCATGAAGTGGGTCACCAGGATGACCGTGACGCCCTTCTCCCTGAGCTGTTCGACTACGGCCCAAGTGTCGCGGCGGGCCTGCGGATCGAGGCCCGTGGTCAACTCGTCGAGGATCACCACCTCGGGGTTCCCGACCAGGGCCAGTGCTATGGAGACGCGCTGTTTCTGGCCGCCCGACAGTTTGCCGAACCTGGTGTCGCGCTTCTCGGTGAGACCGAGTTGACCGAGCAGGCTCTCCCATTGCAGGGGGCTCTCATAGAACGAGCTGTAGAGGTCGAGCGCCTCGCCGACCTGGATCCGGTCGGGCAGCCTGCTCTCTTGGAGCTGGACACCGAGACGCCGACGGATCTCGTTCCGATCACGTTGCGGGTCCAGTCCCAGGACCCTGATCGTCCCGCTGTCGGGGCGACGCAACCCGGCGATCGATTCGACGGTGGTGGTCTTGCCGGCACCGTTGGGGCCGAGGATCCCGAAGATCTCGCCCTTCTCGACGGTGAAGCTGACGTCGTCCATCGCCGGGACGTCGCCATATCGTTTGGTCAGATTCTCGACTTCGATGGCGGGCATGACCGCTCCTCACTCCTGGTCGTCATGCCGCAACTATGCGGGAACACCGCGCTCAGCGCATCGGCCTCCCGGCCAAAGTTCGAGGTCCGAACGGCTGAGCACGTGGGTCAACCGAATAGTTGACCCACGGCTATCGGTGACTGACATCAAACGGGACCAAGTAGGTCCCACCGGTTGCCAGAGATGTCGACGAACACGGCGAGCCGCCCGTAGTCCTCGGTACGTGGTTCGGTTACGAGTTCCACGCCGGCGGTCACCATCCGCTCGAGAACTCGATGGCAGGGTCATAGTCGTCAACGACGATGGTGACCAGCTCCAAGAACGTCATCGAAAGAGTCTTCCATGTTCCTCGCGGCTATCCGGTTTGACACCGAGGACCGCCTTCGTGTGTTTGCCTTCGCACCTCGGACGCCGACCGTGGTCATCGCGTATGCTTCGTGGTCTAGATCACCGAGGAGGCCTTATGTCCAGTCTCGTTGAGCCGCGAACCCGTCTCTCACGAACGGTCGCACTCCTTTCCACCCTCGCCCTGGTCGCTGTCATGTTCCCGGCAGCGGCAGAAGCATCGGGGAATGGGGGATACCTGACCTCATCCGACCCTCTGATCGTGCTCGACGCTTCCGTGGCGAACGGCAGGGTCATCCCGATCATCAACAGCGGCGACGCTCTGGGTTCCTTCGTCTTCGAGGGTCTCCCCGACGGCATCGGTCTCACCCGGGGCCACGACAAGAGGACGGTCGACGTGTACGTGGGGCATGAGCAAAGCACCGTGCCCTTCAATTCTGCGGCCGACCATCAGGACTCATCGATCTCGAGGCTGACGCTTTCCACCTCGTCGTGGAACCTTGGTGCCGTGAAGCACAGCGAGGTGGTGCTCGGGCCCGAAGAGGGTTTCATCAGGTTCTGCTCGGCGTTCATGGCCACGAGGGATGACGGGTTCAGGCATCCCACGTTCTTCACAGGCGAGGAATCCAACGACGTGCTCTCGGTGCCGGCCGGCGCCGGGTATGGGCCCGACCCTTCGCTCGACCCCAATCGTCAGGCCGGTTATGTCGTCGCCTACGACACCCGGACCGGTGAGGCGACCCACATCCCAGGGATGGGCCGGCTCAACCACGAGAACACCGTCGCGGTTGACGGCAATTGGCGGGGGGTGGCGATGCTGACCACCGACGACACGTTCCTCCCTCCGTCCTCCCAGCTCTACCTCTACAAGGCGAGGAGTGGCAACGCAGTCCTGGCGGACGAAGGCACCCTGTACGCCTTCCGGGTCACCGCGACCCAGGCTGGACCGGTGAATCCGACCGACCCCCTCAACGGAGCCAATGACTACCTCGACATTCAGCCCGGAATGACCTGGGAGGGCGAGTTCATCGAGGTCCCTGAAGAGATCGCCAAAGGAACCACAGGCGAGGCCCCCCAGACTGCCCTCGAGGACTGGTCGAATGCAAACAACGTGTTCCAGTTCATCCGTCTCGAGGACATCGCCACCGACAAGAAGCACCCAACGGTCGTCTACGTAGCGGACACCGGCTCGACGAGAGTCGTGCCCGACGCCGCCGGGCGGATGGTCCGGGGCCAGCCCGGGACCGTGGGGCAGGCCGACTTCGGGCGGATCTTCAGGTTCGTGTTCGACTCGCGCAATCCGCTTCGGGTCAAGGCCTTCTCGGTGCTGGCCCAGGGGGACAATCCGGCGGCCGGGGCCTACGTCCCCTTCCGATCCCCCGACAACCTCGACACGAGCAAGAAGAGCCTGATGGTCCAGGAGGACACCGGCAACGCCCGAATCTGGCAATTCCGTCTGGGAAGCGGGGAGTGGAGGGTGGTCGCCCAGGTGACCGACCCCGCCGGCGAGTCGAGCGGCATCGTGGATGCCTCCGCCTTCTTCGGTTCCGGCTGGTGGGTGCTCGATGTCCAGGCCCACGGATCGAACCAGATGCAGGAGACGGTCAACGGTGTTCTCATCAAGCGGGAGAACGGCCAACTACTGCTGGTGAAGATCCCGGGGTCATAAACCGAGATGTCGAACCGAGTGAAGGAGTGAACCAGCTCCGCTGGAGATCGACTTCTCGGTCGCCATGAAACCCGTCTAGCGGCGCCCTTTGTCCTGGGGAAAGGCCGGTTGGCCCTACCTTCCTGTTTTATTGCGAGGTAAGGAACGGGTAAGAGGAGGTCCAAGATGACCACTAGTACCGGTTACGGGCGTTTTCACATCCACTTCTGGCCGACCGAGCGTTTTGGGCGTTGGTCGGTTGGTTCGGGCGTGGCTTTCGGTCTGGGTCAAATCGCCTATTGGCTGGCTGTCGTCTCGGGGCAGGATCGGGGTGAATTCGATACCTTCTTCGACAATTGGTGGCTGGCCGCCCCCGCTCTGCTGATGGTCGTTGGTGGGCTCTCTGCGCTGGTGAGCGGAGTCGTTGCGATGATCCGTGAGCATGACCGGTCGATCGGGGTGTTCCTTTCGACCTTGGTCGGGCTGCTGGTCGCCCTCTTCCTGGTCTTTGCTGAGTAGAAAGACGCTTCGAACGACCGCTCGAATCCGATCAGGCCCGCTCGGCAATTAGCCGTCTAGACCGAGTGCGGAAAGGTCACGGCAGCAACGGTTGGTGTAGCGTCGGAGGCCGAGCTCAAACCGAGCTGGAGGCCCCCCAAGGAGGACCCGCATGTACGTTTTGGCGATCAATCACGCTGTAGAGGACTATGACAAGTGGAAGTCGGTCTACGACACGATGCCGCCCACCACTGGTGGCGGCGCTGAGTTCGCACGTGTCAATCGCAGAGTCGGCGACGGCAACATGGTCACTGTGGTTGCCGGTTTTAGCTCGCTGGACACTCTCAACGGATTCGTCGGCGATCCCGGGCTCAAGGATGCGATGCAGCGGGCAGGGGTCATCGGTGAGCCCCGGATCGAGATCTACGAAGAAGTGGAAGTGATCTGAATCCACCCGCGATCAGCAACATGACCCACCGTTGGGTCATGTTGCGTTTATGGGCTCACCTATGGCGCGCTTCGCCGTCCCGGTCACCGATACGCAATTGCTGGAAGCGCTCTCCTCTCCAGGAAGGCTGAGTTCAGGATATTCTCAAAAATGGGACATTTTTCCTGGCGCGAGAGCGCGAAGTGTGGTTCCATCGTCACTCAGAGTGTTGGGAGCGCTCCCAACACGCGAAAAGGGAGCAGAGCATGCGACGAAAGAGAGCTTCACGGCTCGTCACCCTGGCCCTCGCGCTTTTGGTCTTCATGACAGCGGCCGGCCCCGCCATTGCCCATCGAGGAGGTCGCGACGATTTCTACACCCCGCCCCCGAGCCCGGGGAGCCTCGCCCAGATCAGGGACCTGAGACGCCACGGCCAATGGCACGATGCGTCGCTGATCTCAAAGATGATAAAAACCCCCTCCGCGGTCTGGTTCAACGGGGGCACCCCCAGAGAGGTGCGCAAAGAGGTGGCCGAAGTGGTCCGGGCTGCGGACCGCAAACACACCGTCCCGGTGCTGGTGGCCTACAACATCCCCTTCCGTGACTGCGCCCAGTTCTCCGCAGGTGGTGCCACCACTGTCGAGGAGTACAAGGCGTGGATCGACGGGTTCGCCAAGGGCATCGGCTGGCGAGAGGCGATCGTGATCCTGGAGCCGGACGGGCTCGGGATCATCCCTTGGTACACCCCGATAGGCGCCGGCATGGAGTGGTGCCAGCCTGCTGAAGCCAACCCGGCAACGGCGGCCAGCGAGCGCTTCGAGATGCTCAACTACGCGGTCGACCAGTTCGCTGCGTTGCCCAACGTCAACGTGTATCTCGATGGCACCCACAGCGCCTGGCTGAACGTGGGAGACGCTTCCGATCGGTTGGTCAAGGCCGGTGTCCAGCAGGCGGATGGGTTCTATCTCAATGTCTCCAACTACCAATTCACCGCCAACCTCGGGCAATACGGGAACTGGATCTCCAGCTGCATCACCTACGCCACCGTGATCAATCCGGGCGACTTCATAAACTGTCCCAACCAGTATTGGAACGGTGGACCCTTGCCCGCCAAGATCGCCGTGCTGCTTGGGGAGTGGACTGGAGTGGCGCTGAGCAACTACGGCGAGTGGAGCGACACGTCGGATGATCCGGCACTGAACACATCTGGGATCAACCTCCGTTACGCCAACATGCTGGGCGCGGTCGGGCCGACTACCCACTTCGTCGTCGACACCAGCCGCAACGGCCAGGGCCCGTGGAGCCCGACACCGGGTTATCCCGACCCGCAAGACTGGTGCAACCCGCCGGACCGAGGGTTGGGGCTGCGACCCACCACTGACACCGGTAACGCGCTGATCGACGCCTACCTGTGGGTCAAGATCCCGGGTGAGTCCGACGGCGAGTGCACTCGGGGACTGGGGCCGGCCGGCACGACGGTGGATCCCGAATGGGGTCTCATCGACCCACCGGCGGGTGTCTGGTTCCCGGAGATGGCGCTCCAGTTGGCGACAAACGCCAACCCACCGCTGAATTAACGCCCAACTATGCGATGAGGGGTCGGCGAGGTGACTCGTCGGCCCCTCCTCGCGGGCCGACTACGACGTAGGTGTCAGCCGAAGGACCCTGCCACCGGGAGCCATCCCGGGTTGCCCAGGAAGAACGAGTTGTCGGCGATGCCCTGGGTATTGGTGTGCCGGAAGAAGAAACGGGCCTCGTCCGGTCGGAACAGCGCCGGGGTGGAAAAGCCGACCCCGGTCCAGTCCCCGGCAACGAGCAAGTCGGCCGGGTTCCCGAAGAAGAATTGGTGGTCGGCCACGCCCTGAGTGTGAGTGTTGCGGAAGTAGACGAGGCCGGTTGTCTCACGATGGAGCCCGATGGTGTCGATGCCGTTCCCGTCGAAGTCACCGGCGAAGGGCTTGTCCCCCGGGTTGCCGAAGTAATAGGACAAGTCTGCGGCCCCGACCCCGGAGGCACCGGATCCGAGTCTGTTGATGACATACACCTTGCCCTCCAACGGGCGGTAAATGGACACGGTGTCGCAGCCGTCTCCGTCGAAGTCCCCGGCGATCGGGATGTCCGCCGGATTGCCGAAGAAGTAGCGGACGTCGGCCACACCCTGGGTGTTGGAGTCGCGGAGATAGACGAAACCGTCGGAGCGCCGGTAGAGACCCGGGGTGTCGATACCGTCGCAGTCCCAATCTCCCATGAAAGGTGTATCTCCGGGGTTCCCGTAGTAGAAGGAGGTCACCTGGTCACCCCGGGGCAGGTACCAAATCCCCTGGGTGGGATCCACGAGTCCCACGGTCTCACGGGCGGGGCCAAAGACGAAGTCTCCTTCCGTGGCGTACTTGAGCATGACGGCATCGCCGGCCTCGAGGATGATGTCGGCACGACGCAGAGTTCCGCCGAGGTCGGTGAGGGGGAGATCGCCCCGGACTCCGTCGACCGAGCGCAACACCCGGATCCGGTCAGTTGGCAGCCCGGCGGGGGCGGTTCCGAAGTCGAATGTCAGATTGATCGTCCCTACCGAGTCTGAGCCCGGTAGGGGTGGGTTGGGTCGACGTGTCGAGTGGGTGTGTCGCGCATTCTGGACCACGATGTAGCGCTCGCCGTTCTCATCGATGAAGAACCCGAGCAGGATCTCCAAAGGAGCCTGGCCCGGAGCGGGCGCCACTCCGACGAGATAGGGAAAGCCTCCAGCGCCAGGTGACCAGGGCTGGGTATCGATCGGCTGTTCGCTCAGAGGATCATCGGCTCGAATGAAACGAACGTCGGTCGAGGTCAACCTGGTCACCGCCTTGCCCAGGTTGGCCAGGCGTTGGTTGACGTCGCCGAGGATTCCGTGGTAGCCGGTGGGGGAGGCGTCCCAGGTCCCCGTGGGCTGGAGCAGGATCGAGCCACCCCAGTTGGTCGCCGACTCGTGACCGACCGCCGCCGCCTGATAGATGAACCAGAAGTGACCTGTGTACCCATAGGTGAGCCCGGCCATCGCCTGCCACAAGAGGTCCGAGCGGGTGTGGGTGAGCTGGCAGTCGGTCTCTTGGCCTACATAGGCGTTGAGATACTGCCAATAAGGCACACCCTTGGCCAGGCCGGCATCTCGGAATGTCTCGAGAACGGTGTAGTGGGAGGCCTCGAAGTTGTAATCACCGGTGAGGACCAGGTCGGCGTTCACCGAGGAGACGTACTGCTGCACCATCTCGGCGAAGTTGGGCAGCCAGTATGTGAGATTGGTGAAGAGAAGAGCGTTCGGGTCGGTCGCCCTGATCCGGTCGATTCCGGTGGCGATCTGGGTCATGCCCTGAGCTGAGCTCGGCTCGTCCCCGACCTGGAATCCGATTCTCCCCGGTGTTGACGGTGCCAGGCCACCCATCAATTGCCCGGTATCGACGAACTGCGAGCCGTTCCATGCCAGCGATGTCCCGTCGGGGGACAGCCAGGTGATGAAACCGGTGCCCCGTCGGTGTTGGAGCCAGCTCTCGGCCTGACCGGGGCCGTCCATCCACAAGTGGACCAAGTTGGCTCCGAACGGCTCCAGGTATCGATCCACGACGGTTTTGGGGGGATTGGGCAGGGTCGGCACCAGGCCCGATATCGGCATCGGATGCAATCGCAGCCAGTTCCGGGCCCTGTTGCTGGACACCGCCGCCGGGGTGAACTCGGGGGCCGGCGCTATCGACGCCGTCTGCATTTCGTTGGGACACGCAGGGGTTTGGGCGGTCGCGGGCTCCCCGGGGACGATCACCCACGCCATCACCAATGCGAGGACGAGGCTCGCCCGTAGCGGTCTGATGCCTTCCGACATCGCAACGACGATAGGTTGAGGCTGGATCTAAGTGACATGCCTCCATGGCCAAGCCCGATCAACGGCGAAGTGCTCCCGACCCAGACTCTCCAGCCCTCAGGAACTTGTCCACCGTGGGTTTAGGTTCATAAGTTGTCGTAATCCATTGATGACAGCCCGCCCATGACCACACCACCCGTGACGAGACGTCGTCTCATCCCCGCCTTCACCTACGCCACCATCTTCGTGGTCGCGGCGGTTGGCTTGGTGTTGGTGCTGCCCAGAGGGAACCAGATCGTTCCGGCCCTACAGGCCTCTCCGGTGGGTGCAGTGGAAGGGGACGGGGTGGCCTGTCTTGGAGATCGGGTCGCCACCGTGCAGTCCGGCGTGTTCCTCGATCTCCACGTCCCCGGGTCCCACGGTGACGAAACCGAGGACTTGGGGCCCAAGATCGTGGGTGGTCGCCTCGATCGGGAGAGTGGCCGAGGGGAGCTGACCGGTAGCTGCGCGGCAGGCACCGAGCTTGCCGATCAGTCAGCCGTGTTTGTCGCCCAGGTCCTCGACGACGGAGGTCTCGAAGGCACCGTCATCGTCGGTGGCCAGGAATTGGGGGTGTCGATCGTCGGCGTGGAGACGTCCGGCGGGGCCACGGCGGGGGTGGGTCTGGAAGGCGCCGAGGTCCTGGCACGAGTGCTCCTGGCGGTTGCCGTGGTGATCGTGGCTGCTCGGGCCCTCGGGTCATTCTTCCGCATCATCAACCAGCCCCGCGTCATCGGGGAGATCGTGGCGGGGATCCTCCTCGGGCCGAGTCTGCTCGGGCTCTTCTTCCCGGAGGTGACCTCGTTCCTTTTTCCCTCCGAGGTGATCAATGTCCTCCAGATCCTGGCCCAGTTCGGGCTCATCTTCTTCATGTTCCTGATCGGAGCCGAGCTCGATCACAAGATGATCCGCGGATCGGGTCATACCGCGCTGTTGGTCAGCCATTACTCGATCGTGGTTCCGTTCACCCTGGGACTGGCCGCGGCGCTTCTGATCTTCCCGGTCGTGGGAAGTGGCCGTTTCACCGGGTTCGCCTTGTTCATGGGGGCGGCGATGGCGATCACCGCGTTCCCGGTGTTGGCGCGGATCCTCACCGACACCGGTCTGCACCGGACCCGAATCGGTGCCCTGGCCATCACCTGTGCCGCTGTCGACGATGTCACGGCGTGGTGCATCCTGGCCGTCGTCGTCGCCATCGTTAAGGCCACCGGCCCGGTGGATGCCATTCAAACGGTCCTGTTGGCCCTCGCCTTCGTGGGAGTCATGACCTTTGTGGTTCGCCCGCTGATCGCTCGTGTCGCTTCGGTCAGGCCCAATAGAAGCCGTATCGGGGCCACGGTGATGTCCGGGCTCCTGGTGGCCCTCTTCCTCTCGGCTTGGGCCACCGAGGCGATTGGGATCCACGCCATATTCGGAGCCTTCATGTTCGGAGCCGTCCTGCCCCGCTCCCATTCGATTGCCGCCCAGATCACCGAACGTCTCGAGGACGTGACGGTGCTGTTCTTGCTCCCGGTCTTCTTCGCCGTGGTCGGGTTGTCGACCCAGATCGGATTGGTCTCCGGGTCGGAGATGTGGCTGCTCACAGGTCTGATCGTTGCCATCGCCATCGTGGGGAAGATCGGCGGATCGGTCATTGCGGGTCTCGCCGCCGGTGAATCGTTCCGGTCATCGACCGTGATCGGTGTCCTGATGAACGCCCGAGGCATCACCGAGATCGTCATCCTCACCATCGGCCGCACTCTCGGGGTCATTTCTCCGGCTTTGTTCACCATGATGGTGCTGATGGCGTTGATCACCACCTTCATGACGACGCCGCTCCTGACCCTTCTCTATCCCCGGGACATGATCGACAGCGATCTCGCTGGTGACGTCACTCGGGAGATGATGGCCCTTGTGGCGCGCGAGCGTCGGGTGATGGTCGGAGTGACCGACCCGATCACCGCGCGACCGCTCCTCGAGTTGGCCAAGCGGCTCCGTGGTCTCGACGAGTCCCCGGCGACGATCATCCTGGCCTCGGTGGTCAGGCCTCCGGGTTACGAACAGGTCCGTGCCAATCTCTCGGCCATGGACGACGCGGCGGCGAGCGTCGCCGAGGAGCTCGGGCCGGTCAAGGATCGGCTGGAGGCCGAAGGAATAGAGACCGAGGTCGTCACCGCAGTCGGGCCCGATCCCTCTCTGGAGTTGATCCGGCTGGTCGAACGGAGGGGGGCGGGGATGCTTCTGCTCGGCTCCCATCAGGCCTACCTGGGATACCGGCCGCTGGGAGGGATCGCCGGGGAGCTGTTGGAGAAGGCATCGTGCGATGTCGCGGTCTTGGTGGGTGCCGGCACTCATCGCGAGCTGGGTTTCGGCGCGGTTGGTGTCTGGTACCGGGGAGAGCCGGCAGACTTCGCGGCACTCGATCTGGCGGCAAGTCTCGCCCGGGGTTACACCAGGCCGTTGAGGGTGATTTCCCCGATTCCGGTCGAGCTACCCGAGCTCGGGGTCGAGGTCGAATCGAGGGTTCTGATGGAGCCAAGTGTCGCTCACGCCCTGGAGGCGGTCGAGGGCACCGCGGTCATGGTGGTCGCCCCGGCCGGGGTTCTCGACGGCGTCCTCCCTGCGCTTCGTGAAGCAGTCATGGAGCGGGTGTCGGTTCCGGTTCTCGTGGTGAGAGGCGGGACCCGCCCCCACCTCGCCGATTCCCTGGGGAGCCGGGAGTTCGAGAGGGTCGCCGAATCCTGACGATTCGGGTTCAGGCGTAAGCGAGGTGGCCTCCGAGCAGAGCCGCCTCTTCGGTACGGGAAAGCAGTCTGCTTCGCATCGACTCGATGACTGCGTCACGACGGGGGTTGGGGCGCGGGCCAAATGAGGCAAGGGCCGACTCGACGGTGACGAGGGCGGCGCGGAAGGGGTCGGGGAGAAGTGAGTTGAGAGCCACCAGCCAGACCGCCCGGGTCATGTCCGAGGACGCACGCAACCCCGCCATGAGCGCCCGTTCCACGGACCCCAACTCTTGCTGGCGTTCGCCGATGGTGAGCTTTCGGGCTTGGTGGAGCAGGCGGTGGATCAGGTCCCGGGCAGCCTCGTCCATTCCGGGGACGTGGAAGCGATAGATGATCGATGCGCAGTCGATGGCGAATAGCCTCGCCCATGTCTCGTCCCAGGTGCCGAGCAGATGACGATCGGTCTGGAGCATCGCGCAAATCGGCTCGAGGTTGTCGGTCGCGGTTGTCCTCTGAGTTCCCAGCTGATAGGGCAACATCTTGACTCCCAGTTCCTTCTCGAGCTCCCACGGCTTGCCCTGTGGATAATTCCTGAATTCGTGCGAGTTGGGCATGGGCCGTGTGGCCCATTTGACCGCTGCCATCCGAGCTAGTCCTTACGACCTATAGGCGGGGTTGGGGAAAAGTCAGCCGTACCCGTAGAAGCCGCGGCCTGTCTTCCTTCCCAGGAGGCCGGCCTCGACCAGCCGGGTGAGAAGTGGCGGAGAGGCGTACATCGGGTCCTTGAACTCGTCGAAGAGCACGTCGGCTATCTGCTTCATGGTGTCGAGGCCGACGAAGTCGGACAGCTCGAGCGGGCCCATCGGGTGGTTCAACCCCAAACGCATCCCGGCGTCGATGTCCTCCCGGGTGGCGAACCCGGCTTCGAGCATCTTGATCGCACCGAGGAGATAGGGGACGAGGAGCATGTTGACGATGAACCCGGCGCGGTCCCTGGATTCGATCACGGTCTTCCCGACCCCTTCGGCATAGGCCCTAGCTCTCGCCGACACCTCCGGGGCAGTCTTCACGGTGGTGACTAGCTCGACCAGGGTCATCACCGGCACCGGGTTGAAGAAATGGAGCCCGACCACGTGGTCGGGGCGACGCGTCACCGAAGCGAGGCGGGTGATGGGGATGGACGAGGTGTTGGAGGCGAGGATGGCATCCTGATCGGTGACGATGCCATCGAGGTCGGCGAAGACCTGGCGTTTCAGGGACTCGTTCTCGGTGGCTGCCTCGATAACCAACTCACGATCTGCCTGGTCGGAGAGATCGGTCGAGACAGTGATCTTGGCCAGGGCCTGGTCGAGCAATGGCGGTTCCAGCTTGCCCCGCTCCACCGCCTTGGCCAGCGAAGACTCGATTCGGGCTTGCGCCGCCTCGGCGGCGTCCGCATTGATTTCATGAACCACGACCTCGCAGCCGGCCCTGGCGAAGACCTCAGCGATTCCCGACCCCATCAACCCGCCACCGATGACACCGACTCGTTCAGGGCTCACAGCGAATGCCTCCGTAATTGGGACCCACAGGATCGTATATGACCCGTTTCGGTCCCAATTACGCGGAGGTACCCTCACCATCTCGATGACGTACGACCACCAGAAGATCGAGGCCAAATGGCAGGAGCGCTGGGCAGACGAGCGCGTCTTCAACGTGACCGAAGACCCCTCCAGGCCCAAGTTCTACAACCTCTGTATGTACCCGTATCCGTCGGGGGCCCTGCATCAGGGCCATGTCCGCAACTACACCTTCGGAGACCTGCTCACCAGGTACAAGACGATGCGCGGCTTCAACGTGCTCTCACCGATGGGCTGGGACAGCTTCGGCCTGCCTGCCGAGAACGCAGCGATCGAGACCGGGGTCAACCCCCGAGAGAACACCGAGGCCCAGATCGTCACCATGACCCGTCAGATCAAGCAGCTGGGGGCGATGTACGACTGGGATCGCGAGCTGGCCTCACATCACCCCGACTACTACCGCTGGGACCAGTGGCTGTTCCTGCAGCTTTGGGACCGGGGCCTCGCATACAAGAAGGAGGCTCCCGTCAACTGGTGTCCCAAGGACCAAACCGTCCTTGCCAATGAGCAGGTGGTGGACGGGGCCTGTGAGCGATGCGGGACAGTGGTGGAGCGGAAGAACCTGGCGCAGTGGTTCTTCAAGATCACCGACTACGCCGATCGGCTGCTCACCGATCTGGAGCAGCTCGACGAGTGGCCGGATCGGGTTCGCACCATGCAACGCAACTGGATCGGCCGGTCCGAAGGGGCGCGGTTCACGATCCAAGTGGCCGACTCCGACCTGTCCTTCGAAGTGTTCACCACCAGGCCTGACACCGTCTTTGGGATGACCTTCTGCGTGCTCGCCCCCGAGCATCCCCTCGTCGAGACCCTCGTTTCCGGGTCCGACCACGAGGACGAGGCCCGGGCATACCTGGCGCAGGCGTCCCGGGCGTCGGAGATCGAGCGCATGGCGGAGGGGGAGAAATCCGGGGTGCTCACCGGCGCCCACGCCGTCAACCCGGTGAACGGGGGGCGGGTTCCGATCTATATCGCCGATTACGTGCTCATGGGATACGGAACCGGCGCGATCATGGCCGTTCCCGGCCAGGACCAGCGCGACTGGGACTTCGCCACCAGGTACGGGTTGGAGATCGTCCGCACCGTCGATCCGCCTTCGGATTGGGAGGGGGAGGCCTACCTCGGGGAGGGGACAACCATCAACTCGGGTTTCCTCGACGGTCTGGATCAATCGGCTGCCAAGCAACGCATCATCGAATGGCTCGAGGAGAAGGGGATCGGCGAGCGAACCGTTCAGTATCGGTTGCGCGACTGGCTGATCTCACGTCAGCGCTACTGGGGCAGCCCGATCCCGATTGTCGATTGCCCGTCCTGTGGTCTGGTCCCAGTGCCGGAGGACCAGCTTCCGGTGTTGTTGCCCGACGTCCAGGACTTTGCCCCCAAGGGGCAGTCGCCGCTCGCTACTGCCGAGGAGTGGGTTCACACCACCTGTCCGGCGTGTGGTGGCGAGGCCCGTCGGGAGACCGACACCATGGACACCTTCGTCGACTCCTCCTGGTACTTCCTGAGATTCACCGATCCTCACAACGACCACGCCGCTTTCGAGCCCGAGAACGCCCGCTACTGGATGGCGGTCGATCAGTACATCGGCGGGGTGGAGCACGCCATTCTCCACCTCCTCTACGCCCGGTTCATCACCAAGTTCCTCTCTGACACCGGGCTGAGCCCGGTCACCGAGCCCTTTGCCCGCTTGTTCACCCAGGGGATGATCACGCTCGGCGGTGCCAAGATGTCCAAGTCCAAGGGCAACACCGTCGACCCGCTCGAGCTGTTCGCCTCGCATGGGGCCGACTCGCTGCGGCTCTACCACCTGTTCATGGGCCCGCCGACCGACGATGCCGCCTGGGACACCAACGGCGTGGAGGGGACCTCGCGCTTTCTCGACCGTGTGTGGCGGGTCGTCACCGAAACCGAGCGGTTCGTTGGCGACCCCGATCGGGATCTGGTCGCCCAGGCACATCGGACGGCGAAGAAGGTCACCGAGGACATCGAGAGATTCGTCTTCAACACGGCAATCCCGCCGTTGATGACCCTGACCAACAGCCTGCTCGAAGCAGCCCGTGCGGGTATCGACCGAAAGACCTTCGACCAGGTTGTCGAGATCCTGATCAAGCTGCTGGCACCGATGGCGCCCCACATCGCCCATGAGCTTTGGGAGCGGACCGGGCACGACTCGATGCTGGCGCTCGAACCGTGGCCGGTGTGGGACGCAGATCTCGTCACGGAGGACGTTGTGGTTATGGTTGTCCAGGTGAACGGCAAGGTTCGAGACCGGGTCGACGTTCCCGCGGACATCGCGGCCGATGAGGCGGAGCGGGTGGCGTTGGGTCTGGACAAGGTCCAGGGGTGGATCAACGGTGCCGAGATCCGCAAAGTCATCGCTAGACCGCCGAACGTGATCAACTTCGTGGTGGAGTGAACGCCGCCGCGGCTCTCGCCGCCTCCGGGCTCGACACCTCCGAGCTACCGCCTCTGATTCAGCCGGTCAAGCCCGAACAGGTCACCCTGCGCCCGGCTCCGGCTTTGATGCGCAAGACGTGGGGCAAGGGAATCCAGGCCATGACCCTGGGCAACACCGTTTATATCGACCCGGCGGCGCTCGGGGGCCCGAGCAGAAAGCTGGGGTTGTTGGTGATCCACGAGTTGGTCCACGTCCGACAGTGGAGAAAACGCGGCGTCGTCCCGTTTCTTGGGAGCTATCTCGGTGACTACTTCAGGGGGCGTCGCCGGAAGCTGGGGCATCGTGGGGCCTACCGCGACATCGCAGTGGAAGTCGAGGCGAGGGAGATCGCTTCCCGGTTCGCCTGATCAGGAGACGACCAGCCCGTCCAGGTCGATCTCAGGCTCGGGGAACCTGGGATCCATCCTCTCCAGGATCTCGATGAGAATGCTCGACACCACCAGGTTTCGATACCACTTGCGATTGGCAGGGACCACGTACCAGGGGGCGTTCTCGGTCGAGGTACGGGTCAAAGCCTCGGCATAGGCCATCTGGAATTGGTCCCATGATTTCCGATCCTCGAGATCGCCCTGACGGGATTTCCATCGCTTGGTCGGGTCGTCGAGTCGCGCCTGTAGCCGCGCCCTTTGCTCCTCGGCCGAGATGTGGAGGTAGAGCTTGACGATCGTGGTCCCCTCATCCGTGAGCAGACGCTCGAACTCGTTTATGTGCTGGTAGCGCTTGCGCCATCGCTCTTCGGGAACCAGATCCCGGACTCTCACCACCAGCACGTCTTCGTAATGGGACCGGTTGAAGATGGTGATGGTCCCGTTGCGCGGCACGTAGGGATGAATTCTCCACAAATAGTCATGTTCCAGTTCCAGATCTGTCGGTGGCCCGAAACTCCTGACCTCGATGCCCTGGGGATTCACTCCTCTGAAGACATGGCGGATGGTGCCGTCCTTGCCGCCGGTGTCAATCGCCTGGAGCACCACCAGCAGCCGTTGCCGGGACTCGGCCCAGAGCCGAAGTTGGAGATCGGCCAGCCTCGCGTTGAGGCCGGGGAGGGCTGCTTCGCCTTCATCCTTGTCGCCTTCGAAACCATCTTTCGAGTCGGGATCGTGTGACGAGAGGTCGACCTCGGAGCCGGGTGTCACCCGATAGCGGGAGATGGCGAGCATTTGCGGCACCCTAGCGAGGGGGTTCCGCCGGTCTCCCGACGCTGGTAGGTAGGTCGGGGGGCGGATGATGCGGTGGGGTCCTGATGGGGAACAACACCAGATGGGGTGTCGGGCTCTGTTTCGTCGCGATCCTGATGGGAGCCGGTCTAGGTCTCGTCAATGACCAACAGGCCGGGCCCGTCTCGGCCCCGGACTTCTCGCCGTCGACCGTTGTGGCGACGAATCAGGCGATATCTGTCCACGTGTCCGGATGGGTGGTCCGTCCCGGCGTGGTCGAGGTGCCCCAAGGAGCGATCGTCGCCGACGTCATCACCGCGGCCGGCGGAGCTCGACCGGGCGCCGGGCTGGAAGCGATCAATCTCGCCGGCCCGGTGCTGGCGGGTGACCAGGTGGTCGTTCCCGGTCCGGACGGGACGGCCCCCGGCGGGTCGCCGGTCGCTGCCAACGATGGGCTCCTCTCGCTGAACCGGGCCGACGCCACCCAGCTCGAGGATCTGCCCGGTGTCGGACCTGTCCTCGCCGAGCGGATCGTTGCCCACCGTGACGCCAACGGGCCGTTTCAGACCGTCGAGGACCTTCTCGACGTTCCGGGGATTGGCGAGGCCAAGTTGGCCGCCATTCGCGACCTGGTGACCGTGCCGTGAAGCTCGACCATCCGGCGCTGCCCCCCGTCGTGTCGAGGCCCTGGGTCGGAGCCGCGATCTGTGTCTGGTTGGGGGTGGGAGCCTCACGACTGGGTCTTTTGGGGCTCGGGGCTGTCGCCGTTCTGGTGTTGTTCCTCTCGATACGAGGAAGCCTGGTGCCTGCCGCTGTGAGCACGGTGGCAGTGCTCGTTTCGTTGTTGACGAACACGCCACTGGCTCCCCTCCCGCCCGGCGGAGTCCGGGCGTCCGTTGTCATGACGACCGATGTCATGGAGGGGCGTTATGGGCCCTGGGCGCTGGCTGACACCGGATACGGTCCGATTCTCCTCGACCTCCCCGACGGGACGGTGGCCGTGACCGGGCAGACGGTGTCGATCGTCGGCACCACCGACGGCAAGCCCGGCATCGTGCGAGGGGACCGCCACCGAGGCACGGTGCGGGTCTCTCGACTGGACGTGATTGGAGACTCCGGTTCGCCGGTGATGGCCATCGGTCAGGCCCTCCGTTCCCAGGTCATGGATCACCTCCAACCACTTGATGATTCCAGGTCCCTACTGGCCGGGTTTCTGATAGGGGACACCGCCGGGCTCGAGGAGATCGACGTCGTGGCCATGCGCCAGGCCGGGCTCTCGCATTTCACGGCCGTCAGCGGGTCCAACGTGGCCCTGTTTCTCGGCCTGCTCGCCGTGGCTGCCGGCCCGCTCGGGGTGGGGCCCAAGCGGCGGGCAGTGATTGGCCTGGTAGCGCTGCCGATCTACGCCGCGGCGACCCGATTCGAGCCTTCGGTGATGCGGGCCACGGTCATGGCGGGGGTGGTGCTGATGGGACGCCTGCTCGGATTCGCCTTGGAGGCCTGGCAACTGCTGTCGGTGGCGGTGATCGGGCTTCTGATCCTCGACCCGGGGCTCGCCTTCGATGTCGGCTTTCAATTGTCGGTGATCGCCACGGCAGGTGTCCTGATCGGGGCCCGGTGGCCGGTTGACGGTGCCCGCTGGCGGCGGGCGCTGGCCGTGACGCTCGGCGCCCAAATCGCAGTGTCACCCGTTCTGGTCCTCACTTTCCAGAAGGTTCCCCTTCTCTCCCCTCTGGTCAATCTGATCGCCGCCCCGATCGTCGGCGCAGCCACCTTGCTCGGAGCGGTCGGTGTCAGCGGGATCGACCCTCTGGTCTCGGTGGCGGCGTGGCTGGCCGGGATCGTCCTCGGTCTGGCCAGAGGTGTTTCCACCTGGCCACAGGTGGGAGGGGTCGGTCTCCTCGTCATCGGAGCACTGGCCGCCCTGTTCGTGCGATTCCGCTCTCAGCGAGGAGCCCTCGCCCTGGCTGCGTCGATTGTGCTCGTAGCCGGCGTGATCGGCCCGAGGTCGGAAGTGCCGCAGGGCGGGGTGGTGGTTCTCGATGTCGGTCAGGGCGACTCGATACTGGTCTCCGGGGGCAACGGCCGTTTCGCTCTCGTCGACGGTGGCCAGGATCCGGTGCGTCTCTTGGAGAAACTGGGGGAGTACGGGGTGCGTCGATTCGAGTTGGTGGTCCTCAGCCATGTCCACGCCGATCACGCAACCGGCCTGATCGATCTCGTGGGACGGGTTCCGATAGGCCGGGTCTGGGCTGCAACGGACCACCATGAAACCCCGGCTTCGGTCGAGTTGCTCGCCAGGCTCAGCGCGGGTCGAGTCCTGGTCGAAAAGCCGGCGCCCGGGCAGCGATGGGACCTGGGCGGGGTGACCCTGACAGTGCTCGGTCCCCTCCGCCGGTATGCGTCACCCAACGACGAATCGATTGTCGTCATGGTCAGCGGCCGATCAATGGAGATGTTGCTCACCGGTGACATCGAGACAATCGCTCAGGGCGATCTGGGACCGCTTCAGGCCGATGTGCTCAAGGTGCCGCATCAAGGGGCCGCGACGTCCGATGCCGATTGGTTGCGGGAGGTGGGAGCCGAGCTTGCGGTCATCTCGGTAGGACCGAATGACTTCGGGCACCCCGCCGATTGGGTGATCGAAACCCTGGAGGAGTCCGGGGCGGTGGTGAAGCGCACCGATCGGGACGACGACGTCGTGGTTTCGCTGTCCTAGCCGACCCAGGATGGGACACTTCCGGCCATGGACGGCAGACCCTCGATCGAACTGGGAGCAGTTGATCTGCCGCTCGGCCAAGTCACTTACGTGATGGGTGTCATCAACATGTCACCCGAGTCGAGGAACCTCCACACAGTCGCCCGCTCGGTCGACGAGGCGCTGCTGATGGCCGATCGCTATCGGAGATGGGGAGCCACACTGATCGACCTTGGTGGCCAATCCTCGCATTTCGACAATCCGACGCTTGACGAGGTCGAGGAGATCTCGCGGGTCGTGCCGGTAGTGGAGGCGCTCACTGCCGAGAAGCATCTGGTGGCTATCGACACTTGGAAGCCGGAAGTCGCCCGCGCCGCGGTCGATGCCGGTGCTGTGATCGTCAACGACACCGGAGGCCTGCGTGATCCGGAGATGAGATCGGTGGTAGCCCAGGCAGGCGTGGCCGCAGTTGCCGTCTACGTAGAGGGAGCCAACCCGCACGAGGTCGACGAGGTCGAGATACGACCCGACAAGGCCCGGCACACGGCCCAAGAGTTCGGCGAGCTGATATTGGGCCTGGAGAGAGAGGGGATCCGCAAGGTGATCCTCGACCCGGGAATCGCCCTCAACTACCGGGGTGACTATGAGGCCTACACCCGGATGCAGCTCGAGGTGATTGCCGGCTCCGACGAGCTGCATCGTCTCGGCAAGCCTGTCTTGATCCCGATCCCGAGAAAGCGGGATTCTCATCGGGTGGCGGCGTACATGGCTCTGGCCCTGGAGCATCGGGCGGACATCATCAGGGCTCACGATGTCGCCGTTGCCTGCGATCTGGCGAGGTTGTTCGGCAGGCTTCCCTAACTGTCGGC
>DATDPT010000114.1:0-3199 GCA_035292605.1 Acidimicrobiia bacterium
GCCTTGGCCTTGCGAGTCGAGGCTCCCCGCTCGGGGAAGAAGAGATCTGCGTCCGCCCCCCGGCAGTTGGCATAGTCCTGCCAGGACAGCTCGCCCACCGCTAGCGCTTCGATGAGCTTGCTCTTCATCAGGGACTCCTCACAACGGTGTAATTACACGTTTGAGATTACGACTACCCACCCGCGCCGTCAAGGGCGCGCGCTGAGAAGCTGTCGACCACAACCGGTCGCGACTGGACCGGGCGGGATAGTTGCCATAATGAGAGGCCGTGGCGACCACGCTCGAGAAGAGAACTCCTCCCTGGCCCCTGGGCTTCTATCGGTCAGCGATCGGCAAGAAATGGGTTATGGCGATCACCGGTCTCGCCATTATTCTCTTCGTCCTCGCCCACATGGTGGGCAACTGGAAGATCTTCCTCCCCGAAGTCGATGGCATCCCCGACATCGACGTCTACGCCGAAGCCCTCCGCCAACTGCTGGTCCCCTTCGCCCCCGAGCATGTGGTCCTGTGGCTGCTCCGCACCGGGCTGATCATCGCCTTCCTCCTCCACATCCACGCCGCCTACGCGCTGACGTTGATGAACCGCAGAGCCCGGCCCGACGAGTACCAGGGGCCGCGCAACTACGTCGCCGCCAATTACGCCAGTCGCACGATGCGATGGAGCGGGACCATCTTCGGCGCCTTCCTGTTGTTCCATCTGGCCGACCTCACCTGGGGGATCCAGCCGGCCGCCCCGGAGACCTGGGCGCGAGGCGAGGTCTACGCCAACTTCGTGGCCACCTTCAGCCGGGCTCCGGTCACCATCTTCTACGTGGTGGCGATGGTGCTCCTCGGGCTCCATCTCTACCACGGCGCCTGGTCGATGTTTCAGAGCCTCGGGATCAACCACCCCCGGTTCAACGCGGCGCGCAGGGTCTTTGCGGTCGGGCTTGCCATTCTGGTGACGGTGGGTAACGCGATCATGCCGCTTGCCGTTCTGTTCGGTTTGGTGGGGTGAGGAAATGACGGTTCAACTCGATGCCAAGATCCCTCCCGGCCCGATCGCCGAGAAATGGGAGACCCACAAGTTCTCGATCAAGCTGGTCAACCCGGCCAACAAGCGAAAGCTCAAGATCATCATGGTGGGCACCGGTCTGGCCGGCGCCTCGGCGGCCGCCACCCTTGCCGAGCTGGGTTACGAGGTCGAGGTGTTCACCTTCCACGACTCCCCGCGTCGAGCCCACTCCATTGCCGCCCAGGGCGGGATCAACGCAGCCAAGAACTACAAGAACGACGGCGACTCCGTCCACCGGCTGTTCTACGACACCATCAAGGGGGGCGACTATCGGAGTCGTGAGGCCAACGTCTACCGGCTGGCAGAGCTCTCCCTCGACATCATCGACCAGGCCACCGCCCAGGGGGTTCCTTTCGCCCGGGAGTACGGGGGCCTGCTCGACACCCGCTCCTTCGGTGGGACCCAGGTGTCTCGCACCTTCTACGCCCGGGGGCAGACCGGCCAACAACTGCTGTTCGGCGCCTATCAGGCGTTGATGCGCCAGGTCGACGCCGGGAGGGTGCGGCTGCACACCCGCTCGGAGATGCTCGACGTGGTGGTCAAGGAGGGCCGAGCCGTCGGGATCGTGGTCCGCGACCTGGTGACGGGTGAGGTGTCCAGCCACTCTGCCCATGCAGTGGTGCTGGCCACCGGCGGATACGCAAACGTGTTCTTCCTCTCCACCAACGCCAAGGGCGCCAACGTCACCGCGATCTGGAGGGCCCATCGTCGAGGGGCGGCCTTCGCCAACCCATGCTTCACCCAGATCCACCCCACCTGCATACCGGCCTCGGATGACTTCCAGTCCAAGCTCACCCTGATGTCGGAGTCGTTGCGAAACGACGGTCGGATTTGGGTGCCCAGAATCGCCAACGAGACTCGGCTGCCCGGCGAGATCCCCGAGGAGGACCGCGACTACTACCTGGAGCGTCTCTATCCGGCCTTCGGCAACCTGGTCCCCCGCGATGTGGCGTCCAGGGTGGCGAAGCGCATGGTCGACTCAGGCAAAGGTGTCGGCCCGCTGCAAAACGGGGTCTATCTCGACTTCAGAGAGTCCATCGCCCGCTTCGGCGCGGAGGTCATGGAGGAGAGATACGGGAACCTGTTCGAGATGTACCAGCGCATCACCGACGAGGACCCGTACCAGGTGCCGATGCGGATCTACCCCGCACCGCATTACACGATGGGTGGACTGTGGGTGGATTACAACCTCATGACCACCGTGCCTGGGCTCTACGCCCTCGGCGAGGCCAACTTCTCCGATCACGGTGCCAACCGGCTCGGCGCCTCTGCCTTGATGCAGGGTCTGGCCGACGGTTACTTCGTCCTCCCCGCCACGATCGGCGACTATCTCTCGGATTGGCTCAATGTGGAGCCGGTTCACACCGACGACCCGGCCTTCACCGAGATCGAGGCCGAGGTTGCGGATCGAGTAGGCCGCTATCTGTCCACCAGTGGCACCCGCTCGGTCGACTGGTTCCATCGCCAGCTCGGCAAGATCATGTTCGACCAGTGTGGGATGTCACGCAGCGAATCCGGCCTACAGAAGGCCCTCTCCGACATCCCAACCCTCCACGAGGAGTTCCGTAGTGAGGTCCGGGTCCTGGGTTCCGCCGAGTCCTTGAACCAGAGTCTGGAGCGGGCGGGGCGGGTCGACGACTTCTTCGAGCTCGCCCAGGTGATGTGTCTCGATGCCCTCCGGCGCGAGGAGTCCTGTGGCGGGCACTTCCGCGAGGAATTCCAAACCGCGGACGGAGAGGCCCTTCGCGACGACGAGAGATTCGCCCACGTCGCTGCCTGGGAATGGACCGGCGATCCGGCCAAACCCGAGGCCAACATCGAAGAGCTCGAGTTCGAGAACGTGAAGCTCAGCGCTCGGAGCTACAAGTGAGGGCGGCTTCGAGGGATGCCCCCCTCCCCGGCTACGCCGGTACTCCCCCCAACGCTCACTTCGTTCGCTGGGGGGAGAGACAATGAACGTCACCCTTCAGATCTGGAGACAGACGGGGCCGAAGGCGCCGGGCCGGTTCCAGACGTACGCTCTCGACGAGATCTCGGCGGAGATGTCGTTTCTCGAGATGCTCGACATCCTCAACGAGCGCCTGCTCACCCAAGGGGAGGAACCGGTGGCGTTTGACCACGACTGCCGGGAGGGCATCTGTGGCA
>DATDPT010000115.1:0-33146 GCA_035292605.1 Acidimicrobiia bacterium
GGTCGGGGTCGTCGGCCTGGTGGTGGTGATCTTCGGGGGCTCTCTCGCCGAGAATCTGGGTCGTAAGGACCTGGATCCGGGGAGCAAGCTCGGCAAGGCGGGCAAGTCCGTGATTGGTGGGCTGGTCGGATTGGGGATGGCAGGCATGTCGGCCGAATTCTCACCACTTGATCTCGAGTGGCCGGCCGCGTTGCTTCTTGCCTTGATTGGGGCGGCGGCCGGGGCGATTTGGGCCTTTTACGGGGCCGGGGTGGCCGACACTTGATCCTCGCCATTTCCGACGTGCATTTTGCGCTCGATGCGTTGCGGCGGGTGGTCGACATGGGCAAGCCGGTCCTCATCCTGGGGGATCTGGTCAATCTGACCGACTACCGGACCGGGGAGGGGGCGGTGGCGGACGTCCTGGGTCTGGAGTTTGCCCGTGCCTCGGCGGCGGCGCGGGCCGCCGGCGACTACCAGGGGATGAGAGACCTCTGGTCCGGGCGGGTCGAGGGCAGATTCGATGAGGTTCGGGCGCAGATCGGGGAGGCGATCGATGATCAATACCGGGAGGTTGCCGTGGCCCTCGAAGGGGGAAGCGGCTTTGTCATCCATGGGAATGTGGATCGCCCGGACAGTCTTCGCGCCAGCCTGCCCCACGGTTTCGAGTACGTACATGGCCAGACGGTGGAGATCGAGGGGATCCGGTTCGGGTTCGCCGGTGGCGGGGCTCCGACGCCGCTCCAGGCGGAGGGGGAGATCTCCGATGACGAGATGAGGGCTCTGCTTGAGCGGATGGGCCCGGTCGACGTTCTCTGCAGCCATGTCCCGGCGGCGGTCAGGTCTTTGCGCACAGACGTCATCACCGGTCGGGCGGAACGCGGCTCGGAGGCGATACTCGACTACCTCTTGCGGGAAAAGCCCCGTCTTCACCTCTTTGGCGATGTCCATCAGCCCCAAGCCGCCATCTGGCGACTCGGGCCCACCCGATGTCGCAACGTCGGGTACTTCAGGGCGACAGGGCGCCCACTGCGCATCGACCCGGCCTGGGTCGGATAGGCCGGTATCTCGCTAGTCTCGTCTGCCGACGAGGACTTTGGAGATATGGCCGAGGGAACCTTTCAGACACTGGAGATAGACGCGTTACCCGAGGTGCTCTACGACGTCGCCGCCGACATCGCGTCGTATCCGGAGTGGGCGACCGGGGTGAAGGAGGTGGAGATCCTCGAGAGCGGGCCGGACGGTCGCGTCGACCGGGCTCGCTTCGTGATCGAGGTCTTCGTCAAGGAGATCGAATACGTGCTCCGCTATCAGCACGACCGGCCGAATCGGCTGAGCTGGGTGGCCGAGGAGAGCGACGACCTGGAGATGCTCGAGGGCTCCTATACCTTCACCCCCAACAACGGGGCCACCGAGGTCCTCTATGGGCTGAAGGTCGGGCTGAAGTTCACGATGCCGGGATTCCTGATGCGCCAGGCCGAGAAACAGATCGTGACCACTGCGCTCAGGGGCCTTCGCAAGAGAGTCACCGGCTCGGGCTGAGATCTTGCGAATCATCCTGGTCACCGGCAAGGGAGGGGTGGGCAAGACCACGGTGGCCGCCTGCACCGCCCTGGCCGCGGCTGACATCGGATATCGGACCCTCGTCACCTCCACCGACCCGGCGCACTCACTCTCCGACGCGTTGATGATCGGCCTCGGCAGCGATCCGTCGCAAGTCGTTGCCGGCCTCGACGGGCAACAAATCGACACTCAACGTCAGCTCGACAAGTACTGGGGTTCGATCCGCCGCCAGCTGATGGATGTGCTCGATTGGGGAGGCGCCGGAGGGATCGAGGCGGAGGAGTTCCTGGTCTTCCCGGGGATGGACGAGTTGTTCGCATTGCTCGAGGTGAACCGTCATGCTCGATCTGGGGCCTACGACGTGATCGTTGTGGACTGCGCCCCTACCGCCGAGACTCTCAGGCTCCTTTCCCTACCCGAGGTGCTTAGTTGGTACTTCGAGAAGGTGCTGCCCACCGAGCGACGACTGATGCGTGCGGCGCGGCCGATCCTCAGCCGGCTCACCGATTTGCCGATCCCCGCCGACGAAGTGTTCACCGCCGCCCAGTCGGTGTTCGAATCGATCGAGGATGTCAAGGCCCTGATGTCGTCACCCGACGTGACCTCGGCGCGGCTGGTGGTCAATCCGGAGCAGATGGTGATCGACGAGGCGCGGCGCACTTACAGCTATCTGGGCCTCTTCGGTTACGGGGTCGACGGAGTTGTGGTCAACCGGGTTCTTCCCGACATCGTGGCCGACCCTTATTTCGAGAGATGGCGGGCGATTCAGAAGGGTCATCTGGACACCATTGATGATGCCTTTCCCGAGATTCCCCGCCTCTGGCTCCGGCTGTTCGACGATGAGATGGTGGGAATCGATCGACTTCGTTTCATGGCGACGGAGTTGTATGGCGACCAGGACCCGATCAAGGACTTCGTGGCCACAAGGCCGTTTCGGATCGTCGATGCCAACGGAGGGGTGTCGATGGAGGTCGACATCCCGTTCGTCGACAAGTCCGAGCTCGACGTGTTCCGGACGGGCCACGAGATCTACATCCAGGTCGGCCCCTATCGGAGGTCCTTCATCCTCCCTGACGCGTTGCACCGCCGCCAGGTGACGCGGGCCCGCCTCGAGGCGGGAACCCTCACCGTCTCTTTCTCTGATCCGGACGCCAGGTCGTGAAGGAGCAGTCCGAGGCCGTGCAGGCTCTGGCCCGTGCCGGGAGACGGGTGGTGTACCACCTGTTGCAGGCGGCAGTCGAAGGGCTGAAGGCCGTGGAGGCTGTGATCGAGGAAGTTGGCAGTATCGGCGAGAATGAGGACAACAAGGTCGATACGCCCGGAACCAGGATCGAGATCGAATGACCCCCGAGCCCAACAGTGTCCGACCCGACGAGGTCCTCACCCCTGGCGGAAACGGCGTCCAGGTCCGTCAGCTCGCCAAGGACGCAGTGTTGCTGGTGCCCAATTTCGCCAAACTGGTGGCACGACTCCTCGCCGACCCA
The DNA here is from genome assembly GCA_035292605.1 of Acidimicrobiia bacterium. Taxonomy (GTDB): domain Bacteria; phylum Actinomycetota; class Acidimicrobiia; order Spongiisociales; family ZC4RG35; genus JALYNX01. Next base: position 3,027 of record DATDPT010000115.1, read on the forward strand.
CGGGTCCCGCGTCGCTCCAAGATCGCTCTCGGCATGGCCGCGGCCTATGTCGCCAGCCCGATCGACCTCGTGCCGGAGTTCATCCCCGTCCTCGGTTGGCTCGACGACCTTCTCATCCTCAGCTACGTCCTCGATCGGGTGATCGAGCGGGCCGGCCCGGAGTTGGTCGCGGAGCATTGGGACGGACCGGGCGACCTGCTCGGGCTGATTCGCGACGTCCTGGGATTGGCCGGCAACGTGATCCCCAGACGGCTGAGAATCGTCATCGACCGTCTCCAAGGCTGAGCGGGCTCGGCTCGCCCTACCCTGCGACGATGGCCTTCACCGACGGCATCGCCGACTTCAGATCCGACACTGTCACCCGGCCCACACCGGAGATGCTGGCGGCCATGGTCGCCGCGCCACTTGGCGATGACGTCTACCACGACGATCCGACCGTGAACCTCCTCGAGGTGGAGTCGGCTCTCGTCACCGGCATGGAGGCGGCGATCTTCGTCCCGACCGGGACCATGGGAAACCAGCTCTCGATCATGGCCCACACCCACCCCGGCGAGGAGGTCCTCGCCCATGAGGGGAGCCATGTCCGAAGCATCGAGGCCGGGGCACCTCAGGCCCTGTCCGGGGTCGGCTTCCGGACAGTCGCCGGCGAGGGTGGGCGCATCGAGCCCGAGGACGTAGAGCAAGCCATGGAGATGAGCGGGTTCTTCCCCCGCATCGGCCTTCTGGTATGGGAGAACACCCACAACCTCTCGGGAGGACGGGTGATCCCGCTCGACCTGATGGAGAAAACATCGCAGGCGGCAAGAGCCCATTCCCTGAAAATCCACATCGACGGGGCACGGATCTTCAATGCAGTGGCTGCATCAGGTGTCGCAGCTGATCGGTACGCGGCTGTGGCCGACACGATCCAGTTCTGCTTCTCGAAGGGGCTGGGAGCCCCGGTGGGGTCGATCGTGTGCGGGCCTCAGGACCTGATAGACGAGGTCCGTTATCTGCGGAGACGCCTGGGCGGTGGCATGAGACAGGCAGGGGTGCTGGCCGCCGCCGCCCGGGTGGCTCTCGCCGGCAGGGACAGGCTCATCGAGGATCACATCCTGGCGCGCACGCTCGGCGAAGCCCTCGCCGAGCGGTTCCCGGGCTCGGTGGACCCGGAGGCGGTCGAGACCAACATGGTGCGTGTCGACTTCTCCGCTCTTCGCATGGACTGGGCCGAGGTCAGTGCCAGGCTCGACGCGGCCGGGATCAAGATCAATCGACCCTTGGCCGGATGGTGGAGGATCGTCGCTCATCGCGATGTCGACTCCCGGGACGTGAGCCGCTTGGTGGGAGCGTTGCAGTAACCGAGCCGGGACGGCAGGAGTCGGATAGCAGGTGAGTGTCGGAATCCTCTTTCCCGGTCAGGGGAGTCAACACGTCGGGATGGGGAGGGAGATCTTCGAGGCCAGACCCGACCTCCTCGGAGAGCGTGCCGACCGAACCCTCGGCTTCTCACTCCGGTCGATGTGCCTCGACGGCCCTGAAGAGGAGTTGACCCGCACCGAGCACGCACAGCCCGCCTTGTTCGCTCTCTGCTTTGCCTTGTGGGACGTGTTTGTCACCGAAACCGGGGTAACCCCTGCGGGCGCAGCCGGGCACTCACTGGGCGAATACACGGCGCTGACGGCGGCCGGCTTCTTCGACTACTACTCCGCATTAGCGACGGTTGCTCGCCGGGGTCGGGCGATGGCCGCGGCTGCCGAGGCGTCGCCGTCGGGGATGGCGGCATTGCTGGGGGTGGACGAGGCCGAGGCGAACCAGATCTGCGCTCGACGCACCGCGATGGGGGGTCGGCTCGAGGTGGCCAACATCAACGCACCGGGTCAAGTGGTGGTGGCCGGAGGGTCAGCCGACATTGAATGGCTGGTGGAGAACGCCCGGGAGCTGGGGGTGCGCCGGGCCATCCCGCTCCAGGTCTCGGGAGCATTCCATTCGACGTTCATGGAGCCTGCGGCGGCGGTCGTCGCCGCCGCCCTCGAAGAGGTGGAAATCGCCGAGCCCCGGTTCCCGGTTTGGGCCAACACCACCGCGACGCCTCATACCCCCAAGGAGTTGAAAATGCTGCTGACCCGTCAGGTGGAGTCTCCGGTGCGCTTCTCGGACAGCCTTTCGGCGATGGCGGCGACCGGGATCGACACTTTCATCCACATTGGGCCAGGGGACGTGACAGCCGGTCTCGCCAAGCGGACGGTGGAGGGCGCCCGGGTGCTTGTCGTGTCCGGCATCGATGACATCGGGGCGGCGGCCGAGGCTATCGGTACCATGGGCCGACTTTGAGGAGGCGTCGATGCGCAACGCCGAGATAACCGGATGGGGCAAGTGCATGCCCCCCAACGTGTTGTCCAACCACGACCTGGAGCAGCTGGTCGACACTTCAGACGAATGGATCACGACCCGCACCGGTATCAAGGAGCGGCGGATCAGCCACGTCGAAGCCTCCGAACTCGGCGCCATCGCCGGATTGCGGGCCCTGGCCGCAGCGGGCAAGACCCCCGACGAGGTGGACCTGATCCTGGTCGCCACCTGCACCGGTGACTCGATCATCCCCTCCACTGCTTCGGTGGTGCAGAAGAGGATGGAGGCGTGGAACTCGGCGGCGATGGACATCAATGCCGCCTGCTCGGGCTTCGTCTATGGGCTGGTGGTGGGCACCAACATGATTCGGGGTGGCACCCACCAGACCGTGCTCGTGATCGGGACCGAGAAGCTCCACCACCTGATGGACTTCACCGATCGAGCCACGTGTGTTCTCTTTGGTGACGGGGCCGGCGCCGTCGTCCTCGAGCCAACCGATCAGCCGATCGGGTTGCTCTCCTCGGAGTTGGGGATGGACGGCTCGGTCGGCCACATCCTTCAGACGCCAAGGGACGGCACCCAGGGCGACCGGGGGCCACTGGACCCTACTGTGTCGGCGCTCACGATGGAAGGCCAGGAAGTGTTCCGGAGGGCAGTCACCACGATGGGTGACTCGACTTCCCGCGCCGTCGAGGAAGCCGGTCTCAAGATGGATGACATCGACCTGCTGATACCCCATCAGGCCAATGTGAGGATCATCGATGCCACCGCTCGCAGGCTTGGGTTCGACGAGGCCAAGGTCTACGTCAACATCCACTCTTATGGGAACACCTCGGCGGCGACCATCCCCGTGGCTCTGACCGAGGCCTTGGAGGAGGGCAGGATAAGGCCGGGTTCGACGATCGCCTTCACGGCATTTGGGGGCGGGCTCACCTGGGGCTCCGCCATCTACCGGTGGGGCGCACGGGTGGAGCCACTGGGAGAGAGTGAAGCCCAGCTGCCACCCCCGGACCGCACGACGTTGGAGCTCCTTCAGCCCAACTTCGACTTCTTCGGCCTGCCGGAGAAACTGACGTGACCGAACCTGTCGGGGGACGGGTGGCCCTGGTCACCGGGGCCTCGCGTGGGATTGGGCGAGCCATCGCCATGCGTCTTGCAAGATCGGGGCACCAGGTGGCTGTGAACTACGCCAGTAACGCCGTGGCCGCCGAGGAAGTGGTAGGGGCCATCGAGTCGGGGGGAGGACGGGCCATCGCCTATGGAGCCGATGTGTCTCAGGAGGACCAAGTCGAGGAGATGTTCGGCAAGGTCCGAGCGGCGCTGGGCCCGGTCTCGATTCTGGTCAACAACGTCGGGATCACCAGGGACAACCTCCTTCTCCGGATGACCCCGAAAGACTTCGATGCCGTCATCGACACCAACCTGCGCTCGACCTACCTATGCACCAGGGCCGCCCTCCGCGGGATGCTCAAGATGAAATGGGGTCGGATCGTCTCGATCGCCTCGGTGGCAGGAATCGGTGGAAACGCCGGTCAGGCCAACTACTCGGCGTCGAAGGCGGGGATGATCGGGTTCTCCAAGTCGATTGCCAAGGAGATCGGCTCGAGGGGGATCACGGTGAACGTGGTTGCGCCGGGTTTCATCACCACTGATATGACCGTCGATCTCGGTGACGGGGTCAAGCGGGGCCTGACCGACTCGATCTCGCTTCGGCGCTTTGGGGCTCCTGACGAGGTGGCCGCGGTCGTCGACTTTCTCGCATCAGAGGGCGCCTCGTACATCACCGGCCAGGTGCTGCCGGTGGACGGAGGGCTGGCCCTGTAACTTTTCGACGCCCACGGACCAATGAAAGGGAGCAAGGAATGGAAAGAAGCGAAGTAGCCGAGCGTCTCGGTGGCGTGCTCGTCTCGGAGCTTGGGCTCGATGAGGCCAAGATCTCCGAGGAAGCACACTTCGAGGAAGACCTCGACGTCGACAGTCTCGGAGTTGTCGAGCTGCTCATGGCGCTCGAGGATGAGTTCGGGGTCAAGATCCCCGACGAGGAGGCCGAGTCGATCATGACCGTCGGCCAGGCCATCGACGTAGTCCACGGCAAGCTGGGAGGCTGATCCTTGATGTCACCCGAGCGACGACGAGTCGTCGTCACCGGGCTCGGGGCGGTCACGCCGGTCGGCCAAGACGTCACATCGACTTGGAAGGCGATGCTCTCGGGAACCTCAGGTGTCGGTCCCATCACTCAATTCGACACCAGCGGATACCGGACGACCATCGCCGGCGAGGTCAAGGAGTGGGACCCCGCGCAGCATTTCGAGCGGCGCGAGGTGCGGCGTCTCGATCGTTACACCCAGTTCTTCTTGGTCGCGGTTCGCCAAGCCTTGCAGGGAGCCAGCCTCTCATTCGAACAGGACGACGAAGCCGCAACCCGGGCCGGGGTGATGGTGGGCGCCGGCTTCGGTGGGATGGGCTCGTTCATAGAGGAGATAGGCATTCTCATCGAGCGGGGGCCGGATCGGGTCAGCCCCACCGGCGTTCCCCGGATCATCCCCAACATGGCCGCGGGTCTGGCGTCGATCGAGCACCACCTCCTCGGCCCGGTCTCGTGCGCGGTCACTGCCTGTTCCGCCTCGGCCAACGCCATCGGAGACGGGGCTGAGTGGATTCGGCGTGGAGCCGCCGATGTGGTCGTGGCCGGTGGAGCCGAGGCGGCAATCACCACTTTCGGTATAGCCACCTTCGCTCAGGCGAGAGCACTGTCGAGTCGAAACGGTGAGCCCACCCGGGCTTCGCGGCCATTCGACGCGGGGCGGGATGGCTTTGTCATGGGGGAGGGTGGTGCCGCCCTCATTCTCGAGGAAGAGAGCCATGCCCGGGCCCGCGGGGCGACGATCCTCGCCGAGTTGACCGGCTATGGGATGTCGGCGGACGCATATCACATCACACTCCCGAGACCCGGAGGCACGGGTGCGGCTCGTGCCATGACGGCTGCTCTCTCCGACGCCGGCCTCGAGCCATCCCAGGTCGGGTACATCAATGCCCACGGCACTTCGACGGAGGCCAACGACTCGACAGAGACCGCTGCCATCCGCATCGCCCTAGGTGCCGACGCCGAGCGGATACCGATCTCGTCGACCAAGTCGATGACCGGTCACATCCTGGGTGGGGCCGGCGCGGTCGAGGCGGTGGCCTGCATCATGGCGCTGCGCGACCAGGTCCTGCCTCCCACCATCAACTACGAGGTGCCGGACCCCGAATGTGACCTCGACTACATCCCCAACGAGGCCCGACCGGCCTCGCTGGACCACGCGATGTCCAACTCTTTCGGGTTCGGCGGGCACAACGTGTCATTGGTCTTCTCAAGAGTCTGATTGCCGCGCACACGGGGATTGCACGCCTCACCTCTTCTCATTCCACTCCGCGATCGAGCGATACACCAGTGCCAGGATCAGCACCATCCCGATGGTCACCAGGAGAAACGAGACGATCGAGACCGCCGCCGCCCATCCGACGCAGGATGAGACCTTCCCGTTGGCGTCAGGGGTCTGACAGCTGACACCGGTGACGATCCACCCCAGAGCACCGGCCAGAGCCCCCATCAGCAGTGCGGGGATCGCGATCCAGGGATTCGGCCTCCGGCTCATCGGCGGCGGCCCTTCTCATCGAGCTCGGCGGCGTCGAGGATCTCCTTCGGGGCCAACTCGGGCGGGATCGGATATACGCGGCCGATTTCCCGGGGCGGGTGAAATGCGACCTCGACCTCGGGTCGCCACGCCATCGTAAGGACCACGATCGCGGTCACCACAGAGACGATCGCAACGGGGGCCGGTTGGAGGAGGGCCAGCCCGGTGGTGATCAGAGGCCAGATGATCCTGACCGCGTAGAGACCCCCGGGAAGAACCCTCGAGTACCAGAGGGCGGCAAGGGGGGCGGTGAGCCCGACGATGAGGGTGGCGACCGTGGGCCTGTCCCAGGCTGCGAAGCCGATCGCGGCCGGTGTCCCCGCCAGGATGAGAGCGACCAGCACGGCCTCGGACGGTGGGCCAGTGGCTGAGGGGAGCTTGCGGATCCGCTGGGTGACGATGGGGAGGAACAGGAGCACACCGGCCGTGATAGAGGCGCCCAGCGCAACAAACCAGATCGGATCGGTAGGCCGGATCACCGCAACCGGGAGCGTGGCGAACACCGTCGCCGCGCCGGTGCGCAGAGCCCAGCGCCCCCCAACCACGATCATCCCGATGACGCCGACGGTCGCCATTGTGAGCAGCCCCAAGCCGACCAGGAAGACGGACCACGGAGCCAGGGGGCGCGGGTCGACGAGCAGGGCCGCGGTCCAGAGGAGGGCGGCAAGAAGGGGAGACGCGGAGGCGATTGGAACCCTCACGCCGGGAGTCTCGCATCGAGGGCGGTCAAGCCGAAGTCGGGTCTGCCGATTCCTCGTGCCGGTGGAGCACCCTCAGCCCTTGGTGGTCGGCGACCCTGGTCGACTCGCCTGGCTCCCACACCGTTTCCTCACGCCAGACCTCGCCTGGGCGCAAGGTGACCACCGCCCCGTGACCTGGTTTCTCCTGATGCAGCCCGTCAAGCGGCGACCCGATGAGCCGAAGCCGCCCGGCCTGGATCGGGTCCTGATGAGACACGATCACCACATCACCATGGGGGTGCTCCGTGTCGAGGCGTCGGGCAGTGGCGGCCATCCGCTCTGCCAGGTCGTCCAATGACTCTTCCGCGAATTCCAGATTCTCCGGGTGCTCGAGGTATGCCTCGAGCTCACCGGGGAAACTGTCCGGGAGATCACCCCAGGTGTGCCCACGCCAGCGGCTCGTGACCCGCCATTCGGTGAGCCCGGGGTCGACCTTCACCGGGACGCCGGTTCGACTTGCGATCTCCTCCGCGGTGCGCAGGGATCGTTCCAAGGGCGAGGACCAGATCGCAACCACCGGTCGAGGCCCGAGGTACCGCCCGACCCGACGGGCTTGTTCGAGCCCGCGCGGGGAGAGCCCGAACCCGGGAAGGTCGGAGTAGACGAGATGCTCGGGATTGTCGACCTCGGCGTGACGGACCAGATGCATGAGGGCAGCCATTGCCATCAGTTTGGCCGTTGCTGTCACTTGTCATGGGTAACTTGGCCCGGGTGTGGACCGAACCGATCCTCCACGTCGACATGGATTCCTTTTTCGTCGAGGTGGAGCGGCTGGAGAACCCCGCGCTGCGCGGCAAGCCGGTGGCGGTCGGTGGAGGAGGGGCGAGGGGCGTGATCGCCAGTGCCTCTTACGAGGCGCGGGCGTTTGGCGTGCACTCCGCTCAGCCGACGGCGATAGCCCTTCGTCAATGCCCGCGGCTTGTCGTGGTCGCCCCCGATCACAATCGATATGGGGCAGTGTCCGAGCAGGTATTCGAGATCTTCAGGTCGTTCACGCCGTATGTGGAGGGTCTCGGTCTCGATGAGGCGTTCCTGGATGTCGCCGGCTTGCGGTTCCATTACGAGTCGCCGATTGTCGTGGGCCAGGAGATTCGCTCCCGGATCAAGAGCGAGCTCGGGTTGCCGGCATCGGTTGGAGTGGCGTCCACGAAATTCATGGCGAAGCTCGCCTCCGAATCGGCCAAGCCCGACGGCTGTCTCCACATTCCCTTGGCCGAGCAGCTCGACTTTCTGCACGCACTGCCGGTCAGCTCGCTGTGGGGAGTGGGGCCGGCCACCTTGGCGGGTCTCCAGAGGTTGGGGGTGGCGACGGTCGGCGACCTTGCCGAGCTTCCCGAAGCCGTGGTGATCTCGGCCCTGGGCCCGGCCAACGGGCGCCATCTCCTCGCCCTGGCTCGGGGGGTCGATGACCGGGTTGTGGAACCCGATGTCGAGGCCAAGTCGGTCTCGGTGGAGGAAACCTACGAGGTCGATCTCGACGGCCGCGACCTGGTCGAGACCGCGCTTCTGGCGCACGCCCAACGGCTCTCCGCCAGGCTTCGGCGAAGCGGATTGGCGGCGAGGACCATCACCATCAAGGTGCGTTACCGAGATTTCACAACAGTCACCAGAAGCCTCACCGGCCAGAGGGCCCTGGATAGCTCACGTGATCTGTATCGGGTGGGGCTCAGGCTGCTCGAGAGTGTCGACCTCGACAGACCCGTCCGTTTGTTGGGGTTGGGTGGCTCGATCTTGGAGGATGGGAGCGAACCGAGACAGTTGACGATCGACGCCGACGATGACTGGGATCGTGTTGCAGATGCGATATCCGGGGTCGAGGCCAGATTCGGAGATCATGCAGTCGAGCCCGCCCGTCTTGCAGAGCCACCAGTCGTCCGGCGGGGAACGGAGCCGTGAAACTGTGATCGGGTGACGTGTATTGTTTCACCCGGGCTTTGATCTAGCTTGAGGAACGAGGTAGCGATGCCCCTCGATGATCACGAACAGAAGATTCTGGCGGAGATCGAGCGCCAGTTCTACCAGGAAGACCCCGAACTAGCCCGAGCGGTCCGCGACATCAGCCGGCCCTCTCGCATCGGGGCCCGCCTTGCCGTGCTCGGGGTGATCGCCGGCCTTGCCATCGTGATCGGATTCTTTACGACCAACACCCTCGTCGCCATCCTCGGATTCGCACTCCTGGTGGTTTCGGCGACCGCCCTGGTGACCGGGATACGCTCTCGCGGGTGGCAGGTCACCGTGGCCGAGCCCGACGACGACTGAACCGGCTCACTCCGCCCCGACTCGTCACGCCGCGCCAGTCTGCAAGCGGCTAACGTTCCGGCCCCCGGCGGCTTCCCAGGGAGGGTAGGGAGGTCACCAAGGAGGAGGACACGGCCCCACCATCAGGGTCGTCGCTGATTTGTAGGAAGGGACCAGTGGAGCAGTCATTCACAGCCGAGCAGGCGTGCCGGCTCACTAATTGCACGCATCATCAGCTTCGTTACTGGGACCGTGTCGGATTGGTGAGTCCTTCCGTGCAACGCACCGGCGGCCGACCGGGGGTGAGAAGGCTCTATTCATTTCGCGATCTCGTTGCGCTTCGGGTTGTGCGAAGCCTCCTCGACAACGGGATGTCGCTGCAGCGGGTACGACGGGCCTGGGACTACCTGCGTCGCGAGGGCGAGATGGAGGATCACCTCGCCGACATCAAGCTGGTCACAGACGGTCAGACGATCTTTCACGTGGGATCCGACGACGGCGAGCTGATGGACGCCCTGCGTAAAGGTCAGTTGGCCTTCTTCGTCGCCATCGACGAAATCGCACGGGAAGTCGAAGAAGACGTCACCCGTTTCGAGCTGGACCGGAACCGCTTCCTGGACATGCTGCGCCGCGTCGAAGACGACGTGTCAGACGAGCAAAGAGCGGCCAACCGGTAGCTCACGGCTTGCGGTCGATCAATGACCGCAAGCTGAAGGCGGCCCTGGCCCGTTCCCCGCCCTCGTAACGGAGCTTCAGCCACTGCTCGAAATGGCGGAGATCCGATTCGCTGGCCTTGCCGTTGCGGCCTCCGTAGACCGCGGCCGTGTACGACCTGGCGATCGGCACCAGCACCCGGTCCCGTGCATTCGCAAACTCGAGCGGCGTCTGATGCTCAGAGACCGGCTGTCGGAGGTCGGCGAGTCGGTCGACGATCTCATCCCAGACCGCGGTGATGTCGCCCTCCTTGACCCGGCGCAGCCGGCGGCGGCGGCGGACTGCCTTCAACATCGGTACGCCGGCTGCGAGCACAACGAGCACAGGGAGGATCCACCACCAGGAGGCGATGTCGAGCAGGGATCCGCCCCGGTCGATCGGGTTGCCCTCTGCATCGAGCTGGTCAGCGATTTGGCTTTCATCGAGGAAGCCTGGCCGGGCGACATCCGGGGCGTTGGGGTCGGGTGGGGGCAGATAGGCCACAGGGTCGAAGGCGGCGGTGACGCTGTCGGGCAAGGTCCCGTCGCCACGCGGCGTCGGATCGAACTTCACCCAACCGAACCCGTCCATCCACATCTCGACCCAGGCGTGCGCGTTCCTGTCTCGGACAACGATTACCTCGGTGCCGTCGGCCTGGGCCTGGACTTCGCCGGGGGTGAATCCCCACACGACACGGCTGGGGACACCGATTGCCCGGCCCAGGACGGCCATCGCGGCGGCGAACTGCTCGCAGTACCCGGTGCGATAATTGAGACTCGACGGCTCGGTCAACCACTCTTCGAGGTCGAGGAAGCCGTGACCGCTCGAGACATCTGTGGAGTAGTCGAACTGAAGGCTGTCTCGAAACCACCACTGGAGGAGCCATGCCCGCTCGAAGTCCGTGGTCGCTCCTCGGGTCTGTTGTCGTGCCAGCCGCAGGATGCCCTCAGGCAGATCCTCGGGGAGCTCGATGAATCGCTCGATGTCATGGGGTCGCTGCACCGGGCCCCCACTCAGCCCTGGCTCGGCGGTGAAGACCCCGTCCTCGGCCGCGTTGGCGAAGAGAGGGCTGAGGGACCCGTCGGGCAGGGTGGCGAGCGCTCCGAGGTCGGCGTCGAAATCGGGGAAGACAGCCTCCAATTGATACTGGTCACCCTCTCCCAATTGCGCCTGATAGAGGAGTGACCCGTCGGGTGTTGTCTGGAAGCCGGCGACATTCACCGAGTCCGACTGGAGGAACTGGGCGATCCCGGCGGTGGGCAGCACGGGGGAACGGAGGAGATCGATCTGGATCCGCTCGCTGATGACCTTCGTCGTGCCCTGGTAGGCATGCTCGGGGTCGCCGCCCGCCGATTCGGGCGTGTAGAAGTCGGCAACCGCCATCGATGGGCGCCAGGTGGACCCGTCGAAGTCGTCGAGGCTCTCCATCCTCCAGTAGATCTGGTCGGCAGGCGGGGACCCGCTGCTCAAGGTGGCCCGGAACAGAACTGCGTTGGAGCGTCTGATGATCCGCTGCTGGAGGTCGGCCAGGCGGTCGAAGGCCACCCCCCCGAACCCGGGGCCATATCCACCGCCAAATCTCCAGGGGAAGTTGCCGTTGGGCGGTACCAACCCCGAAGCCCCTTGCGTCGCGAACAGGGATCCGGTGGCGACGAGGAGGGCGATGGTTATTGCCCAGCCCCGAGCCCGTCTCGGGAGGGGCCTCCCGTCGGCGTCCCGAACCCGTCCGGCGTCACTGCGTCGCTCCAGGGCAACTGCGGCGATGGCGAGGGCGATGACCGCGATCGAGGCGCCCATCCATCCTCGCCCCGCCCGCACCCGGTCCATGACCGCGAATTGGAGATAGAGCGCCAGGGACGGGACCACCATCGCAGTTGTCGGCCCGATGGTCGCACCCCACACGTAGAGAGCTCCGACCACCCACATCAGCACGGCGAGGATGCCGACCAAACCCGACGTCGGGAACACAGGTGCGACGCCGAATCTGATCAGGTCGACGGCCTGGGCCAACTCGTGGGCCACCTCCCCCGGCGTCTCCAAGCTGGGGATGAATCCTGCAATCAACGTTTGAGGGACCGAGGTTCGAAGGAAAAGGGCGACCGCCAGGATTGAGAGAATCGCCACCCCCAGCCTCCGGTTCTTGATGGTCTGGCCCAGCACCCACCAGACGGCTCCGCCAAGGAACGCACCGGCGATCATGATCAACTGCCATTCGGGTGCTTGCTCACTCGTGTCGAGGAGACGCCCGCTGCGGGCCAGCATCAGCACGAAGGCTGCGAGGCCTGCTATCCGACCGAGGCTGTTGTCCATGCTGTCCTCATCGTCGCCATCCATGCCGGCGCCCAGGGCTGGTCGGGCTCGATCGAAACGGTTGCCACTCCCAACCGGTGGAACCCGACCAGAGTCTGCGAGGTGGAGGAAGACACCGTCATCAGCACCGTCGTTGGGTAGTCCCGCGCCAGGAGTTGTTGGACCGTGAGCAGGGAACGGTCGGCGATCCCGGTGATGATCACCAGCGCACCACCCCCGCCCTTCTGTCGGATCCGCGCCGCCACCGCCTTGATGTCGATTGCCGGATCAGGTTGCACCAGTGCCAGACGCTCCATCGCCGAGCCGTACCGGGAGGCGTCGATGGGATCGGCGTCCCCGGCCCAGAGGTCGGCATCGAAGCCGGAGCTCACGAGATGGGTCACGATCGTTGCCGTTCCCGAGACCGCTTTCTCGAAGGCGTCCCGCGACTCGTAGCTCGCGTCTCTCACATCGAGAAGGACCAAGGCGCGCGACTGCCAAGGTGTTTCCAGCTGTCGGATCATCAACTCGTCGGTTTTGGCCGAGGACGGCCAATGCACCCTCCGCAGGTCGTCTCCGCGCTGGTACTCGCGAAGCGTGTAGAAGTCCTCACCGCCGCGGCGGCTGTGCTCGGGGCGGGAGGCCTGCATCGCCGGGTCCTGGCCTCTCACGATGGGAAAACCGCTCAGCTCCTCGAGGGCGGGGTAGACGACGATCCTGTCGACAGGCCCGGTTGGCATCCGAGTCTCGGCCAGTCCGAGCGGGTCGGCTGCGCTCACGATGGTCGGTCCCACCCGATAGACGCCCCGAGGCCTGCAGGTCACCCGGTAGGTCGCCGTCGTCGTCTCGCCCCTTCTCAGCCTGGCGACCTCGAAGGTCGCCACTCCCAGTTGGTTGACGTCGTCCTCGATCGAGATGTTCCCGATCGCCCGCCGGGACTCATTCTCGATGAGAAGGGTGACGGTGGTGGTGTCACCGTCGTGGACCGTGGTCGAGCCCAAACGTCGGTGCACCTGAAGTCGTGCGTGTCGGGCACGCACCACGGCAATGGCGATGATCTGGGAGAAGAGGAGGAACAGGGCGGCGAGCAAGAGCTCGATGTCTCCCAGGGCATACCACAGAACCAGGAGGGCGAGACCAGCGCCGGAGAAAGCCCAGCCTCGCAAGGTTGGCATCAGGTCGCGATCCGAGAGGTGGTTCCCGGCACCCTGAGCCTGGTCATGATCTCGTCGATCACCTCGGTGAGGGTCTCCCCCCGCATCTGGGCTTCGGGTCGAAGGGACATCCGATGCTCGAGAACCGGATGCGCCAGCGCCTTCACATCGTCGGGCGTCACATACTCGCGGCCCTGGGAGGCAGCCATGGCCCGTCCCAAACGCTGCAAGAAGAGGGCCGCGCGGGGCGAGGCGCCCAGCAACACGTCGGCGTGGTGCCTGGTCCCTTCGACCAGGTCGATGATGTAGGTCTTGATCGACGGTGAGACCGTCACCCCTTGGGCAATCGTGACCATCTCGTCGACCTCGCCGATTGAGACAACCGGCTTCAGATCGAAGAATGTGGACCGAACGGCATGGGTGTCGAGGATCTCGAGCTCCTTGACCCGGCTCGGGTAGCCGATCACCACTCTCATCATGAAACGGTCCAGCTGGGCCTCGGGCAGGGGATAGGTGCCCTCGTGCTCGAGTGGGTTCTGGGTGGCCATCACCATGAAGGGGAGGGGGAGCGGCCTGGTGGTGCCGTCCGACGTCACCTGGCGCTCCTCCATCGCCTCCAGCAAGGCGGATTGGGTCTTGGGGCTCGCCCGGTTGATCTCGTCGCCCACCACCAGGTTGGCGAAGATCGGCCCCGGCTTGAACTCGAACTCGCTCTGGTTGCGATCCCAGACAGACACCCCGGTCACGTCGGAGGGGAGTAGATCCGGGGTGAATTGGATACGGTTGAAGATGCTGTCGATGGAGCGGGCCACCGATTTGGCGAGTTGGGTCTTGCCCACTCCGGGGACGTCTTCAACAAGGACGTGACCCTCCGCCACGAGGGCGAGGAGAACCATCTCGACGACGTCTCGCTTTCCCTGGATGACCTTCTCGACGTTGGTGGCGATTCGATCGAAACGCTCGCTGAAGGTCGCTATCTGCTGTGGTGTCACCTCGGTCAATGAAGGCTCCCGCGTCGTCACTTTATTTGACGAGACTCTACCGGTGACGACGAACTGAGAGCTAGAGTGCTCGGTGGGGAAAGGGTATCGCTCGATGGGACAACGGCTGGGGCTCGGTGGCGGCCTGCTTGCGCTGGTTGCTAGGCCCGTCCTGTTCTGGGAGGCCATTCGCGCTGCGTTGGCCATGCGCTCGCGTGGCGGCGTGACGCCATCTCCCGACTATCTCGCCTGGAGGCTTCACACCGCATACGGCGACGATGCCTCATCGGTGCCTCCCGAGGACCTCGCTGCCTATCTCGGATGGCGCCGGATGATGCGAAAGCTGTCATGAGCACCAACCTGGTGAATCGCATCCAGGACATCCCTGGAGTGGCCGCGGTGTCCTTGGACCTCGAAGATCCCGAGGCCGGAGGGATCAATGTTCGCCTGGAGCCCGACGCCGACGAGATGGAGGTGTTAGAGCGGGTTCGGGGGCTTCTCGTCGCCTACGGCGTCCGTTCCCAGGGCTATCCCACCCTGCGGGTGGGCCGGACCCGGATGACTGGGGATCGACGGCTGGGGGTCGACGTGCGCATCACGCCGATCAAAGGCGGGGCGCGGGTCGAAGTGGTGGGGAACACCGTCAGGTCTTTCCGGGTGGTGCCCCCCGAACCGACTGTCATCGCCCAGGGTCTCGCCGATGCCTGGTGCCAGGTCCTGGGTAGAGCCCCCGTGGAGATCTCCCGGGTCTCGGTCACCGACGACAAGACGTTGGAGGTCGTCGCTCTGGATGCGCCCATCGAGCGAACCGGGGAGGCGGAGCTCACCGACGGTTGGACCCAGGCCCTCGCCCTGGCGGTGGGGGAGGCCATCGGGGTGATATCCAAAGCCGAAGAGGTCATTGACACAAACGTGCCCAGCACTGCTTGGTAACGTTTCGGACGCAGTAAAGCGACCGTATGGCCAGGGTTCTTGTCCTCAACGCGAGTTACGAGCCGCTCTCGGTGGTGACCACACGCCGGGCGGTGGTATTGGTGCTGCATCAAAAGGCAAGTGTCGTGGTGGGCAAGGACGAGGTTTGGGTCTCGGAGAGCTATGCGGTCGAAGTTCCCTCCGTGGTGCGGCTCAATCGCTACGTCAAGGTGCCGTATCGTCGGGCGGCACCGGTCACCAGGAGGGCGGTATTCGGGAGGGACGGCCATCGCTGCCAATACTGTGGCGGGCCGGCAGAGTCCCTGGACCACATCATGCCCCGCTCCAAGGGGGGCAACCACTCCTGGGACAACGTGGTCGCTTGTTGCCGGCCCTGCAACATAAGAAAGGGTGATCGTCTTCCGTCGGAGGCGGGTCTCCGTCTCGATCGCAAGCCGGGACCTCCCCGGCAATATGCCTGGATCTATGCCTCCACCGGTTATCAGGTGGATCCGGCCTGGCACCCCTATCTCGGGGCCGCCTGACCCGAATGCCGCGGATTCGCCTCGTTGAGGCAGGCGACGCGGCCCAGCTCGCGGCGATCTATGACCCGGTGGTGCGTGAGACCGCGGTGTCCTTCGAGATCGAGCCACCCGGTCCGCAGGGCATGGCCGATCGCATCGAGAACGTCTCTGCCACCCATCCCTGGCTGGTCATGACCCAGCCCGGGAAGATCCTCGGCTATGCCTACGCCACGTCTCATCGGCAGCGGCCCGCCTACCGATGGTCGATCGAAACCGCGATCTACCTCGACGCCGAGCATCGCGGCCGGGGTCTGGGCAAGAGGCTCTACAACGCACTGCTCGAGTTGGCGACGCTCTGGGGGTACGCGCATGCCTTTGCCGGGATCACCCTGCCCAACCCGGCGAGTGAAGCGCTCCATGCCTCGACCGGGTTTCAGCCGATCGGGATCTTTCCCACGGTGGGGTTCAAGATGGGTGAGTGGCACGATGTGGGTTGGTGGCATCGACCTCTGAGTCTCGCCGACCCGCCGCGCCAACCCATCGCACCGGATGTGGGCTCGATGGAGCGTCTCCTCTCCGGCCTTTCCTGACCGCAGTCGACCTCTAGGGCGGCCCGCGCCCGGTCCCAACCTGCCCCAGAGTGGTCATCCGTGTTCCCCGAGGGTGGGATTGTGTGTGTAAGTGGGGGAAAAGGTTGACAAGTGGGGGGAAGTGGGCCATAGTGGCGATCACGACCCATAAGGGGGTCAGCAGTGCGGACGGACGGAAACGAGAAGAAGTGTTCCTTGGCGAGTTCTTCCACAGCCTCGACGGGAAGGGCCGGGTGGTCCTGCCCTCCACTTTCCGCCGTGGTCTCGAGGAGGGTTGTGTGGTCGCCAAAGGTCAGGACGGTCAGTTGGTCATCTTCGCTGTCGACGACTTCGAGGCAAAGGCCGCCGAGGTGATGGAGAAGCCACAGAACCGGAGCGGGCGTCGTTTCTCACGGACCGTGTTCGGCGGCGCCGATCGTCAGGATCTCGACAAGTCGGGGCGGCTCCTGGTCAAACCCGATCTTCGTCGATTCGGCGCTCTCGAGGGCAGCACAGAGATCGCGGTGGTCGGGGTGTTCGACCACGTGGAGTTGTGGAACCGGGATCGGTATCTCACCGACCGGGCGACTGGAGACGAGAGCTATCTGGAGGAGGACGACTGAAACGACACCCATCGAACTGGCTGGCCCATCGCCAGCCCCCCGGAACCAATTGGAAGGCCCCTGACTCCGCCCGCTTCCTTTGGTACCAGCGCCCGGGGGGCTGGCAATGAGCCAGGACCGGAGCGGAAATGGCCGGGACTACCACCGGCCGGTTCTGGCTGATGAAGTCGTCGGGTTGATGGCCCCCGCGCTCCCCGGTGTGGTGGTGGACGCCACCTTCGGGGGAGGAGGCCATGCCAGACGTTTGCTGGACGAGTTCGGAGAAGACGTGACATTGATAGGGATCGACAGGGACCCGGCCGCCCTGGCCAACGCCAGGGATCTCGGCGTGATTGCCATCCAAGGCAACTTCAGCGAGCTGTCGGCCCTCGTCTCCTCGATCATCCCAGCCCAGATCAGCGCAGTGCTCTTCGACTTTGGCGTGTCGTCCCACCAGTTGGATGAGCCAAGCCGAGGTTTCTCCTACCGCAACGAAGGACCGCTCGACATGCGGATGGGGCCCGACGCCGAGCACAGTGCCGCAGAGATCGTCAACGAATGGCCGGAGGATCGGCTCGCCGACGTCATCCGTCGTTTCGGTGAAGAGCCTCTGGCGCGTCGTATCGCCCGAGCCATCGTCGCCGCCCGCCCACTCGAGTCGACCAGCCAGCTATCCACCGTCATCGCAGAGGCATTGCCTGCGGCCCGGCGCCGGGCGGGTCACCCCGCCCGGCGCACCTTTCAGGCAATCCGGATTGCGGTCAACGGCGAGCTGGATGCCGTGCAAGCAGGTCTCGACCAGGCGTTGCAGATCGTGAGACCCGGTGGCCGGGTGGTGGCCATCTCCTACCACTCGCTGGAAGATCGCATCGTCAAGCGCCGGTTCGTGAGGGGAGCCAGAGGTTGTACCTGCCCGCCGGAGATGCCGGTGTGCGGCTGCGGCAACACGGCAGAGCTGAGGATCCTCACCCGTAAGGCGATCAGGGCCACTCCCGCCGAGATCGCCGAGAACAATCGGGCCCGGTCTGCAGTGCTCCGAGCGGTCGAGAAGGTGGCGGCATGACCGCCAGACCCCTCCGCCGCGTCGTAGAGGCCGATTCGCTTCGGGTTCTCAAAGGGAGGCGGCTCAACCGGCCCGCCTTGGCGCCTTGGATGATCATGGTCCTGATCGCAGTGGTTGCCTTTCTCGGGTTGGGTTTCGCCCGCACTTCTCTCGATCGATCCGCATTCGAGCTGTCCGAGTTGAGCCGGTCGATCGCCGACGAGACCGCCCTCAATCAGAGCCTCAACCTGGAGATAGCGCGCCTCGAGAACCCGGCACGCATCGCCCCACTGGCCGAAGACCTCGGTTTGGTGATCCCATCGAACACCAACCAACTCCTGGTCGATCTCGCACCGGTCGGCCCGACGGTGGCCGATGCGGAACCTGACGGAGCAACACAGTGATGACCCGACGCAGCGCTGGAGCCGGGCCGATGGACGGGGTGGGACACTCCGAACCACCGGGGTTCCGGCCGGGGGCCTGACGTCGTGGCCGCCTCTACGGCAGCCCGGCGGATGAATCCGACAAAGGTCCGCATTGCCCTGATCGGTCTCTTCCTGGTAGCAGCGTGGGGGGGCATGGCCTACCGGCTGGTCCAGGTCCAGGTGGTGCAGGCTGCCGAGCTCGCCGACAAGGGGCTTTCCCAGCGTCTCGTGTCCCGGGAGCTGCCTCCGCAGCGGGGCAAGATCTACGACCGGAATGGGGACCTGCTGGCGATGACCGTGGAAGCACACAGCCTCTACGCCGTCCCGGGCCAGGTCGAAGACCCGTTGTGGGTCGCCCAGCAGGTGGGCGGGGTGCTGGGGGTCGATTCGGATGTCCTCTACGAGCGCCTGACCTCCGAGCGCGATTTCGTCTATCTGAAGCGACAGGTCGAAGCCGGGCTCGCCGAGGAGGTCCTGGGGCTCGAGATCCGAGGCATCTATTCAGTTCCCGAGCCCAGCCGAATCTATCCGGCCGGTCAGGTGGCGAGTCACGTGACCGGCTTCGTCGACATCGACGGGAACGGCCAGGAAGGCCTGGAGTACGTGTACGACACGGAATTGAGGGGGACCCAGGGACATGCCCTCTTCGAACGTGACCTGAACGGCAGACCCATCCCACAGGGGATCAGCGAGATCGTGCCGGCCGTGCCCGGAGTCGACCTCAACACCACGATCGACCTGCCGCTCCAATATCAGGCCCAGGACGCGTGTCTCAGCGCAGTGGAGCGAACCGGTGCCAGGTCATGCTGGGTGGTGGTGTTGGCGGTGGAGACCGGCGAGGTGCTGGCGATGACCGGGGCTCCTGCCTTCGACCCACAAACCCGTGAGAACGTCGATCCGCGATGTGCCGACGACCCTGAGCCGGTCAAGTGTCTGTCATTCTCGAACTTCATCGTCCGCGGTCTCTACGAGCCCGGATCCACACAGAAGCTGATCACAGTGGCGGCAGCCATCCAAGAGGGCGAGGTCGACGCCAACACCGTCATCCCCGACGTGGCCGACGTCCTGGAACTCAGAGAAGGCGCCTGTCGTTCTGCCGATGACGACACGTACGGCTGCTATCGGGACTTCGACGCGCATGAGACATCCGACCTGACGGTGGCCGAGATCTTCACGCAGTCGTCCAACGTGGGCTCGATCCTCGTCGCCGAGAAGCTCGGTCAAGAACGTCTCATCTCCTATATCGAGGCGTTCGGGCTCGGCACCAGGACCGGCATCGACTACTCGGTCGAGGCGCCCGGTCTGCTCAACTTCGAGGCGGGCTGCGAGACCTGTTGGGCCTCGGCCGCCATCGGCTACTCGGTGGCGGCCACCCCGTTGCAGATGGCCGCCGCCTACGCCGCCATCGGCAACGACGGGGTGTGGACCACCCCCCACATCG
Organism: Acidimicrobiia bacterium; assembly: GCA_035292605.1. Lineage (GTDB taxonomy): Bacteria > Actinomycetota > Acidimicrobiia > Spongiisociales > ZC4RG35 > JALYNX01. Next base: position 22,644 of record DATDPT010000115.1, read on the forward strand.
TCTCGACCACAACCGATGTCGACGGCAACACGGAGGTGGCCGGGTTCGAGACACGCAGGGTCGTCTCGGAGGAGACCGCGGTCTTGATGCGTGAGCTGCTTTGGGGCGTCGTCGATGAGGGGACCGGGCAGGGGGCCACGATCGAGGGGTATCGGGTCGGTGGCAAGACCGGCACCGCCAACATCCTCGGCGAAGACGGGCGCTACACCGAGGTCACCAGGGCTTCGTTTGTCGGGATGGCGCCGATCGATGATCCGCAGGTGGTGGTCGCCGTGCTCGTCGACTCGCCCTCATGGGACTACCGCACCGGAGGAGCGTCGGCCGCCCCGGTGTTCGCCGAGGTCATGGAAGAAGCCCTGCACCGTCTCGGAGTGACCCCTGATGCCGGTCAGGGGTAAGAAGTTGGGAGACCTGGCGATCGAGGTTGGAGGGGTGATCCATGGTGATCCCGATGTCGTGGTGACCGATGTCACCCACGACTCGCGGCACGTCGGCGAGGGGGCTCTGTATATCGCCGTCAGAGGCTCGCACTTCGACGGTCATGACTTCGTCGCCGGAGCGGTAGCCGCCGGGTCCACCGCCGTCTGCGTCGACCACTTCACCGGGAGTGGGGTCTCCGAGCTCGAGGTCGTCGACACCCGGAAGGTGATGGGGCCGCTTTCCGCCTCGGTCCACGACGATCCCTCGGCGACCGTCGCAGTGGTCGGCGTCACCGGGACCAACGGCAAGACGACCGTCACTCACTATGTCGAATCGATCACCGCCGGCGCCGGGCGGACCCCCGGGCTCATCGGAACCGTGCACACCAGGGTGGGGGAGCACGCCCTCATCTCGGAGAGAACCACGCCGGAGGCGACCGATTTCCAACGTCTGCTGGCTGAGATGCGGGATCTCGGCGCCGACGTCATCGCGGCTGAGATCTCGTCCCACGCCCTGGAGCTGGGCCGGGTCTCTGCCACCAGGTTCGCGGTCGCCGCCTTCACCAACCTGTCCCAGGACCATCTCGACTTCCACGGGGACATGGATGGGTATCGAAGCGCCAAGGAACGGCTGTTCCGAGATTACGAGGTGGGGACAGCCGTGATCAACGTGAGCGATCCGGCGGGAATGGCCATCGCTTCTGCGGCCCGGATGCCGGTGTTCCGGGTCGGCCCCGATGCCGACGTATGGGCGGAGAATCTGAGCACTTCCTTCGAGGGCACTGTCTTCGACATGGTTGTCTTTGGCGAGCGGCACCGGGTGAGGGCGCCTCTCATTGGGTCGTTCAACGTGGAAAACGCCTTGATCGCGGCTGGATGTTGCCTGGCCCTGGGTCTCGGTGTCGAGGAGGTCGTCACCGGTTTGGGCCTGCTGGGAGCGGTTCCCGGTCGTTTCGAGCTGGTGTCGGGCTCGTTCCCAATCCGAGTCGTAGTGGATTACGCACATACTCCCGAGGGGATCAAGCAGGCGATCACGGTCGCCCGAGGTCTCGCCACCGGCCGGGTGATCGCAGTGTTCGGCGCCGGGGGGGACCGGGATCGCGAGAAGCGCCCGTTGATGGGGCGCGCCGCAATCGAGGCCGACCTCGCCGTCCTGACCAGTGACAACCCGAGATCCGAGGACCCCGAGGCCATCATCCGTGAGGTGATGTCCGGAATCGTGGGCTCGGCGATCATCGTCGAAGCCGACCGGCGCCGTGCCATCGAGCACGCCATCCGGGCCGCCTCACCTGGTGACGTCGTGCTCATTCTGGGCAAGGGGCACGAGACCGGCCAGGAGATCGGGGATCGGGTATTGCCCTTCAACGACAGAGTGGTGGCCGGGGAAGTGCTGGCTCGGATGGCCCGGTCCTCTGATCCGGACCGCGATTCGGGGAGGATATCACCGTGATCTCCCTGCTCATCGCAGCCGCCACGGGTCTCGTGGTCTCCATCTTCGGGACGCCGTATGCCATCCGCTACTTCCGGCGCCGGGAGATCGGCCAGTTCATCCAGGAGGAGATCGCCGGCATGCACGGGCACAAGCAGGGAACGCCGACCATGGGCGGCGTGGTCTTCGTCTTGGCGGCCATCATCGGCTACGTGGTCTCACACGTCCGGCTGTTGGGGTCCTCAGGGACAATCACCTTCGAGTTCCAGCCTCTGAGCTCTGGAGGTTTGCTGGCCGTGTTTGCCTTGTCTGGCATGGCTGTAGTCGGCTTGTTGGACGATTGGACCAAGTACTCCAACAAACGAAGCCTCGGGCTGTCCAAGTCGGCCAAATTCGGAGGTCAACTGGCGATTGCCGCCCTCTTCGCATGGGGGGCCTCAGCGGCCGGGGTGGTCACCGAGATCTCGTTCGTGAAACCCCTCGGGATCGACCTCGGCGCCTTCTTCGTGGTCTGGGTGTTGATCATGCTCACCGGGGCCGCCAACGGGGTGAACCTGGCCGACGGGATGGATGGCCTCGCCGGCGGATCATCGGCCCTGGTTGTGGCCTCCTACACCGTGATCTCCTTTTGGCAGTTCAGGAACCAGCCGCCCTTCCGTGTCCCGGGGGTGTACCAGGCGGTGGACCCGCTCGAACTGGCCATCATCTCGGCGGCGATGTTCGGGGCCATCCTGGGCTTCCTCTGGTGGAACGCCCCCCCGGCCAAGATCATCATGGGCGACGTGGGTGCTCAGGGCATCGGCGGGTTGCTGGCCGCCCTGGCCCTACTCACCAACACCCATCTCCTCTTGGTGGTTCTGGGGGCAATCTTCGTCGCGGAGACGGTGTCGGTGATCCTCCAAGTTGCGTCCTTTCGGATCTTCGGCAAACGGATCTTCCGAATGTCGCCCCTCCATTATCACTTCGACCTCGGCGGATGGCCGGAAACGACGGTCGTGATCCGGTTTTGGATCCTGACCGGGCTCGGCGTGGCCCTTGGGCTCGGGTTCTTCTACGGGGACTTCCTCCTCCTCGAAGGGCTGTTGTGAACCGCATCCTCGTCCTCGGCGCCGCTGTCTCGGGCCTCGCCGCGGCCCGCCTCGGCCGCAGCCGGGGGCTTTCGGTGACGATGTATGCCGAGGAGGACTCGTCCCAGGCCCTCAGCCAAGGGTTTGCCCTGGCCACCGGGGGTTGGGATCCCGTCCTCCTCAACGGGATCGACGTGGTGGTGGCCAGCCCCGGGTTCTCCGAGCGCTCACTGCCCATCGTGGAGTCGCTGGAATGGGGAATCCCGGTGTGGAGCGAGATCGAATTCGCATGGCGTCACCTGACCAAGCCGATCGCGGCGGTGACCGGCACCAACGGCAAGACAACAGTGACCGAGGCGACGTCGGCGATGCTGGAGGCGTCCGGGATCGGGGCCCCGGCAGCGGGCAATATCGGCTCCCCCCTCTCCGACTTCGTGGACGAGCCCTCCGACTCCCTAGTCGTCGAGGTCTCCAGCTTCCAGCTCAGGTTCATCGAGACGTTTCACCCGGTGGCTGCCGCGGTCACCAATGTGGCGGTAGACCATCTCGACTGGCACGGCTCCGAGATCTCCTATCGCAGCGCCAAGTCGAGGATCTTCTTGAATCAGGACGAGACCGATCTTCTGGTCTACGACGCCGACGACGAGGGGGCGGCCACCCTGGTCACCGGGTCGGTGAGCGAGCTGTTCCCGGTTTCGGGCTCCCGACTGCCGGCAGGTGGTGGCGGGGTCGAGGAAGGGCATCTGGTGATCGGCGAGGTCGATATCGCCATCGAAGACCTGGTCTCCGCCGATTCGATCCACCTGGTGAACCTTGCCACGGCCTCGGCTCTGGCGCTTCGAATGGGGGGGACCGCTGAAGGAGTCACCAGAGCGGCCAAGGACTTCTCACCGGGCGCCCACCGCCGCACGGTGGTGGGCACAAGTGGCGATGTGAGGTGGATCGATGACTCCAAGGCGACCAACCCCCACGCCGCGATTGCCTCGATCCGCTCCCACGACTCTGTGATCCTGATCGCCGGAGGGCTGGCCAAAGGCCTCGACCTCAGGCCGCTTGGGAAGGAGCCGAATCTGCGAGCGGTGATCGGAATCGGAACGGAAGGGCCGGTCTTGGTGAAGGCGGCCGGATCCCGGGGTCATCTCGCCGGGACCCTCGATCGGGCGGTTGAGCTGGCGGCCGCACTGGCCCAGCCCGGCGACACCGTTCTCCTGGCGCCGGGATGTGCCAGCTTCGATCAGTTCCGGTCCTATGCGGAGCGCGGCGACACGTTTGCCCGCTTGGTGGCGGAGAAGGCAACAGGAGGCTCCACAAGATGACGGCGAATGTGACTTCGATCGCCAAGATGCGAGCAGCGGCTCGCGATCGCGCCGAACGGATCAAGCTCAACAACCGCACCGCGACCACGCTGCTGGTGTTGGTGGTCGTCTTGGTGGTGATCGGCCTCGGCGCAACGCAGTCCGCCTCGTCCGCCGTGGCCATCGACCAGGCCGAGGACCGGTTCTACTTCTTCAAGCGGCAGCTGGTCGGAGTGGGGATCGGGACTGTCGCCCTCCTGGTGGCGAGTCGAATCCCCTATCAGTTCTATCGCAAGGTCGCCATCCCCTTCTTCGTCGCCACCGTGGGTCTGCTCGTCGCTGTACTCGCAGTGGGGCCTGTGATCGGGGGTGCCCAGCGTTGGCTCCCGGTGGCCGGTTTCAGCTTTCAGCCGTCGGAGCTGGCCAAGGTGGCGGTGGTCTTCGCTCTGGCCTATCTCCTCGAGAAGAAGCACAAGCTCATCGATCGCTTCGGGCACTTCCTGGTCCCGGTGGTGTTCATCGTGGGGATCATCGGGGTGCTGGTGATGAAACAGCCCGACCTGGGGACCGTGATCGTGATCGGGGCCGCGGCTCTCGCCGTGATCCTCGCCAGCGACGCCCCACTTCGATATGTCGCCTTCCTCGCCATCATGGCCATCCTGGCGGTTGCCATCCTGGCTTTCAGCGATGGGTACCGGGCCGATCGGATCGTGGGCTTCCTGGATCCGTGGGGCAACTCGAGTGGTGAGGGCTACCAGCTGGTGCAGAGCTATTACGCCCTGTCCAACGGCGGGATCTTCGGGGTGGGGCTGGGAGCCAGCCGCGCCAGGTGGTTCTATCTCCCGAATGCTCACACCGACTTCATCTTCGCCATCATCGGTGAGGAGACCGGTCTCATCGGGGCGATCACGGTGATCGGCCTGTTTGTTGTCCTGGCCCTATCCGGCTGGATAGTCGCATCTCGGGCCCCGGATCGGTTTGGGCGCATGGTGGCGGCAGGAATCACCGTGTGGCTCTCGTTCCAGGCCCTGGTGAACATCGGGGGAGTGCTCGGCGTCCTCCCGATAACGGGGATCGCGCTTCCGTTCATCTCCTTCGGCAGCAGCGCGCTGATCGCCTCCATGGCCGCCCTGGGCGTCATGGTCAACATCGCCCAGGCCGGCGTGCATCGCAAGACATGAGCTTTCTCATCGCGGCCGCAGGCACGGGAGGCCATGTGTTCCCGGGTCTGGCGGTCGGCGAAGCTTTGACGGGCCTCGGGGTCCCCAAAGACGAGATCCTCTACGTGGGTGGCGACAGGATGGAGGCAGATGTGTACCCACAAGCCGGCTTTCCGTTTCTCCGGGTGGAGATGAGAGGACTTCGCCGCTCCGCCTCGGCCCGGAATCTGGGCCTTCCCGGTTTGGTGTGGCGAGCCAGGGATGTCATTGCCCGAGCCATGATGGAGCACCGGGCCCGGGTGGCCCTCGCCATGGGCGGTTATGTCACCGTCCCCACTGGGCTCGCCGCTCGCAAGTCCGGTGTTGGGCTGATGGTTGCCGAGCAGAACGCGGGCGCCGGGCTCGCCAATCGCGTGGTCTCGCGTTGGGCGTTGCGCAGTTTCGGCTCTTTCCCCCACACCTCGGGTCTGAGCCGGGCTGAATGGGTGGGGAACCCGGTGCGACGCACGCTCTCCGACTTCGATCGCGGGATCCTGCGCCCTCAGGCCTTGGATCGTTATTCGCTGGGCTCCGATGATCCGGTCCTCGGGGTGTTTGGCGGCTCTCTCGGCGCCGGCGTCGTCAACGAAGCTGTGGCTTCTCTATGTGCGCAATGGGATGGCCCACCGATTCAGGTGGTCCACATCGCCGGCCCCTCACACATCGGGGCCCTCCTCCTGAGACCGGTGGCTCCCGGCGTCACTTGGGTCCGGCTCGATTTCGAGGACCGTATGGATCTCTTCTACGCGGTGTCCGATCTGGCAGTGGGGCGCGCCGGTGGTGGTGTAGCCGAGCTGACCGCCACCGGGACACCGTCCATCCTGGTGCCGGGAGCGTTCGGGTCCCACGGACACCAAGCCGCCAACGCCGCCTATCTCGCCGAGGCCGGAGCCGCGGTGGTGGTGGCGGAGGCCGACCTCGGCCACTTGCCCCAGGTGGTTGGTGGAACTCTCCTCGATCCGGCGGTCATCCGGAGAATGGGGGAGTCGTCGCGGAGAATCGGGAGGCCTGACGCAGCCCGGGTGATCGCCCAAGCCATGATCGAGGCCGCTCGATGAGGCTCCGACAGGATCGGATCCATCTGGTTGGGGCCGGCGGGGCCGGTATGAGTGCCATCGCCCGCGTGCTGATCGGCATGGGTCATCAGGTGTCCGGATCCGACCTCCGTGGCGGCTCCACACTGGATCGTTTGAGTGACGTCGGGGTGGAGGCTTACACCGGCCACCACCCGGAGGCGGTTTCGAGCGTCGATCTGGTGGTCGCCTCCTCGGCGATTCCCGACCACGACCCCGAGTTGGCCGCGGCCGGCGAGGCAGGAGTTCCGGTGTGGCGCCGACCCCGGCTGCTGCAGGAGTTGACCCAGCTGATGCCGACCATCGGGGCGACGGGGACCCACGGCAAGACGACGACCACGGCCCTTCTCATCACCGCTCTTCGAGCCGCAGGCGTCGACCCGTCGTTCATCGTCGGGGGTGATCTGGCAGATCTGGGCACCAACGGCCATTTCGGCACAGACCCGCTCCTGGTTCTCGAGGCCGACGAGGCGTTTCGAACCTTCGAGAGCCTCCATCTGGTCGGCCTGGTCGTGACCAACATCGAATCGGAGCATGTGGAGCATTTTGGGTCGCCAGGGGAGCTGCTGGACACCTTTGTTGCAGTCGCCTCAGCGGTGGTGGGCCCGGTGGTGGCCTGTCTCGACGACATGGGATCGGCACAGGCAGCGGAACGGCTGGGTACCGTCACTTACGGTCTCGACCCGTCTGCCACCTGGCGGATTCGTGACTTCACCCCCAGCCAGGGCGGTAGCCGATTCACGTTGACCGGGCCGGAGTCCGAGGCGGATGTGCACCTGCGCCGGCCAGGGCTCCACAACGCCCGGAACGCCGCGGGCGCCCTCAGCCTTCTCGCCAGTCTGGGACACGATCTCCAGGTATGCGCCGACGGTCTCGCCGGGTTTCACGGTGTCGTGAGGCGATGGGAGCACCGTGGCGTCGTGGCCGGCGTCACCTTGATCGACGACTACGCACACCATCCAACCGAGGTGGCGGCGACCCTCAGCGCCTCGGTCGGCGTGGTCCCGGGGCGGGTGTGGGCAGTGTTCCAGCCGCATCTCTACAGCCGAACCGAGCGTCTTCAAGACGATTTCGGGGAGGCGTTGAGTGCCGCCGACGTCGTGGTCGTCACCGATGTCTACGGATCCCGTGAGGAGCCGGTTCCCGGTGTCACCGGAGAACTGGTGGCCGAGGCGGTGCGTCGCCGCGGTGGGGAGGTTCACTATGTGGCACACAAAGCCGATCTGGCGCGCTTCCTCGTCGACCGTGTCGCCGGGGGCGATCTGGTGCTGACAATGGGTGCCGGGGACATCACCCTGCTCCCGACCGAGTTGGCGGCGATGCTTGCCGAGCCGAGATGAACGGTCTCGAGGATTTGGTGGCGGCGGGCGTGGTCGCCCGTGAAGTGCCCCTGGGGCCCCACACCACGTACAAGTCGGGAGGGCCGGCCCGCTATTTCGTCACTTGCCCCGACCTGACCACCCTGGTCGGCCTGTCCGCCTCCGGGGCGCTCACCGATATGCCCGTCCTCGTGCTGGGCCGGGGGTCCAACCTGGTAGTTTCCGATCAGGGCTTCCCCGGGCTGGTGATCCGTCTCGGCTCGGGCTTCACCGGCATCGAGACCGACGGTGACCTGACGGCGGCGGGCTCGGCGGTGTCGTTGCCCCAGCTGGCCAGGGCTTCGGTGAACGCCGGTCGGAGCGGCCTCGAGTTCTTCGTGGGCGTGCCCGGTTCGGTGGGTGGGGCGGTCCGGCAGAACGCCGGTTGTTTCGGTGTCGAGACCAAGGACCGGCTGATCAAGGCCACCGTCGTCGACCTTCGTGATGGCACCGTGTCGGCACGCGGCCCCCTGGATCTCGATCTCGGGTACCGGCGCTCCAACCTGAGCCCGACCGACGTCGTCACCGAGGCGGTCTTCGCCACCGAGGAAGGCGACATCGAGACCGGTCTCCAAGAGCTGCGACGCATCACCCGATGGCGCCGCGATCATCAACCCGGCGGGACCTTCAATGCGGGCAGTGTTTTCAAGAACCCGGCTGGGACCACCGCCGGGGAGTTGATCGACTCGCTCGGTCTCAAGGGCCTGAAAGTGGGGGACGTGTCGGTGTCCAAGAAGCACGCCAACTTCTTCGTGGCGGGCCCCGAGGCGACCTCGGCCGACATCGCCGAGCTGGTCGCGGTGGTGAAAAGCCGCGTCTTCGAGGCCAGCGGCACCATCCTTGAGCCCGAGATCCAATTCGTGGGATTCGAGGAATGAGCATCGATCCGAGACTGAGAGAGCGGCGCCGGGTGGTGGCCGAGGATCGGGCGCGTCGCAAGATCAGCCGTCTGCTCAAGTGGATCGTCGCCGTGATCCTGGGAGGGATCGCGGCCTGGGTCCTGCTCTCCCCGTGGCTCAGTGTCGACGAGGTGGTCACCAGCGGGGTCTTCTCCAGCGGGACCTATGGGACGTTGGCAGATCTCGGGGCGGTCGCCGGAACCCCGATGATCATGGTTCAGCCGGAAAGGGTGGAGCGAGCCCTGCAAGCCGATCCCTGGGTCAAGAGGGCCTCTGTGGTGCGCGACTGGCCCGATCGTCTGATGGTCCGGGTCGAGGAACGGGTGGCACTGGCCTGGGTGGAGACGGCCGATGGTTGGGCCCATCACGCAGTTGACGGGGTTGCCCTGCCCTCACCCGAGACTCCCGATGACACCATGGCCTGGATTCAGTTGCCCGAGGTTCCCCTCGCCGAGAGCGACTCGTCACGAGACGTTCTCGGCGCACTGGAGTTTGTCGCCGGGCTGCCCGAGGGAATCCGGGTGGGAACCACGATCCGGATGAGGGTGAACGGTGAGCTCTGGGGGCAGGTGTCGGGGTACGAGGTGCGATTGGGGAGAGCGGTCGACATGGATGCCAAGGCCCGCAGTCTCACCGCCCTACTCGCCGAGCAGCCGGCCCCGGGATCGACTTTGATCCTGATCGCGCCGGCCCACCCTGCGGTGACCCCCCCGCCAGGAAAACCTTGAACGTGTACTTGAGGCTTAGAGGTTGGGGGTTTACTTACTCCGAGGCGACCATTAAACCTCTACCTCAGCTTTCGATTTCCCCTTGGAGGTACCCGTGAGTTCATCGAGTGGCGGCTATCTGGCCGTGATCAAAGTGGTAGGAATCGGTGGCGGTGGGGTCAACGCTGTCAACCGGATGGTCGAGGCCGGGGTGCGTGGCGTGGAGTTCATCGCGCTCAACACCGACGCCCAGGCGCTTCTGATGAGTGACGCCGATGTCAAGCTCGACATCGGGCGTGAGGTCACCAGGGGCCTCGGTGCGGGTGCCAACCCCGAGATCGGTCGGGCGGCTGCCGAGGAGCACCGTGCCGAGCTGGAGGACGCCCTGAAGGGCTCGGACATGGTGTTCATCACCGCCGGGGAAGGCGGTGGCACCGGGACCGGTGGCGCTCCGATTGTTGCCGAAGTGGCACGTTCCGTCGGCGCCCTCACCGTGGGCGTCGTCACCAGGCCGTTCGGGTTCGAGGGAAGACGTCGGGCGGTTTACGCCGAGCAGGGAATCGAGGCGCTCAAAGATGCAGTCGACACACTGATCGTGATCCCCAACGATCGACTCCTCGACGTGGGAGACCCCAGTGCGCCGATTGCCGAGACGTTCCGGCTTGCCGACGATGTGCTGATGAGCGGGGTCACCGGGATCACCGATCTGATCACCACCCCGGGGTTGATCAACGTCGACTTTGCCGATGTGCGCACGATCATGGCCGACGCCGGGACGGCGGTGATGGGAATCGGGCGAGCGACCGGTGAGAACAGGGCGAAGCAGGCCGCGGAGCGCGCCATCTCCAGCCCGATGCTCGAGACCTCCATGGAAGGCGCCAAAGGCGTCCTCCTCTCGGTGGCGGGCCCATCGGAGATGACGCTGCACGAGGCCACCGAGGCGGCCCGCGTGATCTCAGACCACGCCCACGAAGACGCCGACATCATCTTCGGGGCGATCGTCGACGACGACCTGGATCAGGAGATGAAGGTCACCGTGATCGCCGCCGGGTTTGAG
>DATDPT010000116.1:0-9027 GCA_035292605.1 Acidimicrobiia bacterium
AGGATCTCCAGGGGAAACGTGGGATGCACCCGGTCCCAGGTGTACACCAGGTCGTCGGAGCCCGCCTCTTCGGCATGGACACAGGTGACCGATTCGACATTCAACAGTGACACGTATTGGATCGCCCTGTCGGTTCGCTCGTCCGGGTGGGCCGCCAGAACGACGACTCTCGTCGGCCTGGGATGGGCATCGACCCGAATGTGCCGCAGCTGGGCCGCCACGCCGAGGTAGTGACGGCGAATGGCAGTCATCAACGCAACCAACAGCGGGATGAGGAGGATCACGATCCAGGCGCCGTGGGAGAACTTGACCGTTGCGACCACGATGAGGACGACACCGGTGGTCACCGCCCCGATCGCGTTGATCACAACCGACCATCGCCAACCCTGCTCCTTCGTCTTCAGCCAGTGCCTGACCATCCCGGTCTGACTGAGGGTGAAGGAGGTGAAGACACCTACCACGTAGAGCTGGATGAGGCGGCTGACCTCGGCCTGAAAGATGATCAAGAGAATCGATGCCACCACCGCCAGCGTTACGACCCCGTTGGAGAAGACGAGCCGATCGCCTCGGTTCAGGTATTGACGCGGCATCAATCTGGAGCGGGCCAGGATGGCCGAAAGTCGTGGAAAATCCTGATATGCCGTGTTGGCAGCCAGGATGAGGATGGCGGCAGTGAAGACCTGGAGCAGGTAGAAGCCAGGGCCGCCTTCAAAGGCAGCCCTGCCGATCTGTGAGATGACCGTCCCGTACTCGTTGATCGTGTCCTCCGAGATGCGCACGTCGAACAGCTGGGCGAGAGTCGAGATCCCGAGGAACATCGTGATCGAAATGCCTCCCATGATGGCGAGTGTTGTCGCCGCGTTCTGCGCCTTGGGGGGGCGGAACGCCTGGACTCCGTTGGCCACTGCCTCAACTCCTGTGAGCGCCGTCGATCCCGACGCGAAGGCTCTGAGGATGAGGAATAAGCCGACCACTCCCAATTCGGTTTCCAGTTCGATGCCCGACGAGACCGCCTTGGGGCACACGCCATCGAGGCATTTGATGAACCCGATTCCCAGCATGATTCCCACCATGACAATGAACAGATAGGTGGGAGCTGCGAAGAGCCGCGACGCCTCTTTCACGCCCCTCAGGTTCGCCACTGTGAGCAGCACGACGAATCCGATTGCCATGGCCACTCGCCACGGCATGAGATTCGGGGCCGCCGAGGTGATGGCGGCCACCCCGGCCGCTACCGACACCGAGACCGTGAGCACATAGTCGGTGAGGAGGGCCGCCGCGGCCACTGCTCCGGCTCGTATCCCCAGATTCTCACTGGAGACGATGAAGGCGCCCCCACCGTCGGGGTAGGCCCTGATCGTCTGGCGGTATGAGACGATGACGACCAACAGAAGTGTGGCTACGCCGAGGGAAACTGGTGTCAGGTAGCCGTAGGCGGCAGTCCCGGCCAGAGCCAGGACCAGCATCGCCTCTTCGGTGGCGTACGCCACAGACGAGAGTGGGTCCGAGGCGAACACGGGAAGAGCGAATCGCTTGGGTAGGAGTTGGCTTTCCTCTTCACTCGTGGCGAGAGGTCTTCCAACCAGCCTTTGTTTGCTCCAGAAACTGCGTATAGAACGACTGCTCACCCTTTGCCTCTCATCGGCGCCTGACCATCGTGCCGACTGCGCCGGCCGTCACGAAGACATGCAGCGGCGACCCTGAATATCGAGGCCGGGGACTCCTTTGATACCGCCGTGCCGACTCCTACCGGTACCCCCTAACGCGTTCTTTACGCGTCATGGCCAGATCCTTACGGTGCCCTGACCCCGGATACAAGGGACGTAGCGACGGCGTAAAGATCGGAACCGGGACCATCAGGATCGTGTCGGTTCCGTTCCCGAGGACCTGAAGCCGCGGTACACCATTCTTGTGCGAATCCTCTACGCCTCCTCGGACTTTGGGGGAGTGGTGTCACGAGTCGACGTGTCTCCGGTGCCACTCCTGGCCGGTTGCGCTCTCCTGACCGTGGCGGTGCTGCTGACACGGAGCGTGGCCTATCGGGTGGCCCATCGGACTTCCAATGTGGTGGATATCTGGGACATGGTGCGTCAGGCCGCCCTGATAGGTCTTGTCTGCACGATGTTGGCGGCCCTCGCTCTCATCGCTGCCGGATTGTTCGAGTATCGGTGATCGTATTCCGCCCGGCATGGGGTAGCGGGTCGAGGGCGGCCACTAAACCTGACTTCGGCGTCTGGGGCACCGGCTAATCTTGCCCGCCCCAATGACCAACGCCATCCTCGCCGAGGGACTTCGCAAGCATTACGGAGAGGTCGTCGCGCTCGACGGCCTCGACCTCGCGGTGCCGGAGGGATCCGTGATGTGCCTGCTCGGCCCCAACGGCGCCGGTAAGACGACAACGGTTCGCATCCTCACCACCCTGCTCGAGGCCGACAGCGGCACGGCCACCGTTGCCGGGCTCGATGTCAAGGAACATGCGGCGAGACTGCGGGAGAAGATCGGGCTCTCCGGCCAATACGCCGCCGTCGACGAGAACCTCACCGGCTTTGAGAACCTCGACATGGTGGGAAGGCTCTACCACATGGGTCGTCAACCCAGCCGGGCCCGCGCCTTGGACCTGCTCGACCGGTTCGACCTCGATGAGGCGGCCAACCGTCAGGTCAAGACCTATTCGGGGGGCATGCGCCGTCGCCTCGATCTGGCGGCGGCCCTGGTGGCTCGACCCGAAGTCATCTTCCTCGACGAGCCGACCACCGGTCTCGACCCGCGGAGCCGGCTCAGCCTGTGGGAGGTGATCGAGGAGTTGGTCAAGGAGGGCGCGACCTTGCTGCTCACCACCCATTTTCTCGATGAGGCCGATCGTCTCGCCGACTCCATTGCAGTGATCGATCACGGAAAGGTGATCGCATTGGGCACAGCTGAAGAGTTGAAGTTCAAGGTCGGCGGCGAGCGCATCGAGTTGGCCGTCCGAACGGATGCCGATCTGGCGCCGGCTCGGGAAGTGCTGTCAGTGGTCGGTGTCGGTCAGGTCACTGTCGACCACGACGCCCGGCAACTGGCGGTGCCGGTCGGTTCCGGTGGCGACGCCCTGATCGAGACCGTGCGCGGCCTCGATGCCCGAGGGATCAGCCCGCTCGACCTGGCCCTGCGTCGCCCGACGTTGGACGACGTGTTCCTCGGGCTCACCGGGCATGTGGCCGAGGAGGTGGTGGAGGCATGACGGTCCTCACGGCTCTCTCCGATGGTGCGGTGGTCACCAAGCGCAATCTGCTCAAGATCACTCGGCTCCCCGACCTGCTGGTCTTCTCAACGATTCAGCCGATCATGTTCGTGCTTCTCTTCGCCTACGTGTTTGGCAGTGCCATCGTGGTGCCAGGCGTCGAGTACACCGACTTCTTGATGGGTGGGATCTTCGTCCAGACCGTGATCTTCGGCGCCACCATCACCGGCTCGGGGCTCGCCGACGACATTCGCAAGGGAATCATTGATCGCTTCCGTTCGCTGCCGATGGCCCGCTCTGCGGTCCTAATTGGCCGCACCACCAGTGACCTGCTCAACAACCTCCTGGTGGTGACGATCATGGCGCTCACCGGGCTGGTGGTTGGTTGGAGGATCCACACCTCGTTCTGGGAGGCGGCCGCCGGGTTCGCGCTGCTGCTGATGTTCGCGTATTCCATTTCGTGGGTAATGGCCACGGTGGGGTTGTCGGTGAGCAGTGTCGAAGTGGTCAACAACGCTTCGTTCCTGGTGATCTTCCCCCTCACCTTCATCTCGAACGCTTTTGTACCTACCACCAACTTCCCCACGGTGTTGAAGGCGTTTGCCGAGTGGAACCCGGTCTCTGCAGTGACCCAGGCGGTCCGGGGGTTGTTTGGGAACACCAACCCGTTGGCTCCGGTGTCCGATGCTTGGCCGTTGCAGAATGCGGCTCTGGCGTCTGTGATCTGGATCGTGGTGATCCTGGTGGTCTTCATCCCCTTCGCCGTTTCCCGTTTCAAGAAGGCCGCCGCCCGCTGACCTCATGCGTGAAGGGCCGCCAGTGCCGATGCCTCGTCTTCCAGGTCCCGGAGGGCGGCCCGGGGGAGGGGGGCGAATGGGGTGAGCAGGATCCTCCCCTTCTCGTGACGCCAGGAACCGGCTACCTGGCCATCGACCAGGAAGGTGGCCACCGATTGTGGGTTCTTGGTGTGGAACACCAGACCCCGATACGCCTCCGGGAGGATCAGGGCGCGCCGGGCATGGACGAGAAGCGTGGCGTCCCAGGTGGGGAGGAATCGGACCGGCGCCTTGCGGTCGGGGCCGGGGAGAGGGGAGCGGGGAAGATCGAGAAGCTCTTCATCCTGATCCGAGCGAAAACGACGAAGTGTCATGCCTTCGATGATCGGCCTCAGGGTGGCGATGGGCACCCCGGCCCAACTCGAGATGTCACGCAGGGAACCAGGACCGAAGCCACCCAGATAGCGGCGACATAGGTGAGCCAGACCCTCTGCTTCGCTGACACTCGCGGGCCCCAGCCACTCATCGGCGAGACCGAAGAGGTCGGCCCGTCGCCGCTCCCAGGTCCCCGATGGAGGTACCCGAACCATGTCCACCCAAGTCCCCGCCCCCTCCCAAGCTTCCTTGGAGAGGCCGGCGCGGCCCAAGGCCGCGATCAGCTCGTCACGTGGTCGGGGTCCAGCCGCCAGCTCTCGGCGCAGGATCGAAGCCGCCTGCTGGTAGTCAGCCGCTTCGAGGCGTCGGGCGGTGGCGGCTCGAAGCCACCATTCTCTCCGGATCCGCCTCAGCCCGGCGGCAAATAAGGAGTAGTCACCGGTAGAGACGATGTGGATAGTGCTCCGCATCAACGTTCCTTGTACCGCACGCCGAGACATCAGGGCCCGTGTCAGCTGATCGCGGCGAAAGCCGGAGAGACGCGACCACAGGGCGATGTAGGCGGACGGCGCGTACTGCGTCTGCAGACCCCCGACCCTCTCCAGAGCCCGGACCAGTGACAGGGAAGAGCGGTCGAGCAGAAGTTGTCGGGCCAGCAGGGCCCGATTCAGGGATCGGGTCGTGAGGACGAGGGGGGTCATTGCGTGGCATCGTAAATGGCCTCCTCCGTCCTCCTGACTGTAATGGGACAAATTGGTTTGACTTGTTACACGACCTCCAGTAATGTAATGCTCGTAAGGAGAGATGCTCATTACAGAAGAGGAGATGGTGATGACTCCCTACGCTGCATATCTGATCAGCCAGGAAATCCTGGATCAGCGTCGTCGCGAAGGCGATCGAGCCCGCCTGGTCAGGAAAGCCGTCGTGAGACGTTCGAAGAAGAGTGATCGCAACCGCTCGTCATCCGAGGAGGTGTCCGATGTTTCTCGTGCACTGTGATCATCTGGACCGAGAGGTCATCATCTGGACCTCGAGTCTGGACGGTATCGAGAACACCGAGAACGGCATCGTGGTCCGGTATCGGTGCGCCTGCGGTCGCCGGGCTGAAATGCTCACCGGCGCCCAATCGCCCGCCACGTTCAATGTCCATGTCGGGGCAGGGGTCTGAGCCTGCCCCGATCCGGGCTCCTATCGTCGAGCGGGGAATAGGCGAGCCCGTCAAACCTTTGTAACTGGGCAGACAACACGTCGACAAAGGTGATCCTGTATGCCCGTCCACCGTCTCAACCACGCAGTCCTGTACGTACGCGATGCCGACCGTTCGGCAGACTTCTACACCGAGATGCTCGGGTTCCGCCGTCTGCCGCTGGAATTTCCCGGGGCAGTGTTCCTCCAGGCAGAAGGATCCAGCAATGACCACGACTTGGGTCTGTTCTCCGTTGGCGCCGGCGCCGCGGACTCGGCCGCAGGCCGGGGTGCGGTTGGTCTCTATCACCTCGCCTGGGAGGTCGACACCCTGAGTGATCTGGCGCGGCTTGGCCAGGTCCTCTCAAACGCTGGTGCGTTGATTGGGGCAACCGACCACGGGAGCACCAAGGCGCTCTATGGGCGGGACCCCGATGGCATCGAATTCGAGGTCAGTTGGTTGGTGCCCGCAGAGCTCCTCGACGAGAGCACCACGCCGACCGCGAGACGGCTCGACATTCAGGCCGAGATCGAACGGTACGGGGCAGACACACTGGGTGGCATCGGCGTCAGCCGGGCCCGGTTGTCGGTCGACTCCTGAGTTGCGGTCAGATCTGGGGTAGGGCGAACCCGGAGGTCTGGACGACGTAATCCCGGGACTCGGTCGCCTTGCGCCCGACCGATGTCACGTCGACGCCGACCAACTCCCCGTCCCTCTTCTTGGCGTCGCCTGCTACCCAAACCGAATCGACATTGCTGGTGTCCATCCCCCAGACCACGGCTCCGATCGGATCGTTGACCGGGAGCACATTGATTCGATCCGTTCGAAGCATGATCACGTCGGCTTCCTTCCCCGGGGTGAGCGACCCGACCTTGTCCTCGAGCGCGTTGGCGCGGGCGCCTTCGATGGTGGCCCACGAGATGGCGTCCCGGCTGGTGGCAGTCGCCGGGACTTCTTGCGCCCCGGACAGCTGTTGATCGAAGATCAGCGCATGCTGGAGCGACAGAGCAGATCGCATCTGGGTGAACATGTCGCCAGGAACATTGGTCTCGACGTCCACACTGAGACTCGGTGCCAGGCCGCGATCGAGGAACTTCTGCGTGGGCGGCATGCCATGGCCCATCATCATCTCCACGGGGCAAGCGAGTGAGAACGTGCCACCGGTATCGACGATGATCTGGACTTCGTCGTCGCTGAGGGTGGTGCAATGGATGTAGGTGGTGTCGGGGCCGAGGAGGCCGGCCCGGCCCATCTCTCCGACCTTGTCGTTTTTGCCGAAGGAGCCGACCCCGACGTGCACGGTGAGATGGGCGCCAACCTCTCTCGCTAGCTCCCAATGTCCCTGGGCTATCTCGAACGGCGTGAATTCCGGCCCCGGTGGGGCGTATCCGAGGGTCAGCAACTGATCCTTGCTCGAGAAGTAACGGGAGGCGGCATCGCGAAACCAGTCGTCTTGGTCTTCTTCGGGGAATTTCCACCATGGGTTCCCGTAGGCGAACACCGCTCGCATCCCCGAGGCCCGTAGTGCCTCAACAGTCGCATCGGTGTGCTCGGTGGTGGTCTGGATATGAGACCAATCGAGGATGGTGGTGATGCCGGCGTCGAGCGCACCGTAAGCACTCACCAGGTTCGCTATATAGACGTCCTCTGGTCGGTAGACCGGGGCCAGCACATTGAGGATGAAAGCGAGATAGCTGACGTCGCCTTCGAGTGGCACGTCGGTTCCGATGTTGCGAAGAATGCCTTCCCACAGGTGACGGTGAGTATCGACGAAACCTGGCATGACGATGGTGTTTGAAGCGTCGATGATCTCGGCGTCGTCCGCATGGATCTCGGGACCGACCGCAGCGATCTTCGATCCCTCGATTAGCAAGTCGCCCTTCTCGAAGTTCCCCACCTTCGGGTCGAGACTCAGAACGGTTCCTCCCTGGAGTAGTCGTCTGTCGGCCACTGTTCCCTCCTTCGGGCTCCTAGGATGACGTCCGGTGGTCGTTGCTGCGACCCACTACGAACCAGATGGCGTGGACCGGCTCCTCGCCGATGTTGAACAATCGGTGAGGTTGGGTCGAGTCGAAGCCGATCGAATCACCCGGCTTCAATTCGTAATTGTCGAAGCCGAGCTGGATCCCCAGACGGCCCGAGATGATGTATCCGTATTCCCTGCCATCGTGGCGCATCAACGACTCGTCCGGGGTTGACGCTCCGCCGACCTCGTACACCGCGTGGAGAAAATCGACGCCATGCTCAGTATCTGGGCTCAGCTGTTCCCAACGGACGCCGGAGGCCAGGTCAATGGCCTGCCGATCATCCGGGTGAACCAGAGGGCTCGGGCCCCCATTGCCGGTACCTGCCTTGGCAGGTTTCCCGAGAGACGAGGAATGATCTGCGCCTCGCAGCAGCATGTCGAGTGACAGGTCGAGCTCGGTCACGATGGCGTAGAGCGTGCCCACCGATGGCTTCGACAGCCCGCTTTCCAGCTGGGAGATCAGACTGGGCGACAACCCGAGACGACGAGCCAACTCCCGTTGACTGATTCCGATCCTCGTCCGCTCGTCTCGGAGTCGAGCGCCGATTCCCTCCAACTCCTCAGTCAATTGGCGACCCTTCCATTCTGGGGGCGAGGATAGGCGCCGGTCTCCCTACATCAGGAGCCAGCCACCGTCCACATAGAGGTTCACGCCATTCACGGACGGATTCTCGAGAAGGAAGAAGGTGGCGTCGACCACGTCCGCCATCGCGACCAAGCGTTTTGTTGGCGTCCTGGCCAGCACCGCGTCCAGTGGCTTGTCCTTCCAATACGGGCTGTCTCCGACGATTCCGGGGTGCAGGGCGTTGAACCGAATAGGTGAGAGCTCGACAGCGAGTGACCGAATCATCGAGCTCACCCCACCATTGACTGTTGTCACTGTGATCGAACCGGGATAGGGGCGGTCTTTGGCTCTTCCGCCGAAGAGAACCACGGAGCTGGTGTCGGTGAGTTGGGGGAGAAGTGCATGAATGACCTCGACATAGCCGACGAGCTTCATCGTTGTCAGCTCGGTGGCTGCCGCGAGGTCGTATTCCTTCGTCAGGTTGTTGTCACGAGCAATCGCGGCGACTACCAGTCGCGACACCGGGCCGACACCTTCGAGGGCAGGAGCGATCAGGGAGGGATCTGTCAAGTCGATCCCGAGACCGGTCACATTGGAGCCGACTTCCGAAGCGATCTCGACAGCACGGTCGGGATCTCGCCCCGTGATCACCACCTGGTGGCCCCTGCCTGCGTAGTGACGCGCCACTTCGAGCCCAATGCCGGCGGTCCCACCTACGACAATCACGTTCCCCTTGTCCATCCTGAATCCCTTGCTCCTTAGTCCTTCGATCGGCGCCTTGTGGCTGGAAACCAAGCCTATACGGTTGTCAGGAGGGTGTGTAGTGTCACTGATCGGTCAGCTGATTGGGAGTCAGATGTCGAGACACATCGTCAAGAA
>DATDPT010000117.1:0-4259 GCA_035292605.1 Acidimicrobiia bacterium
GGTGAAGCAGACTCCCGTGCCTGAGTCGTCACCGAGGTCACCGAAGACCATCATCTGCACGTTGGCCGCGGTCCCCAGGTCGTCGGGAATCGCGTTGATCCTCCGGTACTCGATGGCTCGCTTGGTGTTCCAGGAGCTGAACACGGCCGTGATCGCCCCCTTCAACTGCTCACGAGGGTCGGTGGGGAGCTGGCCGGGCCGGAGCTGCTCGACGATTGCCTGGAACTGGCGGGTGGCGACCTCCAGGTGGGAGGTGTCGAGCTCTGAATCGTCCTCAACGCCTGCCGACGCCCTGAGCTCGCCGAGAACGTCTTGGAACAGGATCTCGTCCACCCCGAGGACCACATCTCCGTACATCTGCACGAAGCGGCGATAGGCGTCCCACGCAAAATGAGGATCGCCCGACCACTCGATCAGCGTCTTGACCAGGTCGTCGTTGATCCCAAGGTTGAGGACGGTGTCCATCATCCCCGGCATGGAGAATTTGGCCCCAGATCTCACCGAGAGCAGGATCGGAACCGGCCCTCCCCCGAAAACGCGGTTGGTACGGTCCTCCAGCCGCGCGATCGCGGCGTCAACCTCCACCCACAGGTCATCTGGAACGTGGCCGTCCCTCATCGTCAGCCGGCAGACCTCGGTGGTGATGGTGAAACCGGGTGGGACCGGCAGCTGCAGCGAGGTCATCCGGGCCAGCCCGGCGCCCTTTCCTCCGAGCAGGTCCCGGTCGGAACCGTCGGTGGCCGAGAAGTCGAAGAGATGTGGCAAGGCTGGTTTGCTCCCTGTTGGGCCTAACAACACGAAGTTAACGATTCCCCACTGCCCGAGAAAAGGGTCCTCCGCGAAACAATCTCGGGTCTTTTGGCACCCTTCAGCGGAGGGGGAGGGCTAGAGAACCTGATCCGGTGCGGCCATCCGGTCACTAGTCCTGGTCGGTCTCGATCCCCAGCTCGACGAAGATCCGGTGTCTCTCTTCTGCGTAGTGGCTTTCGCTGACGAGGTTGGCGTTGTATTGCTCGCTGAGGCTTCTGAATTCCTCCATGAGGGCTGTCTCGTCGGGGACTTCGGCCTGGGCAGATTCCTCGACCCGGTCCTCGCGACGCTGGCGCTTAGCCTCTTGCTTCTCCTGACGGGTCCGTTCCCGGGCCCGCTTGCTCATTGCCTCACGTCCTCGTTGTGCCATGTGAATCCTCTGGTCGCGGAAGGCGCCGACTCACCGGGTCGTTTCCGAACAAAGACGCCAATAGAGCCCGGGGCCGGACTTCTCATCCGGTCCAACCTGGCCGGTCGCGGGGCGTGCCTGCGAGGCCTGGTGGTGAGATACGCAATGACCACCCTAACCCCGTGGGGCCGTTAGACGGGAAACGTCGCAGCTGGTTCGAATCCTCGAACCGCTCCGGCGGACTCGGATTAACGGCGCGGAACGGTTACTGTGAGAAACACAGCGCACGCCTGGATGCGTGCTGCGCCTTTCTTCGCTCCTTCGTACCGTCGGGTGAAGTCGCCACAGGTGCCTACCTAGACCCTCCGTTTCAAATCGAAGGTGAACCTCGGTTGGCGAGCTGTGGGGCGTCAAGCACTTCGACGGTTCGAGCTTCGGAAGGAGCATGTCAATGTCCACCAACCTATATGTGGGGAACCTCTCGTTCACCACCGACTCCGCGGAATTGGAGTCCCTATTCGCCCCCCACGGTCGTGTGACCAAGGCGCAGGTCATCAATGACCGCGACACCGGTCGGTCCCGTGGTTTCGGGTTCGTCGAAATGGATTCGGCCGAAGAGGCGCAGAATGCCATCTCCTCGTTGAACGGCAAGGACATGGGCGGGCGTCAGCTCACCGTGAACCTGGCCAAGGAGCGCTCCCGCTAAGCAGTTGCGGCGAGACGGCTGGCGCCGTCCCGCCGTCATGAACAAGGTGAGGCCCCCCGGAAACCCGGGGGGCCTCACTCTTCTTGGATCGTTCAGGCCGGGGGAAGCTCGACGAAGGCGAGCTCGACGCCGTCACCGGTCAAGGCCAGAAAGTCATCGCCCGCCCTCAACGAGGTTGCCCGGGAAAGCGCTTCGAGATAGGCGCTCTCTGCGGCCATGGTTTCCTCAGGAAAACAGGCCATCTCGGTTTGGAACAACGCGGAGAAGGTGACCTCGCCATCGGAGAGGGTGTAGGACCCCCCGTAGCTGTTGCAGGATGCGACACCCCCGACGGTGTCACCTTCGATCGTCATGGTGATCGGGTGACCATCGACGAGGGGGATCGGCTCGCCGTCCAGAGTTCCCGATTCCAGTTGCCAGGCCCCTTCGATCGAGCCAGGCTCGGCCGGATCGCCACATGCGGTCACAACCAGTCCCAGGATCCAAAGGGCCAGCAAGAGCTTCTTCATGACGGTTGGACGCTTCGACGCCCGTTCGCGGTTCCGGTCAGAGGGCGGCGCCGGCCGCCAGGATGACCCCGGTCCAGAGATGGAGCCTGCTGTTCATGATCAAAGCCCGGATCAGGGAGTGGCCGTCTGTGCTCTGCCACAACGTCCGCACCGGCCCGACGGCATAGGGGGTGAGCATCGCTGCGAACAGAGTGGGGAGCGGGGTCCATCCAGCCACGCCGAAGATCACGATGAGCACGAAGGCGCCATAGACCAGCACGGCATACAGCCACTTGGTTTGCTCCCTTCCGAGGATCACCGCCAGTGTCCTTTTGCCGGTCGCGGCGTCGGTGTCGAGGTCGCGGTAGTTGTTGGCCACGAGAATCGCGGTGACCAGCATCCCCACCGGGACCGCCAGCAGCCAAGCGGCCGCCGGGGCGGACATGTCATGCACGTACCTGCTGCCCACGGTCGCCACCATCCCAAAAAAGACGAAGACGAACACCTCGCCCAACCCGTGGTACCCGTAGGGGATCGGCCCCCCGACATAACCCAACATGGCGATGATTGAGATGCCTCCGATGACCAGGATCAGCGGCCCGGCGATCACTGCCAGACCGACGCCGGCAATGCTCGCGATCAGAATCGTCACGATCACCCCCGCCCACATCTGTCGGGGGGTGAGAACACCGAGCGCAACCATGCGGGGTGGGCCGAGCCGAGCGCTGGTGTCGACACCCCGTTTGGCGTCCGAGGCGTCATTGGCGAAGTTGGCGGCGACCTGGATCCCGACTGCGGCCAGCAGGGCCAATGCGAAGGCATCCCCGCGGAATACCCCTTCGCCGAGGGCCAGACCCCCTCCCACCAAGATCGGCACCACGGCTGCCGGCAGAGTGTGGATCCGAGCTGCCGTCTTCCAGGCCTGGAACGCGGTCAATGCATCAGAAGTGCCAGGGATAGTGGCCAAAATCCGGGTCTCGTTTTTCGAGGAAGGCATCCCGGCCTTCTCGGGCCTCGTCGGTCATGTATCCGAGCCTGGTGGCCTCCCCGGCGAAGATCTGCTGGCCGACCAAGCCGTCGTCGATCAGGTTGAAGGCGAATTTGAGCATGCGCTGGGCGGTTGGGCTCTTGCGGGTGATCTCGACGCCCCACTCCAACCCCACCTTCTCCAGATCGGCGTGGGGGACGACAGCGTTGACCATCCCCATGTCGTAGGCCTCCCGAGCCGTGTAACTCCTGCCCAGGAAGAAGATCTCCCGTGCCCGCTTCTGACCGACCTGGCGAGCGAGATAAGCCGATCCGTACCCGGCGTCGTAGGAGGCGACATCCGCATCGGTCTGCTTGAAAAGGGCGTGCTCCTCGGAGGCGATGGTCAGGTCACAGACCACATGGAGACTGTGCCCGCCACCAACCGCCCAACCCGGTACCACGGCGATCACCACCTTGGGCATGAACCGGATCAACCGCTGCACCTCGAGGATGTGGAGTCTCCCCACCCGGGCCGGGTCCACCGACTCTGGCTCCTCGCCCTCGGCGTACTTGTACCCGTCCGCTCCGCGGATCCTCTGGTCGCCGCCTGAGGAGAAGGCCCATATCCCGTCCTTCGGGGACGGCCCGTTCCCGGTGAGCAGGACACACCCCACATCTGTGGTCTGGCGGGCGTGGTCCAGGGTGCTGAAAAGCTCGTCGACGGTATGTGGCCGAAAGGCGTTGCGGACCTCGGGTCGATCGAAGGCGATCCGAACCACTCCGGCGCTCTTTGCCCGGTGATAGGTGATGTCGGTCAGATCGAAACCGGGGACCGGGTCCCAGGCGGCTGTGTCGAAGATCTCGGAAACCACGGACCAGCAGGATAAGAGGCACAATCGTGCTGTGATCGATTGGCTGTCCCGTCACGACCCGAATC